>CAYTQR010000009.1:0-27761 GCA_964440045.1 uncultured Planctomycetaceae bacterium | reverse complement strand
GAAAATAGCTCCTTTTATTTTCATAGGAACCACTCCTTCAAGTTTAACTTTTTCTTTTTGGACGAGCTTTGCTTAGCTTCTTTCTGTTGTTTTTCTTTGAGATCAGCCATTTCAAGCTCAGCAAGTCTTGCCGAGGCGCTGTCGGGCCAGTCATCAATTACTCTCTGGTAATAAAGATTCGCTGCCATATAGCTGCCTGTTTTTGCATAATAGTCTGCGACAGTCAGTTCTTTTTCGGCAAGTTCCCCATATATATTATGCAACGTCTGTGCTACTTCAAGCTCGGCGGCAGAGGCCGGATACCTTTTCTGATATTCATCGTAGTAACTTTGTGAGCTTTCGAGCACTTTTGAGTCAAATTTCGGCCCAGTGTATGACTGTTCAAGGCTTCTTGCCATTCCAAACAGCGCCTCCTGGCCGGTTCGTCCGGTCGGCCATCTGTTCGAAACATCCGACCATGTCCGCCAGGCCTCCTGGTAATCGCCTCTTTTCGCTTTACTTTGGGCGAGAGTCTTTAGCGCGTTTTGGGCTACCGGGGCATCTCCTGCCTTGTCGGCAATTTTGTTCATTATCTCGCCGCCTTCGTCATAAGCTCTGATTCTTATAACTTTCAGAGCTGTTATTTTCTGTCCGCCTAAAAATGCTGTTGCTATCTGGTACTGTCTTTCGAGTGCCGATTGATAAAACACGCTTTGCGGAAATTTATCTGTGAACTTGTCATAAGCATTTACTGCTTTAGTGTATTTCCGCTGTCCATAAAGCACCTCTGCTTTGACAAACGCGTCAAAATCATCGCCTGCAATCTGAGGATAATCAGCCTTTAGTTGATTGAAAGCTTTTTTAGCTCTGCCAACCTTGCCTGTAGAAATAAACTGTTTCGCCTGCGCGACAGCCATTAAAAAAGCGGAATTGCCTTCCTGACCCACCTTCTGCCATTCCTGTCCGCCTTCCAAGTGCCATGTCTCGGCGATGCAAATAACCGCCAATCCCAATGTTACCAATAAAATAACTCCGCTGTTCCGCATATTTTTACGCTCCAAATCCATTTTGGCTGCATTATATACGAACTATTCAGCGTTGCAAACCTCTATTCACAAAGAACAGGAGACCCAAAAGCAGTGGGGCAGAAAAAGAAGTAAGAAAGAAGTAAAAATCTTTTTAATGTTTTAACCCTATATTTGTTAGATAGTTACAAAAATTAAGTAAAAATTAGAAGAAATCTCTTGATTTTTTAATGTTTTGTGATAAAATACCAATAAGTTAGATGATTATTAAATAAAATACTGGACAATTACTGAAAAACTTACTGTAACATCTTATTGGAAAGCAAGTTATGAAAACGACAAATTTAGAAAAGCCGGATATCGAATCGTTAAGAAAACAGAAAATAGCCCGCAGATTGGCCCAAATTCCGAAAAAATACCGCAAAACCTATAAAAAAGCGGTTGAAACCAACAATAAAACCGAGGCCGTCAAGGCCTTTTGTCTCGAATGCGTCTGCTGGCAGAAAAACGAGATAATTAACTGCTCCTGCCTGGCCTGCCCGCTCTACGGCTTACGCCCCTACACAAAAGAAACTGAGAAGGAACCGAAGAAAAATGCCGCAGCAAAAAAACAACTATCGAACGTTTGAAATCGCCGGCCGGACAATAATAATCGATGATTTTATCTACCGCAGAATCTTCAAGGACCCGGATATTCTGCCTCGGAGGAAATACACCTTTATTAGAGGTTTTAATTTTAGTAACTGCCCCCATATCATTTTAAAAACAGAAAAAAATAAATCTATTCCGCTTACTCACTATATTATGCACGCCTGCGAAGGCGAAATCGTTGACCACAAAAACAGAAACCCCCTCGATAACCGCAGGTGTAATCTGCGAGTCGCAACCCCAAGGCAAAACTCTCTTAATCGGAAATTGAAAAACAATACCGGCCTCGTAAGCGTTTCAATATGCAGGACTAAAAAAGGTTCCTGTGTCAGAACGCAGTTTACCACCGTGGAAGGCAAGAAACTAAGCTTTAGTTGCCCCGTTACGCCGTTTAATATAATTTTAACCGCGCTGGCTCACGATAAATTTGTCCTGCAGGAGAGGGATGAAGAATTTGCGCTGTTGAATTTCCCCTGCTGGCAATACGAACCGCTAAGAAGCATTCTACTGGAGAAAGATTTGGGGAAATATAAGGAAAAAAAGAAATCTTAACCACTGATTTCACAGATTTAAAAATATTTAGCCCGCCGTTTCACGGCGGGTTTTTGTTTTTCCACTTTTTTCAACAGCCCCATTGTCCCTAACTATCGTTTGCATCACTCACCGCACTTGGGGCAAACCTCTCCTTTGCCCTTGCAGTTGGGGCATTGATACTCGTCGAAGCTAATACCACCGTCTACTATACCTCTCCCTTCGCAACGAGGACACTCCACCCTCTCCTCACCGCAACTGCTGCAAAACGTTGCCATTTGCTATCTCCTTATGATTTCATTAATTGAACAACGATTATACAGTTTTATACGCCTCTGGCGTACTGTATAAAGCGGGTCAAAGTCCATCACCGCGGCCTCTCTTGCCGGCGTGCCTTTCTCCTTTCCCTTTTTTCGTCCTTTCTCTCTTCCCTTTTTTCGTCCTTTCTTCTTTCTCTTTCGGCCCTTCTGATGCTTTCGCTTTCGTCCTTTTCTTGACTTTTTATATCTCCACGATAGAGACGAATTGTGTAACTAGGCCATTGTGATTTGCCCTCCAACCCGGTATCGGTCAGCCGGAGTTTCAGTGACGTGAGGCGCCTGTAGAAGTTACCAAAAGTACCGCCTTGCCACAGGTAGCCACTGTTTTCTCCGACGGAGCGCATTACGATAGGGTAAACAGACCCGTCTTCTTCGGGTACTTGGTTGAAAAGCAGTTCTTCACCGAGAACTTGCGCGAAGATTCGTTTATTTTCGGGGGTGCCGGGCTCACTTGCTTCTGCATAAATCACAAAATCCCTCTGCTCGGTAAAGACCAAACGGATGCGCTGACGTTCATCCCCCTCCGCGATTGTGCCTCTGTAATGCGTGCCTGGACGGGTCGCCAGGATAAGTTTCTGTCGGGCCTCCTCCTCTTCCTTCTTTTGTTGTTCTATTTCCTTGTTTCGTTGTTCTTCAAACGCAATTCTCGCTTGTTCCTCCCGCTCCCGTCGCTCTTTTTGCTCACGTGCTTCTCGCTCCTGTTGCGCCTTTCGCTCGCGTTCTCGCTGTTTTAGAGCGGCCTTTCTGGCCTGCTCCTGACGTTGGGCGTTTGCAGCCTGCTCCTCGAGAGCCGCATTTGCTCTGGCGGTGCCGGTGACGTAGGATTGCGCGTCGAACGCTCCTCGGGGTGCTCCGAATTGCTGAAGGCCAATCTCAATCTGCGGTGATTCCAAAGTCCATAGGTCCATTGTGCGATTAGCCTCGACTGAACCGTAAAGAGATGCCTTGGCTCCTGCGGTCTGAATTACCTTGAGCAAGGTCACTCTTGGCGTGCCTTGCACCTCGCGGTACACCCGATACAAGTCCTCTTTTGGAGTGACAATGGCCTTGAACTTGACCTTGACTGATTCGGGGCCAGTAGGTATCGGCTCCAACTCAATACTATCGAGCGAAAGAAATGGGGGCAAACTAGCGAGTAGTGCATCCTGCACCATTTGCTTTGGCGGTGCCTTGGGTTTGTTCCTGCCGCACCCTGTCAGTGCCAAGGCAATGGTAAGAGCAATCAAACACGTAATGTAATGTGTTCGGGTCAATATGTTGTGCTTCTTCTCATGCATTGTTTTCACTGTTCTTTTCATTTTTTCTTCCCCTTATCTTTTGATTTTATCTCTTATCTTCTGTCTCCTTTTTAATTTTTAACGACCCAATTAATAATGTAGTTTATTTTTTTAAACCTGTCAAATTATCGGAGGACTGTCCTCCGACAAACTAAAAAAGAAAAAAAAGAGGACTCACTAAAATAGCAAGTCCTATAATTAAAAATCAGGGTTGACACCATTTTCCACCTAAACTTCAGTATACATTACTTGGTACTTTGCTCCTGTATCTCCATGAACTTCCGCCTGAACTGAATGGGATCACTAATTCCAGGCACGGGTGCTTGCGGGTTGCCTGCACCAGATACGATGATTGAACCGTAATTTAATATCCTTCCAAACAAAGATTGTTTTACCTGGATGCTTTCTACCTTCGGCAATAACAATTCGATCGTAGCCCTATGTATAAAGCCGAATTTGGCAATGATCTTCTTATTGGTAATTGCTAATTCAGTACATTTGTATCGGATAACCGCCGCTAACCAAAACAACAAACCGAGTCCGTACAAAGGCAGGAGGAGTAACCCAACAACAAAATACGGCAGCATTGACCAAAAGCTTACTCTTGCTTGGTATATGACGTTTTCCCCGCTACTGATAACGCTTTCAACATAAGATCCCATTTTTTTCTCCTTTCTTTTGTGACTTCAGATGAAAAATCATATAATCTGACATTTCCCATATTAATCCGTCTCTCCATAAGGCGTCCCAAGGACTGGCGGATTAAACGCATGGCTAAGCAACCAAGCCTTCCAGACCCATAATAATATCAAATTTTTCCCAAATTGCAACCAATTAAAATCTGTTTCCGCCTTCACTACCATAGCTGGGCACCGCGGCGACCGCAGAAACCGAATTTTTCACCTAAATCCATTAAAACTAACAGCTTACCGACAAATGCCATATATTCCTCATCATCCTGACAAGTTATGCGCAATCCGTGGTTGCAGTAAACAATGCGCATAAAAAAAGCCTTCGGGGCATACTTGCCGCCGAAGGCGTAATTTTCGGGCTTTATTAATCCTTTTTCCGCTTTTTTCCCTTGGAAGTTTTCTCATCCTGTTGCGGCTTTTGAACTGGTTTTGCCGCTTTTTCTCCCATAACTTCAAGCCTGTCTTCCTCGTTTGTGTATTTAACATCGGCCTCGGCCTTAATTTTAGTGATGTATTCCAGAAATAGTCCTTCTTTTTGCTTAGCAGAAAGAATTTCTAAAATCTGGTCCTTGGCCGCATTAAAACTTGTGGTCTCGGCATCGACACGTTCCATAAGCTTTATGATATGGAAGCCGAAATTGGTCTGGACAACATCACTTAGCCGGCCGGGTTTGAGAGCATAGGCCGCTTTTTCAAATGGCGGGACAAATGTCCCTTTAGCCTGCATCCCCAGGTCGCCCCCGTTCTTTCCGGAAGGACAAGCAGAATACTGCTTTGCAAGGTCGTTAAAATCAGCACCGCCCTGCAGCTGCTTAAGAAGCTCCTGAGCCTTTGTCTCAGCTTTCGCCTTGGCCTGATTCGGGTCATTGGAATCAGCCGGCCTTATAAGGATGTGTTTGGTATGAATCATTTCAGGCTTACTAAACTGCTGAATATTCTCGTCATAGTATGTTTCGGCCTGCGAATCCGTAGGCTTCCGGACTTTGCCGGTTATTTCAACTTCAAGGAGCCTTTCAAACATAATCTTTTCACGCACTCTTTGCTCATGGTCGCTGAAGTTAGTGCCATAGGCTCTCAGCAGCGATTTGAATTCGTCTATAGTTAAATTCTGCTCGGCAACTTGTTCGTTAATATTCTGATCCAGTTCGGATTGGTTGACATCAATACCATTTTCTTTTTCTTTCTGCGATATAAGCTCATCAATCACAAGCTGTTCGATAACATGTTTTCTTATCTGCTGACGGTACTGAGGTATCATATTTTCAGGAATTCTGCCGGCCATCTGCTGCATTCTTGGATTAAGAACTGCTTCTATTTGTGCTTCGGTAACTTTTTTACCGTTGACCGTTACCACAGCAATATCAGATTGGCCTGTATCCTTGACCGTATTTGGCTCTGCGGCAGGCACCTTCGGCTCCGCTGCAAATACTGCCGCTGAGAATAAAACAATCAAAACCATTGAGATATTTATTGTCCTCTTCATAATTAAAATTCCTTTCGCTAAAAGCTTTTGTTTAAGTTGCCTAAAGTGAAGCAGTATAACGGCTAAATTGGTAAAATAAAAGATAAATATCCCGTCTTGACAACATTATCCGGTCGCCTTAACATAACCGCTGAAAATCTGAAAGGATACAGAATGGTTGATATTATTTTACAGACAAAAATCCCCGGCACAAAAGCGAAACACGGCAAAGTTCGCGATATTTACGACCTTGAGGATAAACTACTCATAGCCGCATCTGACAGGATAAGCGCATTTGACGTCATTATGGCCAGCGGCATCCCATACAAAGGTATCGTCCTTACACAGATTTCAAAATTCTGGTTCGATTTTTTATCTGATGATGTTGAAAACCATCTGATAACCGACAAGGTCAGCAATTACCCAAAACCTTTCAGCGATTATCCCGAACAGCTCGCCGGCAGAAGTATGCTGGTTAAAAAAACAAAACCTCTGCCGGTCGAATGTGTGGTGCGTGGATATCTCGCAGGTTCAGGATGGCGGGAGTATCAGCAGTCGCAAACTATCTGCGGCCATAAACTGCCGGCCGGTCTTAAACAGTGTGATAAACTGCCTGAACCTATTTTCACTCCTGCGACAAAGGAGGAACTCGGTGCGCACGATGAAAATATCGATTTTGACAGATGCATCGAAATCATAGGGCGCCAAAAGGCCGAGTACGTTCGCGATAAGAGTATTGAAATATTCAAAAAGGCAGGAGACTATGCCGTAACAAAAGGCATTCTTCTGGCTGATACGAAATTCGAGTGGGGTATCGTCAACGATAAAATTATTCTTATCGATGAGGCGCTCACTCCCGATTCGTCCCGATTCTGGCCCGCGGATAAATACCAGCCGGGCAGAGACCAGGAAAGTTACGACAAGCAGTTTGTCAGAAACTATCTCGAGAGCATAAACTTCGACAAGTCCGGCAAGGGCATAGAGCTTCCTGACGACATTACCCAAAAGACCAGCGCAAAATATATCGAGGCTTACGAACAACTGACAGGCAGTAATTTCCCCTTTAGGGGTTAAGAAAAATGGGTGAAAAACCTTACGGATACCACCCCTTAATAATAAGTATCTGTCTTGTTATAGCAATTATTGCGGTATATTGGCCGGTTTATAACTATGATTTTGTCCAATACGATGATGACACTTACGTAACCAATAATACGAACATACAGTCAGGCTTAAATTTCAAAAGCATCCGCTGGGCTTTTACTGCAAACCGCGCGAGCAATTGGCATCCTGTTACATGGCTATCTCATACGCTTGATTACCGGCTCTTTGGCAGTTGGGCCGGCGGACATCACTTAATAAACGTTTTATTTCACATTTTAAATACTCTCCTGTTATTCTATGTTCTTGTGCAGATGACCGGCGCGGTATGGCCGAGCGTTTTTGTCGCTGCTGCCTTTGCGCTGCACCCTCTGCACGTTGAGTCCGTTGCCTGGATTGCCGAGCGAAAGGATGTGCTGAGCGCCTTCTTTTGGCTCCTGACGATGTGGGCCTATAGTTATTATGTCAGGAATTTAAAACTTAAATGGTATTTGACGACATTTGTGTTGTTCATACTGGGCCTTATGTCGAAACCTATGCTTGTTACCGTTCCATTTGTCCTGCTTTTGCTCGATTATTGGCCTCTTGAGCGGAAAATTTCCCCGCGGCTGCTGATTGAAAAAATACCGTTTTTTATCTGCTCGCTTGGGTCATCTGTAGTAACATTTCTTGTTCAGCAACACAGCGGCGCAACAAAACTCATCGAATCTTTTGGTCTTATAACCAGAATTAAAAATAGCGTGGTTTTTTACATCACATATATCATAAAAATGATTTGGCCGAGCCGTTTAGCTGCGCTTTATCCACACCCAGGTAACAGTGTATCGACAGATAAGGTTATCATCTGTGGATTATTGCTCGTGCTGATTTCGACATATATTATCTATAAGGCTCGGCAATACAGATTTCTGACAGTTGGGTGGTTGTGGTATCTCGGCACGATGATACCTGTAATCGGTCTGGTTCAGGTCGGCGGGCAGGCTATGGCTGACAGATATACCTATATGACATTAACAGGCTTGTTTATCATCATTGCCTGGAGCGCAAAAGAATTTATTCCGAAATGGCGCAATAAAAATATCATACTGAGCTCGCTGGCCGTTATAACACTAACCGCTTCAGCGGTAACCGCCTCACGACAGGTCAGGCACTGGGAAAATAGTCTGTCGTTATTCGGACACGCTTTACAGGTCACCGAAAATAATTACATTATGATAGATAACTATGCAATCGTTTTAATTGGACAGGGCCGATATGATGAAGCTGTCAAATATTTTAACAAGTCATTGTCAATCAAACCGGATTCCGGCAATGTTCATAATAATCTTGGCAATATCTTCCTGAGGAATGGCAGAATACAGGAGGCGGAAGAACATTTCAGGCTGGCTATAAAATACAAACCAAACTTTACAGAGGCGTATTTCAATATGTATATAGCCTTGAGAAAACAAGGCCAATTCGAAAAAGCCGGCGACTGCTGTGAGCGGGCATTAAGAATCGACCCGAATTTTATCAAAGCCTACCTATGTCTTGCTATAATTTCCAATGACTTGAAAAAATATAATCAATCCATCGAATACAGTAATAAAGTAATCGAGCTTGAGCCGAACAACGTCACCGCTTACAACTGTCTCGGTCTGGCGCTGGCCGGGCTTGGCAGAGGCGACGAGGCTATACAAGCATATCGCACAGCCTTGCAAATTGACCCCGATAATACTACTTCGCTTCAGCTTCTCAAAAATGCCTTAAAAAATCGGCAAAGCCATTGATAAAACATAAAAGCAAAATATTTAAGGCATATATATCGCCTTGGGTGTAACACAATTTTCAGGCACATTTTCGTATAACTTCCTCCTCTGAACCCCGACCGCAGGGGTCGGGGCTAAACAACCTCTGTTTTTAATAACCCGCCGATCCTTCAATAGAATTCCTGAACGCCAGAAACTCTTCCTCAGTCATAATATCAGCAATATCGCCGCTAAGCCAAACCTCGTCAAGCCAATCAAGAATCTCATCAATATCAGCCGGCTCCGGCTCAGAGACAACCATCGGCTCAACAGACGGCATAACTCCAACAGACATATCTATCGCTTCCGTGCCGGAAGCGGCTAAACACCTGTCTTCATCGCCGCCAGTCATAATCAATTCGCCGCCGGCAGCTATACCGTAATCCTCCCATAACCAGCCAGCTACCCACAGCCAGTCAGAACAAAGAACATCCAAATCCTTATAGTCAATTACATCATCAGCAACAAAATCAACAACATCATTATAATCGCTGTCCCCGGCGCTCGTCAGCCACGATGCGGCAAGAACGGCAAAGTCAAGAAAGTTAACAATGCCGTCCGGCTCATTCGGGTATATATCAGCTAAAGATGGAGGAATCTCTAAAGGATTGTAAGGCACGCAAAGCCCGGCAGGACTCTCAAGAAAAATAGGTGTTCCATGCTGATTCAAATCGCTGTCATAAATCATCAAATCCCCCCCATAGCCATAGAAGTAGGTCGTAATGTAAACAAAATTAGTCTGCTGGTCAACTGCAATGCCGGCAACAGAACCATCACTGCCGACATTTACAGAATTTATCTGGTCTGTTGATAAGTTGTACTGGTACAGATTGGGGTCGCCATCGCCGTAACTGTCGCCCATACTCCCGAAATATAACAACCCTCTGCCGGAATCGACGGCAACACTGATTGCGTTGCAGGGAACGTTGACTTCGCCGGCTTTCGACCAGTCGCCTGTATTGTAATATGCAATGCCATTAGTGTTGTTCGCCACATAGAGCAGGCCGCTCAGCTCATCAAGAGCAATACCAAATGCACCTTTTTTATAATAATTTGGTTCACATTCCAAATCTTCCAGTTCGATGTAATATGGGTCGTCGAAATCCGGGGTGAGTGTTTTAGCTGATGGTTCCCACGAATACGACCAAAGACGATTGGTATATCTATCCACTATATAGAGTTTGCTTTTGCCTGTATCCATCGCTATGCCGGCAAGATCGTATGCATTTGGCACGGCGATGATGCTATCCGATACTAATGTTTCAGCGTCAATCAATTCAATCTTGTCTGAACCCTCAGAAGTACAAAACAACCATTTGCCATAATCCGATTCGTGTATTGTAATACCGACAGGATTATCATGTAATGCTGTGTAACCGTCATCTTGCCAAATCAAATCGTCGCCGTCGATTTCATAAGCCTCTAATTTGCCATAATCCATATAAGAGATTACATATAATGATTCTTCCGCATAGACTGAATGGGACATTGTGATTGCGATAATTGCGCAGAGCAGTCCTATAATATTTTTTGTAGATTGCATTTGCTTCCTCCTTAAAGGGTATCGTGATTATATTTCTAATCCTGTTTTCTTTTCCTTAGTATAATCCCGCCTAAGCCTAATAACAGAAAAGTTGCGGGCTCAGGAATGGTATAAACAAAACCGTGGGTACCATTAGTATCCTGATAGGAACCCACGAGATTGTTACCATAGATATCTTGTGTGCGCATAGCGTAAACGCCGGGTATCTCAATAGCAGTCCATGTTGACCCATCATAAAGATAATTGTGGTAATTATCAGAACCATCAATAGACCATCCTACAAGATTGTCGCCATCGATGCCATATATATGTGTACCACTCAAGTTGGGGTTATCTATAGTAAACCAGTTTGTCCCATCATAGAGTAAGCCATGACCGCCAAAGTAGTAACCGACAATATTGCCGCCATCAATGTCATGTATCCGTGTCAAACCTGCCCCCGGATAGTCGAGAGTAAACCAATTTGTTCCATCATAACGAAAACCGTGGTGCCCTCCGGAAATATCGGTGAAATTACCTACAAGATTATTGCCCTCAATGCCAGTTGTTTCTGTAGATACTCCATCAGGATGGTCAAAAGTAAACCAGTTTGTCCCGTCATAGAGAAAACCGTGTCCCTTATAAGTGTCTTTATCCTTATAGTAACCGACGATATTGCTGCCTTCGATGTTATATATTCGCGTATGAATTGCATCGGGATGATCGAGAGTAAACCAACTTGTTCCATCATAGCGAAAACCGTGAGTATCCAAGGAATCATCAATGTAGTAGCCGACAAGATTGCTGCCGTCAATGCCCCATATATAAGTACTAGCTGCTCCCGGCATATCGAGAGTAGTCCAGGTACCTGTAGCATTAGCACAGGCCGGCAGCAAAATCAGAATTGCAATTATTATTAACTTCTTCATTACTTCTTTCTCCTTATCATTTTTCAAGCCAAGTCTTCAAGTCTGTTATGTTTTTGTCCACTAACCATTATACCTGAATACCGAACCAAAAATCAAGTAAAATCTTCAAAAATTGTAGAGATTTTTTTTTGTAACATGCGAGCGCATAATATCTTACATCACAGAAGCGCATTTAAAAGCACCGCCGCAAATCACGCCAAGCAAAGCTCGCGAAAGCCATCAAGAACGTGAAAGCAAACGGTGCTTCTCTAAAACAAGAAGCACCGAGCCTTCCATACATTTCTTGATACTTTTCATAGCCGATTGACTATGAATCCGCGAGTTTGCTTGAAACGTATGAAATCTCAGTGATTTCAATTATCCATTATTCAGTTATCTTAAATCATATTACCTATTATAGCTCATCAAATGCAAGCGAAAAATAATTGTATTTTGGACAGCCAATGAATGTTCCCAGCCCGCATCGAAACTGATTATATTGTTAAGGTTGCCGATACCGTTTGGGCCTTTAACTTGCTCAAGAGATAAAACATTTTCCGATATATCACCAAGACCTAATTGATAGTAATAACTATAATAATCATAATAATCACCGCCGCAGGCCCAAAACAGCATACCACCTTTTTTTGTTACACCCATCGCCTTGACAACCTTATCCGGCTACTTTAACATAACCGCTGGAAATCTGACTTGTGCTACGTAACGATACTTCGCAGAGTAGCAAAGGATATAGCATTTAGGAGTTAAAAAAATGGGTGAAAATTATTACAGATACCACCCTTTAATAATAAGTATTTGTCTTGTTGGGTCAATTCTCGCGGTATATTGGCCGGTATATAATTATGATTTTGTCAGGTACGATGACGGTATCTATATAATCCATAATACAAATATACAATCGGGCCTGAACTTTAAAAGCATTCACTGGGCTTTTACCGCAAACCACGCGAGCAATTGGCATCCGTTTACCTGGCTGTCCCATATACTCGACTATCAGCTTTTTAAAGATTGGGCAGGTGGGTATCACCTGGTAAACGTTTTGTTTCATATCTTAAATACCCTTATCCTGTTCTATGTCTTTGTACGAATGACCGGTACATTATGGCCCAGTGCATTTGTCGCTGCTGCCTTTGCGCTGCACCCTCTGCACGTTGAGTCCGTTGCCTGGATTGCCGAGCGAAAGGATGTGCTGAGCGCCTTCTTTTGGCTCCTGACGATGTGGGCCTATAGTTATTATGTCAGGAATTTAAAACTTAAATGGTATTTGACGACATTTGTGTTGTTCATACTGGGCCTTATGTCGAAACCTATGCTTGTTACCGTTCCATTTGTCCTGCTTTTGCTCGATTATTGGCCGTTCGAGCGGAAAATTTCCCCGCGACTGCTGATTGAAAAAATACCGTTTTTTATCTGCTCGCTCGCTTCATGTGTGATAACATTTCTTGTTCAGCAAAGCAGCGGAGCAATAGCTGAAGCCGAAGTCTTCGGTCTAAAAACCAGAATCAGCAATGCTATTGTATCTTATGTTATGTATATCACGAAAATGTTTTGGCCAATTCGATTAGCCATATTTTATCCGCATCATGGCAGCGGTTTATCGATAATAAAGGTTGCTGTCTGTGCCTTATTGCTTTTACTGGTCTCGATATATTTTATCTATAGGGCTCGACGATACAAATTTTTGATAGTCGGGTGGCTATGGTATCTCGGCACGATGATACCTGTAATTGGTCTGATCCAGGCTGGTAAGCAGGCCATGGCTGACAGATATACCTATATGACATTAACAGGCTTGTTTATCATCATTGCCTGGAGCGCAAAAGAATTTATTCCGAAATGGCGCAATAAAAATATCATACTGAGCTCGCTGGCCGTTATAACACTAACCGCTTCAGCGGTAACCGCCTCACGACAGGTCAGGCACTGGGAAAATAGTCTGTCGTTATTCGGACACGCTTTACAGGTCACCGAAAATAACCCTATAATGATTGAAAGTTATGCAAACAGTTTATTCGATGTTGGTAAGCTCGATGAGTCTATTGAACAATTCAATAAACTGCTGGAGGTTAAGCCTGATGCCGCCGAGTCACGCTGCAATCTCGCCTGTGCACTGTTGTGGACGGGTAAAACCGCCCAGGCTATTGAGCACTTCAGATTAGCCATACAGGATAAACCGAATTTTGCACTGGCATATAATAATCTCGCTTCCGCACTGTGCAAACAGGGCAGAAACGATGAGGCTGTTGAATATTTTGAGCAGGCATTAAGAATCAGCCCAAATTTTACCGAAGCCCGCTTAACACTTGGTATGACCTTTAGCAAGCTGCGAAGATACAATGAAGCTATTGAGGCCTTCAATAAGGTCTTAGGGCTTGAACCGGATAATATAACGGCCCACGGCTATCTCTCTATAGCACTGGCCACTGTCGGCAAAACTGACGAAGCCATAAAAGAAGCTCGTATTTTTCTAAAAGCCAAGCCGAATAATATCGAAATACGTCGCAACCTGGGTATTCTCCTTGAGAAAAAGGGACAAATTGCCGAAGCAATAAAATCATACCGCACTATTTTAGAGATCGACCCCAACGAAACAGAGACACGTCAATTGCTCGAAGCCGCTTTAAAAAAACGACAGGTCCCTTAATGAAAAATAAAAATACTCTTCATAATTTAAAAGCCGGTATTTTTATATGGTTCGGCTGGCGATTGCACATCAGCCAGAGGGCAAAGCTTATAAAAAAAGCAGGTTTCGATGCTACTTGTTTATGGTGGGCTGATGAGGAAAGGGCAAATACCGGCTCGCTCGACGATTTGCCGAAAATCGTCCGTGATGCAGGCCTTGAAATCGATAATATACATGTTCCGTTTGACGATGCTCACCTGCTTTTATCCAAAAATCCCGCAGAGCGCAAAAAGATAATTGACCTTCACAAAAAATGGATTGAAGATTGCGCCAGACATAATATACCTAAAATGGTCTTCCATGTTTGTCCAGCCTACGAAAATCCCGAAGCGCCAAACAGCCCGCTTCCGGACAGTATAAATGAAATACTTAAATTTGCCGAATCTGCAAAGGTCATTCTCGCAGCCGAAAATACATGGCGCAGCGATTACATAGATTTCATATTGGAGCAGCTTGATTCGGACTATCTGCGTTTCTGTTATGACTGCGGCCATGATTTCCTGCTGAGTAAAGAACCTGCCGGGATTTTAAAAAAATGGGGACACAAATTGACCGCTACCCATCTACACGACAACAAAAATTTCAATGACGACCATATGCTGCCCTTTACAGGCAACACTGACTGGCGAAAAGTAGTTTCAAACTGGCCGAAAGATTATAAAGGAGTTTTGATGCTGGAGGTTTTGGGAGATGCAACAACTCAATCGGCCCAGGATTATCTTGCTTTGGCCTTTGAAAGCATAACAAAACTTAAAGCTCTCGAAGTATAAATGAACTTTTCGTTCTTATTTGACTTCGAGAATAGAGTTATATTCTCCGAATGGATTTAGTTCTACCTGTTCGTTGTACGGGTCCTGCTGCCATTGCCCATCAACAACCATACGGTAGCGGTATTTGCCGGGCGCAAGAGCAATCGCCAGCTCCCATTTTCCGTCCTGAGTGGATTCCAAGGCTGTTTTCTGCGGCTGCCAGTTATTGAAATCTCCGGCAATCTGAACAGTCCTGGCTCGTGGATAAAGCGTAACGAATTTAACGGCGCTGCCGAATTGTCTTACGCCATAAAACTCATTCAATCGTGTATCAATGTCCTGTACAGCTTTTGTCGCGATTTTTTTGCTATTGCCAACGTTGGCCAGTAATTCATGCGCCGATGAACTGATGGATTCAAGATGACTGTCGAGAGTTTTGACAACTTCTTTTCTGGTTGGCTCTTTTTCGACAATCGGTATTTCGGGTTTTGCTTTATGCAGCGCATCCACGAGATGTTTCTGTTCAACCCTTGTATCGGTTGCGATAAGTTCCTGCGACAGGTACTTAAAGTCCTGATGTCCCCTGCTTGCCGGGTCGTATTCGCTAATAGGCTGGCCCAGGCTCGCAGCTTCTTTCAGCTTGGTATTAAAGTTGACGACGGTTTTAAACATTCTGCCTGAGAAGTGCTTTCGCAGATCCGCCAGTATTTCCCTGGCCATCTTGGTACGTATGTCGTACATACTCGCAAGCACCATAACATGTATATGCTGGGAGCACTGCTTGCACAGTATGCTGAGCGTGTCGAGCTGTTTGCTCAATCCGTGCAGCGAGAAGTACCCCGTTTCCACAGGCACAATAACATCGGTAGCTGCCCGCATAGCGTTGAACGTCAAAAGTCCGACGGCCGGCGGACAATCGACAACGACATAGTCGTAGTCTTGTTCAACTGCCGTCAGAACATCTTTAAGGCAGTTTTCGCGGTCAGCTATTCCGTTTGTCTGCTGATCGAAAGCAGCCAAGTCGATACTTGCCGGCGCAAGTTCGAAATTATCGCCGATTTCCCATAAAATCTCGGTAAGATTTATGGGTTCACCCCGGCGGTGACTGACCAGCACATCATAAATACTTTGTTCAACCTGTTCTTCGGGCACAGCAAGACCAACGGCACAATGACCCTGTGAATCCATATCGATAAGCAGCGTTCTTTTGTTCTCATCTGCCAAGGCACTGGCAAGATTTATAGAAACGGTTGTCTTTCCGCACCCGCCCTTTTGATTTATTACGGCGATTGTTCTCATTGTACAATCCCTTATTTAGTTAAAAACGCCTTTTTAATATTAAAAACCGCTCCTTAGGCGCATAAGCAATAAGTCCTATATTGTGTTTTTCGGCCTTTATAGACCAAGAACTTTAAGATTTATCGGACAAGTAAACAAAAAATCCCCTTGTTTTCAGTACTAAAAACAGAGTAAGAACCAGCAAAAATGGCTTAGCCAAGCCCATACAATCGTTAAACTTTACCTATATTAGCAAGACAGTCATCAGTATCGAGCAAAAAGTCAAAAATGCCGGATTTGTTTTTGGCCGAGATGACTAATACTACAACGCTGCTTAGATTTGCTTGATATCGATAACCCTTTATTTGAGTTGCTCGATAACTAATTTTGCGGTGTTTTGGCTAGCGTCGTTTCGGGACAGGGGTTTTATAAGCTCAGCAAGGGCGCTGCTGATCTCGGCCAGTTTTTCAGGGGCATTTAAGAGTTTCTCGCACGCAGCCACAATAGGGGTTATCGATGAGAAATACGGCATAAATTCAGGCACAAGCTCTTTCTGTGAAAGTATGTTAACAAGCGAAAGGTATTTTGTTGTAACTATTTTCTTACCAACGAGCTGCCACAAATACTTATTTGATTGGTACATTATTACCATCGGACACGCCGCCGCAGCGACTTGCAGCGTAGCAGAGCCGCTTGCCACCATTGCAAAATCAACATTACAAGCAGTCTGATAAACCGCATCAACCATGAAATTGAGCCGAAGTGTTTTCAACTCATCCTGCCTGAGAAGCTCCAGTGCATTTTCGTCAGCAGCAACAGCGGTAAATTTTATGGACGGATGCCGGGCTTTTAATCTTCTTGCGATATGCTGCATCGCCGGCCAAAGCGATTTTATCTCCGCCGGCCGCGAACCGGGCATAAGAGCGATATGGGCGGCGGATATAGCGTATCTGCTATAGTTTTTGGGCTTTATCTGGTTGGATTTTATATCCTCAAGTATAGGGGTGCCGACAAATTTACATTCCAATCCTCTTGCACCAAACCAGTCCGGCTCGAAAGGCAGAACCGCCGCCATTCCTGCGGTACACAGTCTTTTGAGTTTTTTCAACCGCCACGGCGCCCAGGCCCATAATTGCGGGGCAACGTAAAAAAGCGTTTTTGTGCCAGTCTTTGCAGCGGCCTTTGCGATGTGAAAATTAAAACTTGGAGAGTCGCAAACTATCACAAGGTCAGGCTTTGTATCGGTGAAAAATTTTCGAGCTCTCTTAATTAGCTTGTGAAAGAAAAAAATGTGACTGAAGGCCTTGTAAATCATTGCAGCCCTTTGAGTTGTGTCGATAAGGAGCTTGCAGCCGGCGGCAGCCATTCGCGGGCCGCCTAAGCCCGTAAATTCAAAGCTGTAACCTGTTTTTTTTAAAGCTGTTATGAGATTTGCACAAAGCCTGTCGCCACTGGCCTCAGCGGCGCTTAAAAATATGCGGTAAGTTCGGTCGGTATTAGGCATAAGTCCTTAATAGATAAAAACATTGCGAAATTCAAGGAAAATGGTTGCTTATTAGCAGAGGCCCTTTATCAGGCGGCAGCGGATTTATTATAGTCAAAAAAAACCCCGCCATTGCCGGCGGGGTTAAGAAAGAAATTATTATCGTTTTTCAGCGATTAGTCGTTTTGCCAGAATAAGGTTGTATTGTGACCGCCACATTCGCTTGTGTTGAAAAAGGCGGTGCCGACACAACAATGTATGCCGAATGTCTTGGCTTTCCATAACTCGACCTTGATAGTGTCGCCAAATTGACTGACCGGAAAGGTCTTTGTGCTGTCGGGGCCGTGGTCCTGGTCCTGCATAGCGATAAGAGATATCATGTTGTTCTGGGAATCGAAAAGCTTTATGCCTTTCCACCATGTGATCGTAGGGGCGTCTTCAAGTGTAAACTGAACATAACCAGGCCCAATCTTTGACTGAGAAGTCTTTATTGTGTCGTGGTTACCGTCTACCTTGAAGGTTCCGTTTACAGGCTCCGTTTTGACCGAGTAAGCAGTAGTTGTCATTTTGTTCTCCTTTCTGAATTGAGTTTTTAAAATTCTTAACGCAACATTTACCGATTACAGATACGCCGGTATTTTGAAAACCGTGTTAAAGCTTAAATGGTGGATATCCGTGGGGCACTTAGATGGTTCAGGTCACGTTTATTTCCAAAAACCCCCTTCTTGCAATAAGGTTATCGTCAGCATATCAAATTGACTTTAGCTGATATTTGTTTTTGTATGTCGTTTTGACCTTTGCTCTGAAATGTATGGCAGACCGTTTTTAGAATGAACCAATCAGGAATGGGGGTTAGTCTTATAATAAAGGACAAAACGAACCTTATTGTTTATTTGGTTTTTCTTTGTCCTCATGAAGTGTTTTATGCAGCAAGTGTCCAACGACTATTATAATAAACAATAATATCAGGGATACAAGCACTGCATATGAACCATAGGAGGAGACATGACTGTGAAACTGTCGCAAGAATATTGCCCAGCCGACGATTGCTACATAAGTTCCGGATAGTACTACCGTCATATTTAGCCATGTCTGCAGTCCTATCATAAAACCTATTACACAGCCGACCAATGGCCCGGTCATCCAAAAGGGAAACCAAACAAAGAGAAATAACCCTGCTATGCCGTATTTTATAACGATGTCTTTACGAGCTTCTGCTGTTTCGCGGATACGCTCAAATAGATTCTTGAGTCGTTTTATTACTAATAGATGCCGCCAGCTGAAAACAAACAACGGATAGAAAATGAGCACTAAGATAGTTGAGACTATAATACAGATTGGTATAACCGTGCCGTACCCCAAGCCCATAGAATACCCGAAAGCTATGCTGACAGCTCTGCCAAACATTATTTGTGTAGCAGTCATCCCAATGATAGTCTGACCATCCTCTGGAGACAGTAGCAGTTTTACGCCAAGCCAAAGGATAAATATAAGCGCTAATGCAACTCCGAATAGCAAACATCGCCCCTCCGGACTATTCAGGAGAGTTTTTTTAAGCTGCTCCTTCTGTTCCGAATCTGAGCCATTTACCAATACCAATTTTCATTCCTCCGGACACATAAAGTCGGGGACTCTTTTTGGTTTACCTTTATCATCTACACAGGCAAGAATACTCGACCCTTCGGCAAGGAGCAAAGCTGTTTTCGGCCGAAGCAATTTATAGCTATGTTTGATTTTCGCAGCGGTAACTTTTGTACATTCGGTAACAAGCTCTAATTTCTCATCGTAATATGCAGGCCTACGGTACTTGATGAAAAGTTCAGCAACGACCATATAGAAACCTTCTTTTTCGAGGTTTTTGTATGCCAGGCCGTTGGCGCGGAGAAGTTCGGTCCTGCCCATCTCGAAATAGACCGGATATACGCTGTGATGGACGACGCCGGCCTGGTCGGTCTCGCAGTAGCGGGGAATGACGGCTATCGTTTGAGACTGAACGGTTGTTTTTTCGGGAAATTTCATAAGTCAGAAAAAAGGTAGCAAATATTTAAAAAAAAATCAAGGCAGCAGTCGGCAAAATACCACTATAGTCCGGTAAAAGATGTGCAAAATGCTCTAAAATCGCTTGTTTTTGACCGGTTCAGGCGGTTAAAATTAAATTTCAGATTCAAGGTCTGCCTAAATTGACATTTGAGCCAAAATCTGGTAAGATAATTGTATACAAAACAGTGTGTTGCTGTTAACCTTTGTTTAGGGCTATAGTTAGCATAATTTAGCGGGGACTGTTGTAATGAAAAGAGTTTTATGTAGTATTTTACTTGCGGCTATTTTATCTATACTGACGATATCAGCAATAGGTTGTCATGGTTGTGGCGAGACTTCTAAAGAGAGAACTAACGACCATATCAGGCAGCTCAGGGTCGAGGGCTCGATGATGGTTGACGACATCGATGCTGTTTTGGGTCAGGACAGGCCAAGCAGACTGACTGAATACAGCGTAAGATAACATAACGGCACAAGGAAGGCCGGTGCCGGTAGAAATAAAAAGGGATTTTTAGGCTGAACGTAATTGAACGCGATTCTTGAATATTTCAGTCGTCTGACAATATACAATCCGCTAATTGTCTCTATCGAACTGCTGTTAATAGGCCTTGTCGTCTATTGGGCGGTAAACTTCCTCGAAGGAACCCGAGGCGAGCGATTGTTTAGGGGAATAATTATTCTGCTTCTTTCCGGCTCGATGATTCTTAAGCTGGTGATTTCACGATTTGACTTTGCAAGACTTCAGTATCTGTACGGTTTCTTTCTTATCTTAGTGTTGATTATAGCAGTAGCGGCGTTCCAGCCGGAGATAAGGAGAATGCTTATCAGGATAGGCCAGGCGGGCAGCTTCAGCGGCTCAGTACATCAACAGCTCTCCAATACCGTCGAGGAGGTTATAAGCGCAGTTAAAGTCCTTTCCGAAAAAAGGGTCGGGGCAATCATAGTCCTCGAAAGACAAGTAGCTCTGGGTGAGTTTATCGAAACAGGGGTAAAGCTCGACGCTAAAGTCAAAACTGCTCTGCTAATTACGATATTCCATCCAGGTACGTCCCTGCACGACCTTGCAGTAATAATACACGGAGACAGAATAGCTGCGGCACGGGTGCAGCTTCCGTTAGCAGAAAGCGGCTCTATGGGCGGTTCGCTCGGCTCAAGACATAGAGCAGCAGTAGGCATAACCACCGGCAGTGATGCAGTTGCTATAGTCGTCAGCGAAGAGACGGGAATAATAAGTATAGCTGAAAACGGACAACTCGACCGGTATATAAATGAAGAAATACTTCGCAAGAGATTAACAAGTGCAATTATCGATGCCGATTCATTACTGGCCAAGCTGCGTAAAGAGGCGGAAGACAAAAAGACGCCGGATATTGCGAGCCGGGAGACATAAAAACAGTGTTTGCAAAAGCCAAAAAAACAATACTTGTAATTTTTATAACCTGCCTGATATGGGTTTGGGCGGATTTGTCGCTCGATAAAGACCTGGCCGACCAAACCGTAAACGTAATTGCAAGTAAGGCCGATCCGCGACTATGGGTCACCATCGAAGGTAAACCTGAAATACAAGTGAAAGCTGATTTTAAAGGGCCGGCGAGAAAAATAACGGAACTCCTCGGCAGGATAAATACCGGCAAAGAGAAACTCGATGTAGTATTTGATGCCGAGAAGCAGAATATGGCCGAAGCTGGTGAATATACTTTGCCGGATGTACGAAGGTTTCTTGCTGAGAGTGAAAAAATTCGTGAATATGGGCTGGCGGTCAAAGCGGCCAGGCCGGACAAGCTGCAAAACATAAAAGTAGTTGAGTTTAAGGAAAAAACACTGCCTTTAACGTGCGTTGATGAAACAGATAGCGAAATGGCCGGCGCCCGTATTACCCCTGAGATTATTACTATGCTCGCGCCTGAACAGGTAATAGAGGCAAGAGTAAAAGTCGTAACACCGGCTGAGAAGAGGCAGGCTCGCGGCGGGTCTGTCAATAAAAAACCGTATATTGAACTGGGCAATGGAGAGGTGAGATACTCTGATGCGAGTGTAAGGATCGAATTGCCAACGATGCAGGAAGGTATGAAACAATATACAATTAGCGGTACGCTCGGCTTTGTTTTCAGCGAGAACCTTGCTGGTAAATATGAAGTGCAATTTATTAAACAGCCCGAAATCGGCAGCATTACAATAATCGCTACCGAAGAAGCCAAAGCTGCTTACGAGGAAGAACCTTTCGAGGTGCTGCTTGGGATTCAGGATGATGATGTGGGCAAAGAGGAAGTTGGCCGAGGGGTTATTTATAATTTTCCTATACAGTATGTTCGCGAGGATAAGATTCGCCTCAAGGGCGACCCTGCCGAGGCGAAATTCAAGCTTGTTCCTGTAGAGCAGGAGCTTCCGTCGATTTCCGAGTGAATAACAGCATTGTGGTTTCTGCTACCATCCACACAGCCAATACAAGCATTATAGAACCAATTGCCATCAGCAGGTAATTTTTGGCCAGGATAAAATCTTTGAGCTTGTAAACAATTCCCCAGATTGTAAGTGTAAGCATTATCAGGCACGGAATGAAAGTAACAAATAACTTTGCGCCGTCCTTACGCTTCAGATACATTGTAACAACCAGCAAAGATAAGGCGGCAAGGAGCTGATTTACGGCGCCGAACATAGGCCAAAGGGTCATTGCACCTTGGCCGTTAGCGCCGGTGGCAAAGGCAAGTATTGCTGCGGTAACGACGGCAAAAGCGGTAGCGATGTACCGGTTGGCAAGTTTTGGCAACTTAATACTAACGGCTAATTCGCTGACGATATATCGCTGAATTCTGGCGGAAGTGTCAAGTGTTGTGCCGGCGAAGGAAGCAATGAAAACTCCCATAAGGGCGAAACCAACAGATTGCGGTATGCCGATAGAGGCCATCATATTTGCGGCGCCGACAATGACGGCAGTAATCTTTGCGCCGAGTCCCTGGGCGCCGGACCAAGAGGCATAGTGCTGCTGCCAGGCGGCTGTGCCGGTAAAAAGAGTACCTTCGGAGGTATAAGCCAACCCTATTCCTGCCGCGACGCAGATGATAACCAAAACGGCCAAGGCTCCTTCTGTAAGCATTGAACCATAGCCGACGAAAAGGGCATCCGGCTCCTTTTCAACCTGTTTGGAGCTTGTACCGCTGGCGACAAGCGAGTGGAAACCGCTTACCGCACCGCAGGCGATAGTAATAAACAAAAAAGGTAAAATCGGCGGAGCGCCGGCGGGCGAAGGATTGAAAGCAGGCGCTACGAGCGGCAGGCCTTTGGTAAATGATACAACAGCGACCGATACCGCTAACAGACCCATCATAATAAAGAGCTGCCAGGCGTTGATGTAATCGCGAGGCTGGAGCAGCGTCGTTACCGGAAGCGTCGAGGCAACAAAGGCGTAAATTAAAAGGATAATCGTCCATACGCCGGTTGGCGGCATAGAGAAAAGTTCGGGCATTGTGAATTTATATATACTGCCGAGCCAGATGGTCACATACATACAGGCGACAGCGACTATGGTTGCCAGGAGGATATTGGCATTTTTTTTGTAAATCATATAGCCTAACGTAACGGCGATGGGAATCTGGAGCCAGACGGCAAGAACCGAAGATGGGAAGCGGGCGAAAACAATCGCTATAATAACGCCGAATATCGCGATGACTATCAGCAGGGCGAGAAACACTATCACAAAAAAGACAAACCTTACCCTGCGGTTTATATATTTGTCGGCGATGTCAGAGATGCTTTTACCTTCGTTTCGAAGCGATACGACCAATGCGCCAAAATCATGGACGGCACCCATAAAAATACAGCCGATAGTTACCCAAAGAATCGCGGGCAGCCAGCCCCAGATAATTCCGATGGCCGGGCCGACAATAGGACCTGTGCCGGCGATGGATGTAAAATGATGGCCGAAGATTATGCCTTTCTTTGTCGGTACGTAGTCTATGCCGTCTTTGAACTCGACTGAAGGCATAGCGGCATCGTCTTTAAGGCCGAAGATTTTTCGGGCGAGATATTTTCCATAGGTTTGATAGGCGATAAGGTAGGCGACAAAACACAAAACCATTAACAGAAGTGTCTGCATTTTTAATCCTTTCCGTTTCAGTCCCTTCTTCTGGGGCGAACAAGAAGCCTTATCGGTACTTCGGCAAAACCTAAATGGTCACGGAGCCTGCCGATGAGAAATCGTTTATAGTTTTCATCGAATAGCTCTGTCTTGTTCACAAACAAAAGTATTGTAACAGGTTTTATCGCGATCTGTGTAGCATAATAGATTTTCGGCAGATGCGAAACTCCTTTTTTACCTGCGGGGCGTTCTGCGGTTATCTTCTCAATGGCCTTGTTCAGTTGTGCGGTGGGGACCTTCAGTGTTGCCTGCTTGTAAAGTTCGCGGGCAAGGTCGAGTACCGATTGGATGTTTTTATGTTTAGTAGCGGTAGTGAAAGCAATCGGGGCGTAGCTTAACTGCGGCATAAGCCTGGAAAGATAATCGGCATAATCATCGCTTGAGGCCGTCTCTTTGGCCAGGTCCCATTTGTTTATGACGATAATACAGGCTTTGTATTCAGCGGTGATAAGTGCGGCGAGTTTTTTATCGACTTGTGACATCGGCTCGGCGGCGTCGATTAAGAAGAGCACGACATCGGCCCTGCGGATAGATTTGGTTGCCCTTGTGAGGCTGTAAAATTCTATGCTGTCAGCGAGCCGACTCTTTTTTCTTATTCCTGCCGTGTCGATGACAAGGAAAGTTTTGCCGTCCTTTTCAAATCTAATATCTACTGCATCGCGTGTTGTGCCGGGGATTTCGCTGACGATTACACGGTCGGCGCCGGCTATTGCATTTGTGAGTGTGCTTTTGCCAGCGTTGCGCTTGCCGACAATTGCAATCTGCATTTCGACATCTTTTGGTCTTTCGCTCGTGTAGTCCTTGAGCAGTTCGGTTATTTTTTCAACGAGTACCTGCTTGTTCATATTATTTGTTACCGAGACGCAAAAGGCATCTCCAAAGCCGAGCCTTGAGAAATCGGCTGCGGCGGGAAACATTTTGGCCTCGTCGGCTTTGTTGGCAACGAGAAAAACAGGTAAATCGTTTTTCCGCAGCAGCCGTGCAATCTGTGTATCAAGCGGCACAAGGCCGTCGCGGATATCAACTACAAAGAGAACAAGGTCTGCTGCCGCGATGGCTTGTCTTATCTGGCCTTCGATATGGTCTTTAAGCTGGTCGGAATCAACGATTCCGTAACCGCCGGTATCGACAAGTTCGAAGTACCGCTCGTCTCTTTCGATTATTGTGCTAAGACGGTCCCTTGTTACGCCTGCAGTCGGCTCGACGATACTTATCATCTCACCTGCAAGGGCGTTGAAGAGTGAACTTTTGCCGACGTTAGGCCGGCCTATAATCGTAACAACAGGTAATGCCATCTTTGCCTCAAACCTGAAAAGCTATTTACAACGATAAAACGAAATGGAATTATAGCAGAATTGTGCAGGTTTTTGAAATAGTTATTGCCATCTCCCCCCTGCGCTATCGCTTGGGCTCTGTCTCGCCGTCCCGCTCGTACCATATACGGCATTTATCTTTGTTCTTTTTTACGAACAGGCCAAAGGCAAGACTTGTTACAATAGTTATGTAATTAAAGTGATAAAATTTCCTAAAAGACGTTCTAACGGGAATATCGAGAATGCGAAAATTCATTTTATGTTTTTTTGCCCATTTTTTTAGTTTTTTAGAGAAAATCAACTCTTCTGCGACATAGACGCTTTCGTCAAATCCGCCGATATCCTGCCAGGCCTGAGCTAAACAGAAAAGGAAAGAGCCGGCGGCAAGTTTTCTAAATCGCGAAATAAAGTTCCAAAGCTGCACCAGCCTTTTAACTTTCAACGGTTCAGCATTTGAATAGTCAAGCACCGTACCGCCGCCGGCAATTTCGCCGCTATCGAGAAGTTCAATAGCCTTTCTTAAGAGTTGTTCTGAAAGAAGCGTATCGGCATCTAAAAAAATAAAGTACCGCCCTGCC
Organism: uncultured Planctomycetaceae bacterium; assembly: GCA_964440045.1. Taxonomy (GTDB): domain Bacteria; phylum Planctomycetota; class Phycisphaerae; order Sedimentisphaerales; family UBA12454; genus JAFGGI01. The sequence goes on along the minus strand of CAYTQR010000009.1, from coordinate 2,229 downwards.
GCGGCTTTTGCACCGCAGTTTCTGGCTCGCGAAATCTGATTGACCGATTCGAAGACTACCGCCACGCCAAAAGATTTTGCTATCTGGGCAGTTTTGTCAGAAGAATTGTTATCGACCACGATAATTTCGCCGGTGTGGCTCGGCAAACGACTTTGCGCATTCTTAGCGGAGGTAAGGGTATCGGCTAAAAAGTCAGCCTCGTTATAAGCAGGGATAATAATTGAATAATCTGGCACAGAGATGCCCATAAAACAATAGAATTAACTGCACGTCAAAACAAGGGACGGACGATAAGCCTGCTCTTTACTTCTCACCTTGGCAGATTATTTTACTTGTGGGTCAGCCTATTCCTGGCCTGCCCCTTCGAGCTGCTCTTGAGTTTCAGGCGCAGCTGGCGCGACGGGCTGAGGCTCTTTTTTCTTGCAGCCAAAAGAAAGAATTAAAACTGCAACAATTGTGATTGTTAGAATTTTTCGCAACATTTTACATTCTCCTTAAAAAAGGCCTGTTCGTTCGTTTCATATTTTATAGAATCTGTTTTCTCTATATTCTTACTCAAAGATATATTAAGTCAAGGATTAAAGCTGGTTTTAGGATTTTTGCTATATGTATTCTGGTAACAGCCTTTTTGCCAATTTTTATATGGATTTACAAATTACTTATAGAATCAATTCAATTAGACACATCTAAGCGTGCTGGCAGCACTGATTTACAAGCACCAAATAATAATTCATAAGAACATTACTGTTGTATCGCATCGTAGCTTTCGCGAAAATGGATGGCTAATTTCTACCCATCAATCTACATCGGTAATTTTTATATCATCGATAGAGACCCGCAGGGCCTTTAGGTCGGTTTCGCTGATTTGTCCTTTTATAAACTGCTGAACTACCGGGAACGGATGGTTGCGTATCTCATTGGCGTTGCCATCGACTATTATCTTTCCGTTATGCAGCATTATAACGCGATCGGCTATTTTATATGCGCTGGTCATATCGTGCGTTACTACTATGGTCGTAACGCCCAGTTCTCTTTGAAGTTTCAAAATCAATTCATTGATAACGTCCGCCCTGATGGGGTCAAGTCCGGTCGTCGGCTCATCATAAAGGATCACTTCCGGATTTAAAGATATCGCACGGGCAAGAGCGATTCTTTTTTTCTGTCCGCCGGACAGTTTGGCCGGGTAATAATCCTGAAAGCCGTTCATCCCAACCATTGTCAGTTTCGTCTCTACGATTTCATCGAGCTTTTTGTAGTTTTTGATACGGTGATGTTGTCTGATGGGGAAAACAATATTTTCATAAACCGTCAGGCTGTCAAAAAGCGCGCCGCCCTGGAACAGAAATCCCAAACGCGTACGAATACTTCCCAGTTCTTTCTCAGAGATATTATCGATTCTGCGATTATTAAAATAAACTTCTCCTTCGCTCGGCCGAAGCAGGACTATTATATGTTTTATCAAAACTGTTTTCCCGCATCCGCTTGGCCCGATTATAACGGTTGTCTTGCCTTTCTCGAAGGCAACTGAAACATCGTCGAGCACAAGATTATCGCCGAACTCTTTGGTAAGGCCCTTGAGAACGATTATTCCATCGCCGGCTTTGATTTCTTTTTGCACGTTTTCCTTTTCTAAAGCAGGATTTTGAGCGGCCAGATTGACGCGTAAATAGCCTTGAATATCACGACCAGGACAAAGTCGATAGCTAATATAAAGATGAAGCTGCCGACAAATGCCTCGGTACACGCCTGGCCGACGCCTTGTGCGCCTTGTTTGCAGTGGAAGCCTTTATAGCAGCTAACCCCTGCGATAGCTGCTCCGAAGAAAAAACCCTTTGCTATTCCTATAGTGATATCCCACATTTCAACGCCTCCTGCGCTAAAGCTCCAGTATGCCTTATTGTTTATACCAAGATAGAGCACACTTATTATGTAGCCGCCGAGTATTCCGAGGAAGTCGGCATAAATAATCAGAAACGGTGTAAGGAACAGACAGGCTATTAGTCTTGGCGCTACGAGGTATCGTACAGGGTCGGTGCCAATGCTGCGGACTGCTTCTATTTGTTCTGTCACATTCATTGTTCCCAGTTCTGCGGTAAGTGCCCCTCCGACTCTGCCTGCAAGCATTATTGCTGCCAGTACAGGACCGAGTTCCTTTACAACCGACAGATTTATCAGCACAACTAGATGCTCTTCAACGCCGAGCCCTGCAAGCTGGTCATAAGCCTTAAG
>CAYTQR010000008.1:0-27872 GCA_964440045.1 uncultured Planctomycetaceae bacterium | reverse complement strand
GCCCCCACCCCTGTGGTGGGGGGGGGGTATAAATTCATTTAGCCCCCGGACCTGCTTGCCCGTCCAAAGATTTATCGAAGGCGGGTGCCGGGGTTTACCTTATCCTCTTTCAGGATAAGATGTTATATAAATTATTCACTTTTCGCCCAACAACCCCTGTATTTTACCATATTTTTAACAAAAGTCAAACAAAAAACCCGAATTTTTGCAAAAAATTTATATTATGCTGGTTAGCCCCCACCCCTGTGGTCGGGGGTTTATAAATTCGTTTACCCCCCGGTTTCACCGGGGGTTCGTTGTCCGTTTACAATCTCCCAGACCCTCCAAAAACAGGTACTTTTCGCCTTAGGAATCGACGAACGCAGGCAAAGGGGTATAAAAGTATAGCTGCCTAAATTTAGACATTGATTTACACGAAATATTTGAGTGATTCTTTAGTTGGCTCCGCTCAATCGCCGCGGAGGTTACTGATTACCACAAGATCGCAGCGGAAGTCTGCCTTAACGGCAATCGCATCCATTTTGGAGTAACAAGTATCTCGTTGCCAGCCCGCCGCTTTGCAGCGGAATATCGCATAGAAAAAGGTCGGATTGTAGCCCAACCACGATACATTTTACGAACCTCGGGGAGGTCATCATAAGTCAGTACCCAAGCCGCGTCCTGCATGACACTCAATCTATCAGCAAGTGCTGTATGATAGTCATTATCCAAGGCGTTCAGGTAAAGCATTGGTCCCTTTGCAAAATATGGAGGATCAATAAAAAAGAACAAGGATTTCAGATTAAGGTTGTCGATAAAATCTATGCCATCTTGGCAGGAAATGTGAATACGTTTGCTGTATTCACTAACTCGTTCGCACCGACGGCGCAGTTCTGTCTTGTTGAATCTGGCGTTGAGCTTCCATTTGCCTGCTTGCTTGGTGCCACCAATTGGCCCAGCGTTCATGATGATTCCAGATCGATTACAACGATTCAGAAAAAAAGCCGAAAAACCTCGGCGAAGCTTGGAAACTCGGCTATTGGATTTGTACAAATCTCGCTGGCGGTGCCATTCAGCCATACTCACACGAGTCCTTGATAGCATATCCAAAAAAGGCTTAGGACGATTAACCAATGTCCACCAGAAATCATGAATTGCAGGGTCTGCGTCGTTGATATATATTTCGTGAGCCTCTTCGCCGTATAGCAGTTTGAGTGAGGCGCCAGCCCCACCAGCAAATGGCTCCGCCATCGCTCGATTTCCCAAGCCGTTAAGTCTTCGGATTTCTCTAAGAAGACCTGCCATTACGGACTTGCCACCGGGATAGCGAAGTGGGCTAAGTGTCTTCATTCACTTGTTTCCTCTATCTCTTGCTCTAACATCAACCGGAACAAGGGTTCTGTGCGTTTCCAAAACTGAAGAATATCTCGTTCACCCGGGAAATCATCTTGGTGTACAAAGCCATGGAGGTCACTAATTGTAAACGGTGCCGAGCGGTCGTATTTGACCGCTTTTTCGACTTTAATCATAGCAGCACTGGAGAGCTTCGCCTTCGCAAGACGATTAATCTCCGGCACGAGTTGTTTTAGATTAGGAACACCAAATGGAAGCTTCCTTCCTTCTTTACTCTCGATTTTAGCGATGAGTTTTGCAAGGTCGCCAGTACGTTCAAGATAGTCTCTAACAGCCAATTCAAAGAAAACGCGAAGCAACACTGCGCCAGCATTCGGGAAGTTGGCTCGTTTGAGTTTTACCAACTCATCGCGGATATCGCGGAGACGGTCGTTGCCATATCGCACTTTGAGGTTTCGCGGCAATACTGTATTGACTGTTTGAGGTGATTTCTTTGGACTAAGTTTGGCTTTTGACTTACCAGCGTTCGAAGCGACAGATCCTTCTTGAAGGATATCTGAGGGCACAAATGAACCCCGCTTCTTGGCGGGAAGGTCCTTTGAGTTCCACTTTTTGAAATAGGCTTCGATATCATCATTACTGTTGAGTGATCGCGACGACTCGTGTCCAAGGGCAATATCACTAACAAGCTTCTTGAAAGCGCAAAGGAATTGTGCCTTGGTTGTCATGCCACGCAGTCCGTGATCTGGGTCAGGTTGGACCTTGAGATACTCACGCCCAACTGAAGAATCAAAAACCCGCTCAAGTGTCGTGAATATTTTTGCGCGAGGATTGCTCAATTTAGCCTTCACTTCTTCAGGAAGATTGAGCGATCTTGCCATATCAGCAATCGCTCGTGTCTGCCGGGCAGACTGGATATCTGCGAGACTAAAGCCAAGTTGGTCGTGAAGTTGATTATTGCTATAGCCCTCGGAAAGTTTGTCGAGAATGAAACTGGCTCGATTCTCAGCTTGCCAAGAAAGAACTGGTGTACCTATGTGTCTTCCGGCGAGCAAACGGTCAGTTGCCCGCCGACTCGGGGCAAGAGTGACTGGTACGCGGGCGATATCGTTCGGGTCCCCGATTTGACGAGAGAGCCGCTCAATACGCCGATACATTGCGCCTTCAATCAAACCTGGCTCACGGAGAGCTTTCAATGCAGCAAGGCGGCGATTACCCTCGACCACAACAATTTGGTCATTTTCCTTGATAGCTAAAAGCGGCTCGTTCGGAAAGTAGTCGCGAGTGGCGATGCTCTGTGCTACCTCTATTGCTTTGTCATGTTCAAATAGGTACTGAATGATTTCACGTGGGGCTCGTGCCATTATCTCTCGACCAAGGCGAGGATTCTTCACGTCCAGATGGAGACTGGCGACGAGACGTGGCTTAGTAGACCAGTCGTTGGTTGCCATTGTTATTCCTCTCTATGAACATTATCCTTTTTACTGCCAAACGATTCTATTTGTAGTTCTTTGTAATACCTTCACCCTCTCTACCTTAAAGAAGGCATTATATCGTTAAACGCCAAAGAAAAGCAAGTTTTTTAGCAAACCAATAAATCCGTGCAATCCGCGGTTAAACCAAAAATAAAATCAGGTCTTGGCCAAAGGCCGACCTTATCCCCTGATTTTTTATTGCCCCGTTAGAAATTGACGAACAGGTATTTTTAAGGCCATTATTTCTAACGTAGTTTGGATTACAGGGTTTTCTGATAGGATTGAAAATTATTTCTAACGGGGTTGCAAAACCACATTTTTGGGGTTATATTTTGCGGGATGGATACAAGAAACGCCACAGTCAAAGATGTCGAAATCATATATTCGCTAATAAGCCATTATGCCCAGTCTGACAAGATGCTGTTCCGGTCAAAGGCGTATATCTTTGAAAATCTGCAGATGTTCAGCGTAGCAGAAGCAAATGGCAAGATTGTCGGCTGTTGTGCTTTGCAGGTAATCTGGGCAGATTTGGCTGAAATAAAGTCTCTTGCTGTGGCAGATGGATACCAGAATAAAGGTGTCGGCAAGGCACTGATTGAAAAGGCCACCGAACAGACCAAGAATCTTGGTGTTAAAAAGGTCTTTGCGCTAACTCTCGAACCGGCGTTTTTTGAAAAATACGGTTTTACAATTGTGAACACAGAGACACTTCCAATGAAAGTCTGGAGCGATTGTGCCAAATGCACAAAGCAGGATAATTGTGACGAAATCGCGGTAGAATTGGTTTTGAACCCTTAGTTTTGAGTTTTAAATTTTAAGCTTTAAGTTTGTTATCCTACCTGTCTTCTTTCGAAGAGAGCTATCGCGAGCAGAAGAAAGGCAACGGTATAAAACAGACCATACGAACCGGCCATAACTATATAGCTAAAAGGCACTTGGCTTTGTTCGTATATGGCATCACTAATCCAGAAGACCTGCAGGCTTGGGACTATAATTTTGCCTATTTTTGCCCACAAATAACTCTCGGCAAACCTTCCAAATGTGTAATCGCTGACCAGACCCAGCAAAAACAGGCCTACACAGCAGCTTAAGGTAATAAGTACGTTAAAACGGGATGAGAACATTATCGCTGCGGCTGAGAGAAGAATAAGAGCTATCAAGAGCAGAATAGATGCGTAGATATCAAAGATTGCTATATTATTTCCAGCAGGATTGAATACCCAGCTTGGGTCAATAAGAGAAAGAAACACGATAGTTATTGTCGCAAAAATTGCAGTCAGGATTATTGCCGTCGAGCTAAATTTCCAGTCATAAGAGTAGTTTAGAAAAGCAGTTATGGCAAATGAAAGACCTATGGTAATAGCTGCTGATATCATAACGGTCATATCGTGAGTATCAGCGGCTGCCGAAAGCACGCCGTGGCGTATTGCCATCAGCATAGCGATAGTAAAGATATAGTGGGCTATAATAACCGCGGCGATTACGCCTATGAATTTCCCGAGGATGAAAATATAGCGGGGCAGGGGCTTTGAGAGGGTAGTCAGGATGGTTTTTGTCTCAATTTCCTCTGTAATTGCTGCTGAGGCGGAAAAAGTTGCTATGAACAAACCGGCAATAAAAAGCGTAGAGAGTCCTAACTCTCTTAACATTTTGTTGTCGTCATCCATAGTGTACATAGAGAGTGACGGACTTACGATGAACAAAAACACAGCGGCGGTAATAATGACCGCATAGACCGGCTGTCTTATCGTTTCAATGAAGGTGTTTTTCGCTATTGAAAACAGTTTGTAGAACATTTTTTCAAGGATAAAAAGTATTGCTCTATAGAGTTTACCCAGTTATATTACTTCGTTTTAAACTTGTAGTAAAGCAGCTTTTTTATATACTTCGTTATGCGGGCGAATGTTCAAAGTACAAGGGCCCGTGGACGGAAGGTCCCTGTGGACCATATTATTTAGAAGCATTCAGGAAACATATTTAAATGCAGACAGAAGCTAAAAAAGCGGGGTTTGTTTGCCTGACGGCACTTATTTTAAGCGCGATATTTTCTTTCGGCAGTTTGATATTAAGTAAGGTAACAGGGGTTTTTGCGTTATATGCACTTAGTTGGCAGATGCTTGCCGGGGCGCTAATATGGGCTGTTCTTGCTGTGCAGTTCTATCAAAGGTTTCTGGCTCAGCGGGAAAAACTCGATATGGAACAGCTTGCACTTGGCAGCGGCGATACCATATTTGAATCGCAAAAGAACCACAGTGAACTTTTCGCAGTTGCCCAGAACAGATTAAAAATCTTTGAGAAGTGGATATTGCCTGTTTTTTCCGTTTTTATTGCTTTATACCAGATAGCTATAGGAGCTTTTCTTGTAAGCTATGTTTTGCAGGGACGGGGCAACCAGCCGATGAGTCATTTGCTTCTCGGGGCGGTCCTGATGGTCTCTATTGCTTTTTTGAGTTTTATTTTTTCACTGTATGCTACAGGCCTGTCAAGTCAGCAGCAGTCCAGACCGCTAAGAGCTGCAGGAAGTTACTTGCTTGCCACAGCTATTTTGTCTTTTGTCTGTGCGGCAGGGCTGGCTTTTGCTCAATTCAAGGTACCAATCATTTTGACGGTTCTTAACTGGGTTGTGCCGATATTGGTTTTTATTCTTGGATTGGAAACAGCTTTTAATTTTGTGCTTGATAGATATCGGCCGCGATTGGCCGGTCAGTACAGCAGCAGCGCTTTTGACAGCAGGTTACTGGCGATAATAGCGTCGCCTAAAAATATCCTGCAGACCGCCGCAAGCACTATCGACTATCAGTTTGGTTTTAAGGTTTCGCAGACATGGTTTTATAAGATAATGGAGCTGGCGGTAGTGCCGTTGATAATTGTCTCGGCGGCGATACTTTATTTTTCAAGTTGTATTGTAATTGTTGGGCCCGACTCACAAGCGGTAATTGAGCGGTTTGGTTCTGCATTTGATTCACAAGGTGATGTGCGGCTCATCGGGCCGGGTCTTAAATTCAAACTGCCCTGGCCTTTTGGCATAACAAGACAATTCCCGACAAGGGAAGTTCAGGAACTGCATATAGGTTACGTCCCGGAGGATGAGCCTGATAAACAAAGGATGCCTTTGCTCTGGGGAGTAGAGCATTATAAAGAGGAGTACAATCTTCTGGTTGCCACCGAAGGCATCAATTCACAGGAGAAAGGGGCTGTTCCTGTAAGTATTATAAGAGCGGCTATTCCTGTTCAGTATCGTGTAGTGGATTTATACAAATATCTTTACAATCACGCCGAGACTCGAAAGGTGCTCGAGGCTTTGTGTTATCGCGAGGTAATAAAATTTGCCGCCAGTTCTCGAATTGAGCCTGAATCGGAGGGTAAAACCGACCAGGAAAGCCTGCTCGGAGCGGGCAGGGCCAAAGCTGCTTGGCAGCTTATGAAGATAATCCAGAAAGAATCCGACCAGATGGGCCTTGGAGTCGAGATAGTCTTTATGGGTCTGGCCGGTTTTCATCCGCCGCCTAAGGTGGCGGGGGATTTTCAGGAGGTTATAGGCGCCGTCCAGAAGAAGCAGGCTGCTGTTCTTTTGGCTATTGCTGAAAGAGACAAGGTCTTTACGATTAATGTCGGTTCTGTCAAGCAAGCTGAGGATTTGTATAATCTTGCGGACAAATATATGCAGGCAGAACAAAGCGGAGATCGGGGGCAGATAGATAAAGTCAAAATAGAACTTGATAGCGCTTTCGCGCAAGCCAGCGGCGAATTATTTGCCAAACTCCGTCAGGCGAAGAGCTACTCTTATGAAAGGGCTACGCTTGCCGAGGCGACCGGCAAAAGGTTCGGTCAGCAATTGAAGGCTTATAAGGCGGCAAAGCAGATTTACGCACATGAGTTAAAAATAAATATGCTTGAAGAGTCTCTTGAGAAGATTAGAAAATATATCGTAGTTGCCGAGGGTGATTCACAGGTAACGATAATAGACCTTCAGGAAAAGCTAATGCCGAATCTGTATGATATTGAGCCGGTACAGGGACGGTAAGAAATGTTTAATGATGAAATTTATAGAATTTAAGGGTAGGGCGAAATGAAAAATATTGCGGTTATAATTCTTGTTGTTCTTATTGTTGCCGTCATGCTGCTTTATCTTGTCTCGTTTCAGGTTCGCCAGACGGAGTCGGCTCTTGTTTTGACTTTTGGCCGGTCCAGTCGGCAGATTACCGAACCGGGCTGGAACTGGAAATGGCCTGCGCCGATTCAGACTCTGGTCAGATATGATGCAAGACCGATGCTTTTTGAAGGTGTCGAAGAAGAAACGACAACTAAGGGCGGCGAGCCGATAATTGTGCAGAGTTACGTTATCTGGCGAATTGCGGAACCCCAAAAATTTCGCGAGGCCGTCAGAGATAAATCGGGAGCTGAAAAACTTCTAAAAAGCCGGCTTCGAGATGCTCAGAACAATGTGGTCGGCAGACACTATTTCAGCGAATTTGTAAATACCGACCGTACACAGATAAAATTCGACGATATCGAAACAGAAATGACTGTTGTTATTGCCGAGCCTGTAAAGGAGGCCTACGGTATAAAGATTGAATCTGTCGGATTAAAGATGCTCAAAGTTAGCGAGAAGGTTACCGAAGATGTTTTTGCGAGAATGAGGGCTGACAGGAAGCGCAAAACAGAAGCGACTCTTGCCCAGGGCAATGCTGAGGCAATGAGAATTAAAAGTGATGCTGACTCAAAAGTTACTGAACTTCTGGCGGCTGTAGAAGCCAGGGCAAAGGCGATACGCGGCAGCGGCGATGCTGAGGCAGCCCAGTATTACAAAATGCTCGAAGCTGACCCTGAATTTGCGATGTTCCTTCGTGAGATAGAAATGCTGAAGAAAACGCTCAAGGAACGTACGACAGTAGTTTTGCCTGCCGATGCAGGGCCGTTTAAGCTTCTCAAAGAGATACCGCAAATACAGCCAAAATAATTTGAAGCAGGAATAATTATGAGTGCGATTCATAATCATAATCACGATCATGAGAAAATAGATTCGAAAGCGGATATTCCGGCTGGCGAGCTTGATGCCGGCAGTAAAAGTCTTGCCGATGCTCTGCGAATCAGCTTTTTTGTTCTTAAGATTATAATGATTGTGCTTGTGATACTGTTTTTCAGTTCAGGGGTCTTTACTGTTGGCCCCGATGAGCGGGCTATGGTTTTAAGGTTCGGCAAAATACGCGGCGATACGAGCGAAAAAAGGATACTGACTCCTGGTCTGCATTGGGCAATTCCTTATCCGATAGAGGAAGTGATAAAGTTTCCGGGCAGAAATACCGTTGAACGTGTAGCAGTAGATGCCTTATGGTACGATGAAACAAAGAAAATGGTTCCTCGGTCGCTTAACCCGGTAATGGACGGTTACTGCCTGACACGTAATGATACCGTAGCGGACTTGAAAGCCGGCGACGATTATAATATCGTTCATTCGAAGTGGCTTTTAACATATAAAATTTCTGACTGCGAACTGTTTTTGAAAAATGTATATGTCAAGCCCGCACCGGCCGGTCAGAATTATATTGATGTTATATCACAAAGCGCCGAGCCATTATTAAAGGCTCTTGCCTGTGATGCGATTGTTGCCTCGATGGTTCAGTTCAGTATTGACGAGGCTATAAAAAGTGATGCTGATATAAGCAGACAGGCGACCAAGCTTCTACAGGCCAAATTGGACAATATAGAAAGCGGTATAGAAGTAGATTCGATGCAAATTACGGCGGTTACCTGGCCCCGGCAGGTGGAAGATGCTTTTGTCGCGTCGATGAAGGCGAGTAATGAGGCGGATAAAACAATTCGCGAAGCAAAAGGCTATGCTGAGAGCAAGATTAATGAAGCAGGCGGTATCGAAATAATTAATGCCTTTTCCGACCCGAATATTACAGAGGCACAGATGGAGTATTACTGGTTAAATGCTTCGGGACAGGTTCGTCAGGCAATATCAGAAGCAAAAGCCTATCGCACAAAGGTGGTTGAGTCGGCCAAGGCCAACGCCGATTATTTTGTAAAGCTTTTGCCTGAATACCGAAAAAGGCCCAAGCTTGTGCTTGAGAGGATATATTATGATGCAATGGAAGATATCCTGAGTAATACTCAGGAAACCATAATTGCCCAGCCTGGTTCTGGAATAAAGAATAAAGAGCTCAGAATTCTGGTAAACAGAGACCCTGCTTTGGGCAAAGGTGATAAAAAAACACACTAAAAAAATGGTAGCCGTCGGCGAAATTAATTTTTGACAGGATAAAACCGTGAACGATTACAAATAAAGAAAGGGTATATTTAATCGCAGATTACGCAGATTGTAATGATTTTTTTTAAAAGGATAATAAAAACAAATTGGTCTTTGTAGGGAAAAATAGATAGATTAATAAACACAAAAAACAATAAATCAATTTAATCAGCGTAATCTGTGATAAAAAAAGAGGGTTAGCTGATTACAGTGTAATTTGTGATAAATAAAAACCGTGAACGCTTATAAAAAGTAGAATTCTTAAAGAAACAGAAATATGGTACATAAAGCATTGAATTTAACGGCGTATGAAGTAGATGCAGAAAAAACGCATCGCAAGCAGGTAACTGTCAGCATGGCGTTGGTCGGGACGCTTCTTGGCGGAACGCTTCTTTTGAACAGTTTGATTTCGCCGATTTTTTACGGCAGAGGAACGGAAATCAAAGAGCTTCTTGCAATGGTTGCAGCAATACTTCTCGGGGCGCCGGTAGTTATCCATTCGATAAAATCTGTCATACAAGGTCATATGCATATGGATGAGCTGGTGGCGCTGGCAATAATTGCCGCCTTTGCTACCGGCGATTATGTCGCGGCAAGCGTTGTGGCGTTTTTCCTTTTGTTAAGCGAGCTTGTTGAGACAAGAACCGCATTGGGTGCAAGAACCGCTATCGAATCGCTGGTAAAACTTACTCCCACTAAGGCCTGTCTGATTGAAAGTGGCGGCGATGAAAAGGAAATCAATGCCAGCCGATTGAGCCAGGGCGATGTAATTCGTGTAAAGCCAGGAGACAATATCGCAGCCGATGGTGACGTCGTAAACGGCCTGAGCTCCGTAAATGAGGCAACGATAACGGGCGAATCTCTGCCTGCCGACAAGGTGCCGGGTATGCAGGTTTTTGCCGGTACCAGTAATCTTACAGGCGTTCTTGATATAAAGGTAACGAGGGTCGGCGAGGATACCACGCTGGGCAAAGTCCAGTCCCTTATCCTGCAGGCTGAGCATACAAAGATACCGATAATGCGGATTATCGACAAGTATGTAAAATGGTATATACCGACGATATTGATGGTATCCGCAATAATATGGTTTTTCACACGGGATATAAACCGTGCGATAGGAGCAATTGTTGTTTCCTGTCCCTGTGCGCTGATACTTGCTACGCCGACCGCTATGGTAGCGGCGTTGTCGGCTTCGGCAAGGCTCGGCATTCTTATAAAAAAGGTTACTGACCTTGAACTTGCAGGCAGGATAACCGCAATGGTATTTGACAAGACCGGGACACTTACTACCGGCCAGCTTAATGTAACCAAGCTTACGCCCGCCGAAGGTGTTGAGGCAGCACATCTGTTGAAACTGGCAGCTTCTGCTGAACAGATGAGCAAACACCCCGCGGCACGGGCGCTGCAGGTGGTTGCCAAAGAAGCGAATCTGACCCTTTCAGTTGCAGAAGATTTTGCCGAAACGCCCGGCAAGGGTGTCACAGCTATCGTTGATGGTACCAAAGTTATGGTAGGCAGGGATACATTTCTGCAGGAGCAGGGCATTGATACATCGGTTGTTTCCGACCCTGCGCTGCATGAAGAGCAGGGATTCAGTACTTTGTATATTGCTGCCGGCAAAAAATGTATTGGCTGGATAGGTATGCAGGATAAAACCAGGGCTGAGGCCAGATATTCTGTTGATGAACTGATTAGTACAGGTGTAAAGCGTATCACGATGCTTACCGGCGACAGGGAGGAAGTTGCAAAAAGAGTTGCAGCCGAACTTGGCTGCACGGACGTAAAGGCCAAATGCCTTCCGCAGGATAAACTTGCGATAGTTGAACGGATGAAAAAAGACGGTCATATTGTAGCGGTGGTCGGTGACGGAATTAATGATGCCCCGGCGCTTGCAAGCGGCGATCTTGGAATAGCGATGGGAGCTGCCGGCAGTGATGTCGCTATAAATTCTGCCTCCATTGCGCTGATGAGCAACGATTTAAAAAGACTGCCGTTTTTAGTCAGGCTGTCACGTAAGACAGGAGCCGTTATCAATCAGAACCTGCTTTTTGGTATCCTATTTATAATTCTTGGCGTTTCAGCGTCTGCAGCGGGTTGGTTACCGTTGATTTATGCTGCGGTGCTGCATTTTTCAGGTTCGCTTGTCGTGGTTTTCAATAGTGCAAGACTGGTGCGTTTTGGTGAAGAACTTCAGCCACATGCTCCGGCAACCGGCACAACTATATAATCCCATCGTTTTTAGTTTTGAAAGGCTTTTGTGGCTGGCACGAATGGTCAATTTGTTGTTGAAACGTTTTCACTGACAAAGGTTTTTGCCGACTGGTGGGGTCGCAATAGAGTTGTTGCGGTTGACGACTTGAATCTTCAGGTTAAACGTAATGAGGTATTCGGGCTTCTTGGTCCGAACGGTTCCGGGAAAACTACGGTTATAAAAATGCTGCTGGGGTTGCTTTGGCCGAGTAAGGGCAGGGCAATAGTTCTTGGCGGTGACAGCAGGAATCCAAAAATAAGCGCCAAGGTAGGTTTTTTGCCTGAAGAATCATATTTGTATCCATATCTCAATGCCCGTGAGACGCTTGATTTTTATGGCAGATTGTTCGGTTTGAATTCAAAGCTGCGAAGTGCACGAATTGATGCATTGCTGGATATGGTAGGCCTGTCGGGCATGGCCAATAGACCTGTAGGGACGTTTTCAAAAGGTATGGCACGCAGGATAGGCTTGGCCCAGGCATTGATAAATGACCCGGAACTTTTGATTCTTGATGAACCGACAAGCGGCCTTGACCCTATCGGTACAAGACAAATCAAGGACCTTATAGTTGAGCTTGCAAAGCGAGGCAAGACCGTGCTTTTGTGCAGCCATCTGCTTGCGGATGCCGAGGAGGTTTGCGACAGAATAGCGATACTTTACGGCGGACATATGCAGAGACTGGGCAGTGTCGATGAGCTTCTTAAACTAACTGACAAAAGGCAGATTACAACGGACGCTCTAAGTACGGATGTAATTGAGAAGATTAAACATATTATAGAAAGCCAGGGCAGCGGTTTTGATGTGGCTGAGCCTATGCAGAAGCTTGAGTCGTTCTTTATAGATATAATAAGACAGGCCCAGCGGGAAAAGAGGCCGACAAGCGGAGCGATAAATCGAATGGATGCTACGGCTGCAGAAAGGGCTGCTGCTGTTGCAAATGTGCTTGACAGGCTGGTTACTGCCAAAGTTGAGCCCGACAAATTAACAGAGCCGCGAAAAACGGTAGAAACAATAGAGCTAAAGCCTGACGAGAACATTTTAAGCAGGCTTACTGAAGATGAGCAGCAAGACTCTGCACCGCCACAGCAACAAGGCAAAGAAGAACAGCAGAGAGACGAACAAAAACCACAGGATGTCAAGAAAGACCTTCTTGATAAGCTTGTGGATGACCGGGCGGGGGACGATAAAAATGAATAGAATCTGGGCTGTCGCCAGAATCACTTTTATCTCTTCGATGAGGATGAAGACCGCAATAGTGTTTATGCTGCTGCTGATTGTGCTTTTGCCGACATTGAGCATGACAAGCACTGGTGACGGCACTGCTATGGGATGTGTTCAAAGCTTTATGAGTTACGGACTTGGCCTGGTTGTGTTTCTGCTTTCGGTTCTTACCATTATAGTTTCTTGTTACACACTCAGCAGTGACATAAAACACAAACAGATTTATACGGTTATCACAAAGCCTATCAGGCGTTTCGAACTGATTATCGGCAAAATTCTCGGCGTAGTAATTCTTGATTTGCTGCTGCTATTTGTGTTTTCATCGGTGATTTACGCACTTACTTTACAGATGCCGCGGCTTTCAAAAGCTGATGAATTTGAACTTAAACGGCTCGAAAATGAATTCTATACCGCAAGGGCCGGTTTGACATTTAATTTTGATGAGTTTGCCATAGAAAATCGTGTGCTTGAAGCATATGATGGACTTGTTCGAGGCGACCAGCTCGATAAATCGCGCAGCAAAGAAGAAATACTTACGGAATTACGTAAAGCAGAGAAGTACAGCAAAACTTCCGCGGAACCCGGCGGGCAGGTGTTATGGGAGTTTGAGCAGGTCAAGCTTTTCGATGCGAATGAAAGTATTTTTATACGCTTTAAGTTTAATGCTTCTCAAACACCGCCGGATAAGAATATTTATGGTATCTGGTATGTAGGAGATTACCGGCAGATAAAGTACGGTCAGTCCCGGATGCAGACGCCGATTTATACTATACCTCGCAAAGATATAGTCGGCTCGCGGCATGAATTTGAAGTTCCTGCTGATGCAGTAGCTTCCGATGGTTACCTTGCCGTGGTTTTTTATAATCAGCCGATAAACGGCACTACGGTGATATTTCCCATTGAAGATGGTTTTGAAGCGCTTTATAAGGCAGGCAGTTTCGGAAATAATTTTCTTCGTGTTATAACGGTTATATTTGTCAGACTGGTATTTCTGGCTGTTCTTGGCGTTTCACTGTCAGTCTGGCTTGGATTTCCCGTGGCGATTCTATGCAGTTTTTCGATATTTTTCATGGGCATTATCAATGGTTTTGTTGTGGGTTCTTTTGGTTATCTTGGTCAGGATATAAAGGTGTTTTACCAATACGCAGTAAAGCCTTTGGTGTGGCTGTTGCCGAAGTTCGATGAAAATTACAATATCAGCAAATATATAATCGATGCCAGACTGATGAAGAGCGGATTTCTGATTTTTGTCGCGGGAGCTCTCGTGATAAAGTCGCTGGTTTTACTTCTGGCAGGATTTTTGATTTTTGCAAAACGTGAAATAGCAAAAGTGATTGTTTGAATATCTATATGCATTTTAAAACCTTTATTTTTTGTTTTCTGTGTATAGTTGCTGCAGCGGGGTTGTTTTTTGCCGGCTCGTACCGCCTTGATGAAATAAATGCCCAGCGTAGCGAAATGAGGTTGGTAATAAATGAGCCGCTTGAGAATGCACCTCCCTCACTTGCCTTTGCAACTATAGCGCTTGGCGCTTTTCGCGGTCTTGTAGTGGATATACTCTGGCTGCGAGCCGACCAGTTGAAAGAGGAGGGCAAGTTTTTCGACGCCAAGCAGCTTGCCGAGTGGATAACTCTTCTCCAGCCGAGGTTTGCCTCAGTATGGGATTTTCATGCGTGGAATATGGCGTATAATATTTCGGTTGCAATTCCAGCAACCCGGCCTCAGGAACGATGGCAATGGGTAAAAAACGGTTATGAGCTTCTGCGTGACAAGGGTATAGAGAAAAATCCTCACAACATATCTCTTTATCAATCTCTTGCATGGATATTTCGGCACAAGATAGCCGGTGAAACCGACGATTGTCATAAATATTATAAGCTTCAGCTTTATAATGCTATAGAGCCTATGCTTGGTCCAGAGACTCAGGAGTATTATAAGGCTCTTGCAGATTCGCCGAAAAAGATTGAGGATGTTTTGCAAAAACCTGATATAGCAGAGTTTTTAAATAAGCTTGCCCTGGCGGACAGTTCCTTTGCAAAGCCTGGGGAGCTTATCGATAATTATCTTTCTCTTAGACAGCAGCCGGGGCGTTTTTCCCAGGAAGCCTTTGCGGTAATAGATGCTTTTCGCGGCACAAAGACGCTTGAGGAATTTGATACTTTCGCAAAGGCGTATTATCTGCGGCATACATGGAAACTCGAGCCTGATCTTATGGTAGAGTTGAATAAAAAGTACGGTCCGGTTGACTATGAGGACTCGAACAATATATTGCCGCTGAACTGGACGCTTCCTGATACCCATGCTATATATTGGGCAGCTCTTGGCTTACAGAAGATATCCAAAGAAGAGGGCTCATTTGATGAGCTTAATACCGACAGGGTACTTTTTCAAAGTCTTCAGCATCTTTATTCCCGCGGCAGGATGGTTGTTTATACGTCGCGGATTCCGGCTAAGAATGACCCTTGTGATATTATAGAGCGTCAGAGTGTGTTTTTGTTTCCAGATTTGAGAATGTTTGATAGATACGACCAGGTTCTCAGAGTGTTGATGGGAAAATATACGAGATTAGAGGGTAATGTGGACGCTATTAAAGTTGCTCATAGGAATACGCTCAAGCGTGCAGTGTTTTTGTTTTATCAGGCCGGTCATATGAATAAGGCAACAGAGATTTATAATATTCTGCGAAAGGAATATCCGGAGGAGGAAGATATCAAGGTTTCACTTTCTGAATACGCAAGAAAAAGATTTATCACGCAACTACAGATAATGGGCATTAATGATGCACGGGAAATGATAACTTTTATACTGCAGGATGCTTATTATAACTATGCTGTAGGGAACGACGATGAAGCTTTCGGCAGAGAATGGATGGCTATAGAGATGTATGACAATTATCAGAAAGGTGTTGGAAATGAAGGTGTTGATAGAGATATCCTGCCTGATTTCAATGTGTTCAGATATATAGGTATAAGCAGTTTTTTGAATGATGCGAGGTATCCTGATTATATACGCCAAAATCTGCTTGGGCGGATACAGATTGAAAGGCCTGAACTTTACGAGAAGCTGGAGCAGCAGCACGAGTATTTCAAGCAGGAGATGGAAAAGCAGGAAAGTATGCAGCAATGATTAAGCGGCCGTTTGCCACGGAGAATCTGACCGCCTCGCAGAACAAAGCGGTTTGGCACAAAGAAGGGCCTCTTCTTGTTATAGCCGGTCCCGGCAGCGGTAAAACACGTGTGATAACAAACCGGGTTGCTGCACTTATAAGTCACGGCGTTGAGCCTTACAGCATTTGCGCAATAACATTTACGAATAAGGCTGCGGAGGAAATGCGTAACAGAGTTACTGCGATGAATATGCCCGGCGGGGTGCATATAAGCACATTTCATTCGCTTTGCGTGAGAATTCTTCGCCAGTTTGCACAAGCGGCCGGCATATCAGAAAATTTCAGCATTTATAATGAAACGGACCAGAAAAATTGTGTCAAAGAGGCAATAAAAGCAGCAGAACTTGATGCGAAAAACTTTCCGCCTGGGCGGATACTCGAAACAATCTCACGATTAAAGAATAATCTTCAGGATATTTCGGATTTTACAGCCGAGGCAGAAGATTACTTTTCACAGTGCTTTGCGAAGATATATGGTAATTACCAGAAGATTTTGGCGAAGAATAATGCCCTTGATTTTGACGACTTGCTTTTAAAAACCGCGTTTTTGCTGCGTGATTTTCCAGATATTCGTAAACAGTTAAGTCGGCGATACAAGTACCTGATGGTTGATGAATATCAGGATACCAACCATGCTCAGTATCAAATTGCCCGCGGGCTTTCTCTTGAACATGGCAATATCTGTGTAACGGGCGACCCGGACCAATCGATATATGGCTGGCGGAGTGCGGATATCGGCAATATACTTGCTTTCGAGCATGACTGGCCGCAGGCCGTGGTTGTCAAATTAGAGGAAAACTTTCGTAGCGCCCCTGAAATTCTTGCCGTTGCCGATAAACTCATCAGTGCAAATAAAAGCCGAAAGCAGAAAAAACTTGTTCCTGTCAACAAGGGCGGCGGCGAAATTGTTGTACGCTGTCTCGATGACGAACAGGACGAAGCTGCTTTTGTGGCAGAGTTTATAAAACAACTGCTTGATAACGGAGAAAATGCAAACCAGACTGCTGTTTTTTATCGTGTAAACTCTATGAGCAGGGCGATAGAGGAGGCTTTTGTTGAAAATCAAATTCCTTATCAGATAGTTCGAGGTGTTGAGTTTTATAATCGTAAGGAAATTCGCGATGTTCTTGGCTTTCTGAGGCTAATTGTAAACAATGCTGATGACCGGGCCTTTTTGCGAATAATCAACACACCGGCAAGAGGCATAGGCAAAACGACCATTGCTCGTCTCAGCGCTTATGCATCGCCAAAAGGTATAAATCTTTATCAAGCCGCCAAAGACTGTGAAAGTATAGATTCCATTCCAGCCGGTGCAAAAACGAAACTTAAGAAATTTTGGCGGATGATTGAAGATTTAAAAAAGCATATCGACGATTCTGTTGCGGTTTTAATGGATAAGGTTTTTAAACAAAGCGGTCTTTATGAAAGCCTGCAAGCTGAGAGTGCTCAGGAAGATTACAGCAAGGCTTCGCCGCTGGATAATGTTGCAGAGCTTATAAGTTCTGCAAAAAGATTCGACGAGCAGCAGCATGGCGGGCTTATTGATTTTCTCCAGCACATTGCGCTTTTCAGCGATACCGACACCTATGATTCGCAAAGCGGGAAGGTCTCTTTGATGACGCTTCATTGTGCAAAGGGTTTGGAGTTCGACAATGTTTTTATTATAGGCCTTGAGCAGGGGATTTTGCCGCACGAAAGGAGTATGGATATTGTCTCGGAAATTGAGGAAGAACGCAGGCTGTTTTTTGTCGGAATTACAAGGGCAAAAAAGAGATTATGCATAACTTTGAGCCGGCACAGAACGATACACGGTCAGACAACAAGAACAATTGGCTCTCAATTTCTTCATGAGGCAGCTCTTGAGCCTCAGGACATAGAAGAACAGGATGAAGATATAGACGGAGAAGACGATGATATTTATTGCCAAACTAACGTTTCCTGCCCGCATTCTGACAGCAGCGAAAAGGCTTTTTCCGCCGGCCAGCTCGTCTCTCATAAAAAATTCGGCCTTGGCAGGGTAAAGGAGTTTCATAATCTTGGGGATAACAGTATAATTGTCGTGCAGTTTAAAAGCGGACAAGTAAAGCCATTGATGTTAAAATATGCTGGGTTAAGTGCTATTAAATGAGTCCAGAGGAAGTATATATGAAACAGCATCAGTTGAAATTTTATTATAAAAACGTTACTGCCCAGGTTCTCGGCACCGAACATGGCATAACCGAAGAGCAGTTTGAGCAGTTGGCAAAAAAGACAGAACCGTTAATAAAACAGCTCAATGCGGACAGGAAAGCGGGCAAGATTCGCTATCGTGATTTACCTTATCAGGACAAGACGATAGAACAGGTCAAAAAAGTTGCCGGCCAGTTCGACTGGTGCGAAAATTTTGTTGTGCTCGGCATAGGCGGCTCAGCGCTTGGCAATATCGCACTTCAGACAGCGTTGAATCCATATATGTATAATCTTGACAAGAGTCAGCGCAAAGGACCAAGACTGTTTGTTTTTGATAATGTTGACCCTCAGCAGATGAGTTCTTTTCTAAAATGGATTCCCGGCGAACTTGACAAGACTGTATTTAATGTGATAAGCAAATCCGGCGGGACGGCTGAAACGGCAGCACAGCTTTTGACTATTTGCAAAATGCTGGCCGAAAAGTTAGGCAAAGAATCTTTAAAGAAACATATAATTGCTACGACCGACCCAAAGGAAGGAACATTACGCAAAATAGCGAGCCGATTCGGATTAACCAGCCTTGAAGTGCCGGACGGTGTAGGCGGCAGGTTTAGCGTTTTAAGCTCCGTCGGCCTTTTAAGTGCGGCCATTTGTGGTATTGATATCGCCCAGCTTCTGGCAGGCGCCGCCGATATGGATAAAAAGGTCTCTCATCAGAGTTTTTATCAGAACCCGGCAGCGGTAAACGCGGCAATAAACTACCATTATTATAACCAGCACAAGCGTATATCGGTAATGATGCCGTATAGTTTTGCATTGAAGGATTTTGCCGATTGGTACAGGCAGTTATGGGCAGAGAGTCTCGGCAAGGCAAAAGACCTCACCGGCAAGGATGTGTTTATTGGTCCTACGCCTGTAAAGGCTTTGGGGGCGACCGACCAGCACAGTCAGGTGCAGCTTTACAGAGAAGGTCCTAATGACAAACTGTTTACATTTCTTACCGTAGAAAATTTTGACACAGATGTTCAGATTGGTCCTGCACCGGATGTTGCACCGGAACTTGGGTATCTGGCTAATCAGAAAATGAGCAGGCTTTTGAACAGTGAAAAACTGGCGACCGAATATGCCCTCCTGACAAGCCGGCGGCCTTGTATTACAGTTGTTTTTGAAAAAATTTGTCCATATACTATAGGACAGTTCATATATCTTTTTGAAACTTCAACCTCAATTGCCGGGATGCTGTTCGGCATAAACGCTTATGACCAACCGGCAGTTGAGCTTGGCAAGGAAGCGACATTTGCACTTATGGACAAAAGTGAATATGCGGCCCTTGCTGAGAAAATAAAACCATTTGCAGAAATAGACAGTCGTTTTATTATTTAATCTGAAGGATAAAAATTATGCGATTTGCGGTAATAATGGCCGGCGGTACGGGCAAACGGTTATGGCCCTTGAGCAGGGAAGACAGACCCAAGCAGGTTCTTAAACTTATTGACGGCGACACCCTTTTAAGGCGGTGTTTTCAGCGGTTAAGTGACCTTTTTGACCATCGCAATATAATTGTTCTGACTAATAAGGGTTATTCCGACCTTGTCCGTGACAATCTTCCTGAAATTCCGTATGACAACGTAATAGCCGAGCCGGCGGTTCGTGATACGGCAGGCGCCATCGGGCTTGCCGCCAGCGTTCTTTCGCGGCTCGACCCGGACGCCACTATGGCAGTGGTAACAGCCGACCAGGTTATAAAACCTATAGATGTTTTCCAGCAGGTGCTAAAAGACGGTATGACCTATGTGGAACAAAATCCTGAAACGCTGATAACTTTCGGGATTCAGCCTTCTTTTCCGAGTACCCAGCTTGGTTATGTAAAGCTCGGCAAAAGCCAAAGATGTGCCGAATGTGATAATGAAATCTTTGAAGTTGATTCCTTTAGGGAAAAGCCTGGTTTGGAAACCGCCAAGGAATATCTTTCAAGCGGTCATTACTGTTGGAATTCAGGTCTTTTTGTATGGAAGGCAAGACGGATACTTGAGCTTTTATTTGAAAATCTCCCTCAGACAAAACAGCCGTTGCAGAAAATTAAAGCTGCCTGGGGCGGGTCGAATCAGGAGGATGTGCTTAGCGAATACTTTGTAAAACTGCCAAAAATAAGCATCGATTTTGCGGTTATGGAAAAAGCGCCGCAGGTTCATGCAATAAAACTTAACTGCCGATGGTTTGATGTGGGTTCTTTTTCAGCTCTTGCTGATATTATTCAATCCGATACCAATGGCAATATCGTTATCGCGGAAAATAGTGAGGTTCTTGATTGCAAAGACAACATTCTTGTAACTGAGGATAAAGGTCATCTGATAGCCGCCATCGGGCTCAAGAATATGGTAGTTGTGCATAGTCCCGATGCTACGTTAGTCTATCCTATGGATGAAACCGCGAAGCTGAAAGAACTGCTTGGGCTCATCAGAACCCGCGGCAAAGAACGGTATTTGTAATCGAAGCCTCTGGAGATAAATGCGTTTTTTGTGTATAGACTTAGGTGATAAACGTACCGGCCTTGCGGTATGCAACAGCGATGAGACTATAGCCAGTCCGCTTGAGGTCATAGAGGGAGCAAAAGATTTAATCGGCCATATCATTACAACAATAAAACAATATGATATAGAAGCTGTTGTTTTGGGACTGCCTTTAAATATGGACGGCAGCGAGACTGACAGAGCAGCGATTGTTCGCAAATTCGTAGAGGAACTTGCCGGCAGAATTGAGATTCAGATATTTTTTCAGGACGAAAGACTATCAAGTTTCTCAGCAACAGGTAAATTGTCCCGTACAGGTTTGACGCACAAGAAGAAGAAAAACAGAATTGACGCAATCGCCGCCGCCGAAATCCTCAAAGAGTTTATAGCCGCCAGAAAAGACAAATGATTATTGCGACAATTGTGAAATGATTTCATCTGGGATGTCGAAGTTAGCATAGACATTTTGCACATCATCGTGTTCTTCAAATTCATCCATAAGAGCGAGAATTTTCTTTGCCTGATTGACGTCATTTATGGAAATGGTATTCTGCGGTATCATTGACAGCTCTGCTATTTCGGTAGGTATCTCTTTTTCATCGAGGGCTTTTTTCAGCTCTTCATATGCAGCAGGCTCACAGGTTATTTCATAAATCTGGCCTGTTTTCTGCATATCGTCTGCACCGGCTGACAGGGCGATTTCCATAAGATTTTCTTCATCAGCGGCATTTACGGAAACGGTTATGAGCCCTTTTTTGCTGAATAGGTAGTTTACACAGCCGGTTGTGCCTAATGACCCGTTGTGCCGTTCGAAAATTTTCCTAATTTCCGGCCCTGTTCGATTTCTGTTGTCGGTCAGTGCCTCCGCCATAACGGCGACACCGCCGGGGGCGTAACCTTCATAGATAACAGTTTCAAAGGATACAGAATCTCCTCCGCCGGCGCCTTTGCTGATAGCTTTTTCTATTGTATCCTTGGGCATGTTAGCCTGCTTGGCCTTGTCGATTGCATATCGCAGTGCAAGATTAGCTGAAGGGTCCGGCCCGCCATTTTTGGCAGCGACTATGATGGTTCTTGCGATTTTGCTCCAAACCTTGCCTCTTTTGGCGTCATTCGCAGCCTTTTTATGTTTGATTCCAGCCCAGTGTGAATGTCCAGACATAAAATTCTCTATCTAAAACTATTAGTGAATAACTTTGTTCAACGGATACGTAATAATTCCTGAAGCGCCGGCCCGTTTAAGTTGCGGCACAATCTTTCTTTCTGTTTTTACATCAACAATAACCTCAATTGCGACAAAATCAGAATCGGCAAGTGAAGAGATAGTCGGGCTTTTTTCCGCCGGCAGAACTTTCAGTACATCATCGATACTGTCTTTACTGACATTCATTTTCAGCCCAACAGTTGATTTAGCATCAATGGCAGCATTTAAAAGGATAGATATATTTTCAATTTTTTCGCGTTTGAATTTATCCTTCCAGGCGTCTTTATTGGCAATAAATCTTGTTGTTGATGTAAGCAAAGTATCGATTATTCTAAGGTTGTTGGCCTTGAGGCTTGAGCCTGTTTCTGTAAGTTCGACAATAGCATTGACCATCCTTGCTTTTACTTCGGTTGCGCCCCAGCTGAATTCTACCTTTACGTTCACTTTTTTGTCTTTAAAGTATTTTTTTGTTACGTTTACCAGCTCTGTTGCGATAATTCCTCCTTCGAGGTCTTTTGCCTTTTTAATCTTCGATTCATTGGGCACCACAAGAACCCATCTTGCTGGTTTCGATGTGGCTTTGCTGTAACACAGTTCACATATTTCATGAACAGATGATTTATTTTCGAGTATCCAGTCATGGCCGGTAAAACCCGCGTCAAACACGCCGTCCTCGACGTACCTGCTTATCTCCTGCGCTCGCAGCATTGCAAGCTGAATTTCGTCATCGTCGATTCGCGGAAAATAACTTCTTTCATAGCCGGTTATGCGAAAGCCGGCTTTTTCAAAAAGTTCAAAAGTGGCGTTTTGAAGACTTCCTTTTGGAATGCCGAGTTTTAGAATTTTCTCTGACATTTTAACTCCTTATTTTTTTGCTTTTGGTTTTTTCTTCGCGACAGTTTTTGCCTTTTTATCCGCCAGAAGCTGTGCTGCTTTTGAGCTGACAAGTTCACTATCGTGCCGCATGAGGGCGTAGAAAGCATACGAATTTGTTGCGGAAATCTGCCTTTCAACGAAGGTAATAATCTGTTCATTGTCAGATTCAGGGTCGACAATTTTGTGAGTTTTAAGGTGTTGAATCATCTTTTCTGTAAGGGGTACAGCATGAGCATTTATAATCGTTAGCATAATATAACTGCTGACAAAACTTGTCATACCGTTAAATTTTCCAAGGATTTCTTTTGCGGTCTTTTTTCTTGAGCTTGTGAAGTCTTCAAGCGTAAGACAGTCGTATTTCTGGAAAATGGCATTTAGTATCGAGGTGAGTCTGGCGGAGCATTTTTCCGCTTCTGCGATATCAGGTTTAATTACCTCAACTATTTCTTCTGCCCTTGCAACTCTCAGGTCGTTAAAGTCTACAAAATGTGACTGAATTTTTTTCAAGGCGGCCTTTGTACTGGATTCAGTCGAGTTTTCAGATAATACCGCAAAGACAATTGCCTCGATGGGATCCTGATAGGCGGGTTTTTTAGGTTTTTCACCACTTTTTCTTAGAGCGATGAAAAGTCTTTTCAACCTCTGTATGTATTGGCTACTGCTTTTCATTTTTTTTCTTCTTCCGAAAATTCTTTTGAGATTTCGTCAATTAACTTGAGTGTTTCCATAGTTTTCTTGAGCCTGTCGTCTATATGAAAGGACAAATGCGGGCAAAATTTGCTTTTAACATAGCCGCCGAGCAATGACTGAATATGACCTACGGCATGCTGTATCGCGTTAAAGGTCAATTGCTGTTTTACTGCACTTTTGCCCATAATACTCAAAAAAACGTCAGCTTTTTTCAAGTCCGGTTCTATTTTTACTTCGGTTACACTAATAAAACCTTCGACTCGCGGGTCCTGCAGATGATTATTGATTATATCGCTAACCGCTTCTCTGACTACCCGCGACATTTTGTCCTGTCTTCGTGACATATTTAATTAATATTTTAAAGAGTTCTTTCGACCTTGACAATTTCATAAACCTCGAAAATGTCCTGTATTTTTACATCGTCGAAGCCGGCAATTTTTATGCCGCACTCAAAACCGTTTTTAACCTGTTTGACGTCGTCTTTGAAATGCTTAAGAGATCCAATCTGACAGTCGTCTTTGACGATGATATTATCTCTTATAAGCCGGATTCTCGCATTTTTGTTAACCTCTCCCTGCTCTACATAGCATCCTGCGATAGTCCCGACACCAGAGACTTTGAATGTGTTTCGTACAACGGCTCTTCCGATACTATTAATCTGTTCTTCCGGTTCGAGCATGCCGACCATAGCCTTTTTAAGGTCTTCTGTTATCCTGTAAATAATGTTGTATAGTCTTATATCTATACCTTTTTCTTCGGCAAGTTTTACCGCTTTGTCTTCCGGCACGACATTAAAGCCTATTATTATTGCCCCGGAGGCTTCAGCAAGCAGGGCGTCACCTTCTGTTATACCGCCAACGGCAGCGTGCAATATTCTTATTTGTACTTCATCTGTGCTGATTTCTGTCAGGTATTTAGTCAGTACATCTACCGAACCCTGAACATCTGCACGAATGATGATATTAACTTCCTTTGTTTTGCCTGCCTCGATTTGACTGAAGAGGTTTTCCATTGTAACCTGTGATCGCGTACCAAGGGCGGTTTTCCTGTCGCTTGTCTTTTTTTCGTCAGCAGCAGCCTTTGCACGGTTGAGATCTGCCAGACAGTAGAATCTGTCGCCGGCCTGAGGAACATTGTTTAAACCTGATATCTCGACGGGCATAGCACTGTCTGCCGAACGGATAGATTTGCCCAAACTGTCTCGCAGGGTTCTGACTCTGCCATAGCCTGTACCGGCCAGAACAATATCGCCTTTTTTGAGTTTTCCCTCTTTTATAAGCAGTGTTGCAACAGGTCCCTTGTTCGGACTGATTCTTGCTTCGATGACCCATCCCGTAGCGGGTATTGTAGAATCTGCCTTGAGCTCAAGCAGCTCAGCGGCATAATCGAGATGTTCGAGGAGTTCTTCAATACCCTCTCCTGTTGTGGCGCTGGTCTTAACGATATCAGTGTTTCCAGCCCATTCAACAGGTGTAAGATCATGTTCTGAAAATTGGCCATATATTCTGTTCAGGTCGATGCTCGGCAGATCAATTTTATTAAGTGCGATGATAATATGAACGCCGGCAGCTTTTGCGTGGTGAATTGCTTCTATAGTCTGCGGCATTACGCCGTCATCAGCGGCAACGACAAGCACAACTATATCTGTTATGTTTGCGCCGCGCGCCCGCATCGCGGTAAAGGCTTCATGCCCAGGCGTGTCGAGGAAGGTAACTCTTTTTTGGTTGTTTGCCTCGCCCCATGTTATCTGATATGCACCTATATGCTGAGTAATTCCGCCGGCTTCGCCCTTAACGACTTTTGTCGAGCGGATTCTGTCGAGCAGACTGGTTTTGCCGTGGTCAACGTGACCGAGCATGGTAACTATTGCCGGACGTTTTTGTATATTGGTTCTTGGCCTTTCTTCGAATTCCTCTGCGATTTGACCCTCGAGAGATTTCTTATGCTGCACAATCAGTTCAGTACCTAATTCAATGGCAATAAGTTCAGCGATATCTGTGGGAACAACCTGGTTCGCATTTGCCATAACAGAGTGATCGATAAGTTTTTCTATTATCTCGGTAATTTTTACCGCCAGGGCGGCGGACAAGTCTTTGACGGTTATCGGTTCAGAAACATATGCTTTTTCCGGTTTTATTTTGGGAGCTTCTTCGGCTTTAGATTTTTTAGTTTCGATTTTTCTTATAGGCCTTAGCCGCATACCTTCGCCGCTGGCAGCGTTGAGTCTTGCACGTCTTTCTTCAATGTCTCTGCTGCGTAATTTGCGGGTTGTTTTTTTGTGCTTAACAGGCTCTTCAGTTTTGACCTCTTCGTGCTTTCTGCCGTGGGTTTTACTTTTGCTTTTTCCGGTCTTTGATTTTAAGTCCATTATTTCCGGTGCACTTGCAAGAAGCGGCTCGGAAGCCTCTTGTCGATAAGAAGGCCTTGAGGGTTTTGCTTTTGGTCGTGGTTTTCCGACTTTTTCAGGTTCTTCAACACGTATAACCCGCGGCCCGGACAGCTTTGCTGGTTTGGGCTTTTTAAGTTTTGGTCCTGCCGGCATTACCGGTTCGGGTGGTTTTGGAGGCTCGGGTTTTAGTTCTACTTTGGGCGGTTCCGTCTCCGATGTTTCTACAGACCCTTGAGGAAGCAGTTCAGCTACGGCTGCTGTTTCTTCGGCCTGTTCAGCTGCCGCTGCCTTTTTACTCGGCTTCTTGTCAGCAGCCTTTTTAGGTGTTTTCTTCTTTATGCGAACCTTTTTAAGGTTGACACGTGCCGTTTTCTCAACTGCTGTTATGTGTTCTCCCTCGCTGAACCATTCACGGATAGTAGCTGCCAGGCCTGCTGAAATTGTTGACATATGATTTTTTACATCAAGCTCTTCAGCCTGACACTTCTCGATGATGGCTTTGCTCTTGACGCCTAATTCTTTAGCTAAAAGATGGACCCGTGTAGTTGCCAAACTTATCTAACTCCGGTTATTTTTCTATTCTATATTATTTTGCAAGTCTGCTTCTTCTGTGTCTGCATCTTCTGTGTCTGCATCTGCTGTGTCTGCATCTGCTGTGTCTGCATCTGCTGTGTCTGCATCTGCTTTTTTAACCTGTTTGTCCATCAGGGTCTCAGCTATAGTTGTTTCGGTTTCAGCGGTTTGCCTTTTGGCTAATTCCTCAGCGGCTTCTATAACTTTAGTTGCAATTTCCGCCTCCAGGCCTATTTCACTTATTAAAGGCTCAGGTCCGATTTCGGCAAGGTCAAGAACGCTTATTACGCCCAATGCGATGAGTTTATCGACAAAAGTATCACTAAGGCCTTCTATATCGCCGAGCCCGGTTGTGAGTCTTTCGACTTCCTGATTATATTCTTCAGGAGTAAGTATATCGATGTCCCAATCGGTCAACCTTGCGGCGAGCCTTACATTCTGGCCGTGTTTTCCGATAGCCAGGCTCAGCTGGTCTTCGGGCACAACAACTGTGGCGCCTCCCAGTTCGAAACAAAGCGCAACCTGACTGCATTTTGCAGGCATAAGAGCATTTGCAATAAGTTCCTGCGAAGATTCATTCCATCTGACGATGTCTATTTTTTCACCGCCGAGCTCATCGACGATATTTCTAATTCTGCTGCCGCGTACACCCACGCAGGCTCCGACCGCGTCAACTTTATTGTCATTTGACAGTACAGCTATCTTGGTTCTGTAGCCTGCTTCCCTTGCAAGGGCTTTTATTTCTATTATCTCTTCAGCCACTTCCGGAACCTCGAGCTCGAACAGCCTTCTGATAAAATCAGGATGTGTTCGGGAAAGGATTATTTTCACAAGACTTGCTGTTTCTCGCACATCAAGGATAAGGCATCTGATTCTTTCCGACGGATGGTGGTTCTGACCGGTAATTTGTTCGCTTTTTGGCAAAACTGCTTCGGTTCTGTTGCTCAGATTTACAATTACCGCTCCGCGTTCATAGCGAACGACGATTCCGCTGACTATTTCTCCCTTTCGTTCTACGAATTCATCGTATATGCTCTGCCTCTCATCGGCCTTTATTTTCTGTATCATTACCTGTTTGGCGGTTTGTGCGGGGATTCTGCCGAGCTGTTTTATATCGATTTGCTGACCGTCATTAAAGGCGACGATGGCTCCGTTGGATCTGTCGATTCGGACCTCGATATTCGCGTCAGTTTTGCCGAAGTATTTTCGGGCGGCTGAGACCATTGCTGTTTCAAGGTCTTGAAAAATAGCTTCCCGGTCGATATTTTTATCGCGAGCGATGTTGTCAACTATTCTTACAAGCTCCTGGTTCATTATTTTACCTTTCGTTGCCCCTGTTCTTGCTTTCGCAAGAAAGCACAGGGGCCTAAAAAAAAGTGGAAACTCCCGTGCCGGAAGTTTCCACTTCGACAAGCTTTGAAATTGTCACCAGGATGCCTCTACATAGGCACTCCTTCCGCGACAACCACGTAAAAAGCCTTCGAAGCGAAAGCATCGGTGCACCGCATCAAGGAACTGAAATCTTTATGCGGTCTACCAAATGTAGCCACTCGGCTACGCACGGCTGTAAAATCCTGTACAAAACATTGCTATGCCTTTTTGTCCGTTTAAAACTTTAAAACAGGTTTAACAAAAAATTATACTGCAGGCGTGATTTTTGTCAAATAATTAAAGGTGGGAATTTACCTGCCGCGACGGGGCGCGCCCATGGCGGGTAAGTAACGCCTAATTTGGAGTAATAATGGCGGGAATGGCTGGTTTTT
>CAYTQR010000007.1:0-28188 GCA_964440045.1 uncultured Planctomycetaceae bacterium | reverse complement strand
ACGTAGTGCGAGGCGTGCCAGTCGCAGTGGTAGTAAAAACTGCCGGTTTTCTTTAGTACACGGTGGAGTTCGACACATCGCGGGCGCATAAAATCGATATAGGCCTGTGTTGAGGCGTGGCGGTCCTTGAATGCGCGTTTTTCCTTTGTTTCACCCCAGAAGACCTCATAGTTTCGGTTGGAGTTAAAAGGCGGGTCGATATAAATAAGGTCAACGCAGTTTTCGGGCAGTTTCTTTAGCTGTTCGAGATTATCGCCGCAGTAGATTACCCGCGTATCGAGCAGGGCAGATGGTTTGCCGGGCCGTGATTGTTTCTTAGAACCGGATTTGGATTTTTTTGTCATATCCCGATAAATTATACGCTTAGAAAGAGGGGAAAGCAACCCCGCACCACTAAACAAACTAAAAGTGAAAAACTAAAAGTGAAAAAGGTGAGAAATAACCCCCCTAACCCCGTCATGCGGGGATGACGGGGCTAAACACGGGAAAAACGAACCCTTGGCACAGATGATAGATAAAAATCCCCTGCCGCAAGCAACGGATAAAAATCCCCTGCCGCAAGCAGCAGGGCTAAACACGGGAAAACGAACCCCCGGTACAAGTCCGGGGGCTAACCAACCCCTGCCATGAAACAGAACCCGCCAGCAGGCAGGCGGGCTAAATATACAAAAGCAACCCCGCACCAATTCATTGTACCGTAGTGATAATAGAAGTAATTGAATAGTAAATATGTGCGGGACTAAATATAAATGGATTCCCACTTTCGCGGGAATGACAAAAGCCCCCCGGCACAGGTCCGGGGGCTAAATAATTGACAAACACTGTTAATCAAGTAAACTGCTGGAAAATAACCTGTGATGAGCCGAACCATATGGTTAAGGATTTAAAATCACGTTTTATAGTTCTCGACGGGCCTGATGGGTGCGGCAAGAGTACGCAGACTGCGATGCTCGGTGATTATCTGACTAGGCAAGGTGTTTCGGTATCGGTGTTTCGTGACCCGGGTTCGACTGAGACAGGTGAGAAAATCAGGAAAATTCTGCTCGATGCGGAAAACATTATCAGCGACAGGACGGAGTTGCTGCTTTATATGGCCAGCCGGGCACAGTTATGGGCCGAGGGTATAGGGCCGGGGCTGGAAAAGGGAAACTGTGTACTCCTCGATAGATGGCTATCGAGTACCTGTGCGTATCAGGGTTTTGCAGGCGGGGTTGGAATTGAAAAGGTTATCGGTATCGCCGAACACTGTCTTGAAAGGGTTTGGCCGGACTTGACAATTATTCTCGATGTTGACCTCAACACGGCCAAAGAAAGAATGGACCGCGACCTTGACAGGATGGAGCAGAAGGCCGATGAGTATCACAAAAAGGTCAGGCAGGGATTTCTCGCTCTTGGAGAGCTTGGCGAGGATATCATTGTGATTGACGCATCGGCTGATATTGAAACGGTGAATAAAAAAATAATTCAAACAGTAAAAGATTATTTCAAATCGTAAAGCCAAATGAATTTATCTGAAATTTTTTGTCAGGACAAAGCTGTCGATAGTTTACAGCGGGCGTATGGCTGCGGCAGGCTGGGGCACGCTTATATATTCGCAGGGGCCGACGGCGTGGGGAAATTCTGCACGGCAGGGGCGTGGAGCAAACTTTTGCTGTGTAAATCGCCGGTGATTAGAAACGATTTTGCCGAGAGCTGCGGCAAGTGCGAGTCTTGCCGATGCTTTGAGGCTGATAGTCATCCGGATTTTCATCATATTTACAAAGAATTAATCAAGTTTGTCAAAGACGCGCAGAAAAGAAAAAGACAGCCGATAGATTTGCCGATTGACGTTATACGGGAATTTCTGATTGAAAAGGTTCAGACAAAGCCTGGGCTTTCGGCGGCGAAAGTGTTTGTGGTAAGCGAGGCTGAAAAACTCAATGCCTCAAGCCAGAATGCACTTTTGAAAGTGCTTGAAGAACCGCCGGCTGATAGTTTCATTATATTACTCTGTACGAAACTTGATAATTTATTGCCGACGACAAGGTCGCGATGTCAGATTGTGCGCTTCGGGCCGTTGAGTGAGGAAAAGATAATTGCTCGTCTGAGCCAGGCGGGTATCGGCAAAAACGAGGCGAAATTCTGGGCAAGGTTCTCCGGCGGCAGTATCGGACAGGCCGAACTTCTATCGAGGCTTGAGCCATCTTTTTATGAAATTAAAAAGGAGTTTTTCAAACGCGTATGTAATTGCCGATTAGGCGATAGTGTCGATATTGCGCAATGGATAAATTCAACGGCTTCGAAACTGACTGAAAGCTGGCTGAAAATCAAAACCGAGGCAAGTAAATCGGACATAAACAGGCAGGTAAAAAAAACTTTTGTGCAGATGGTTGTATCTGCGCTTGATGATGCGATGAAAGAGGCTGAGGCGGCCGAAATGATAAACTTCGACCAGGCCCAACAGATACAGGTTATTGGGCAAAATCGCGGGGCCGAAAAATGCGCTGAATTAATCGAAGATTGCTTTGAGGCCAGCCGATTTATCGACGCTTCAGTCAATGAAAAGCTCGTTTTTGAACGCCTGTTGATAAACTTTGCAAATTCTGCTACAATAACAGATTAGAAATCGTCAAAGTCGATGCGCTAAAGCGGTATTTTTATTTTTTTTGTCTTTATATGAACGATACAGACGCAAAACAAAAACATAAGTATAACCCTGCGGAAAAGAAGATGCTTGTCCGATACGGCAGGTGCGGTATTGTCGGCTGGTTTGAGCATAATGAAAAGCATATACCAAAGGCCCAAAGCAAGGTTATGATAAAGACTGACAGAGGGCTGGAAATCGGGGAAGTGGTCGGCAGGTTCTGTTATAAATCGGGTGTTTTCAAGAAATCGGTACAGGCTGTCATTGACTATTACGGCCAGGGACACGAAGATTGCCCCATAACGACAGGAGGTAAATTAGTACGTTACGCCACCGAGCAGGATCTCAGCGAAGAGAGACATATCAATACCGGTGCAAAACAGGAGCTTGACAAGTGCCGAGAACTTATCAAGGAAATGAAGTTGCCGATGAAACTGGTGGATATCGAGCATGTCTTCGGCGGCGAAAGAATAATTTTTTACTTTACCGCGGACAGCAGAATCGATTTTCGAGAACTTGTCAAGAAACTTGCAAAGGAGTTTCAGACAAGAATCGAAATGAGACAGGTCGGCTCAAGAGATGCCGCTAAAGTTACTGCGGATGTCGAGGTTTGCGGACAGGAATGCTGTTGTGCAAGGTTCTTGAAAATTCTCCAGCCGGTCAATATGAAAATGGCAAAGCTCCAGAAGGCTACTCTTGACCCTTCAAAAATTTCCGGCTACTGCGGAAGGCTTAAATGCTGCCTTAGATACGAAGACCATACATACAGAGACATGGTCAAACGGCTGCCGAAAAGGCGGACACGTGTGAAAACCTCCCAGGGTGAGGGTTTGGTCATCAATACACAGGTTCTCACACAGCTTGTATCTGTAAAAACCGATGACGGCAAGGTTTTTGCTGTTCCGCTGGAAGAAATAACAATTCTCGAACTTCCATCTAAACCGCCGCAAAATAAAAAAACGGATTTGCCGGACAGGAAAAGGCCCGCTGACAAACAGGATATTGATGGGCAGGATGAGCCGGAAGAAGAAAAAGAAGAAGATTTCGACGATGAGGAAGATAGTTCGGATGACCAGAAACCGCAACAAGAAGATAGTAGGGAACAGTAAATGAGCCGAAAAATTGTTGTTACATCAGCTTTGATTTACGCAAACGCTCCGCTTCATATGGGCCATCTTGTAGAGTCTATTCAAACTGATATATGGGTTCGGTTTCAAAAGGCAAACGGCAACCAGTGCCTGTACTTCTGCGCAGATGATACGCACGGCACACCCGTAATGATAAAGGCGCGGGCGGAAGGAATCGAGCCGGAAGAACTTATTAAAAGAGTTCACGCTGAGCACATAAAAGATTTTGGTAGTTTTCATATCGAGTTTGATAATTATTATTCCACGCACTCAGATGAAAATAAACAGTTAAGCACGCTGATTTTTGAACGCCTTGGCGAAAAAGGTTCGATTGTAAAAAAGGAAATTGAACAGGCATTTTGCAACGGTTGCAAGATGTTTTTGCCGGACAGGTTTATTCGAGGGATATGTCCTAAATGCAAGTCTGAAGACCAATACGGCGATTCGTGCGATAGCTGCGGGGCGACTTACCAACCAACCGAGCTAATTAAGCCTGCCTGTGCAACCTGCGGCAAAGAACCTGTGCGCAAAAAGAGTCTACATTACTTCTTCAAGCTCACCGATTACGAGCAGCAACTGAAAGACCTTATAGCAGGCGGCTATACCGGCAAGAGCGTTTCCAATAAACTCGATGAGTGGTTTACAGCAGGTCTTAGAGACTGGGATATTTCTCGAGACGGGCCATACTTCGGATTTAAAATTCCAGGCGAAGAAAATAAGTTTTTCTACGTTTGGCTCGATGCTCCAATAGGTTATATGGCAAGCTGCAAAAATTACTGCGATAAAAACGGGCTGGAGTTCGAGAAAGTCTGGAACGGCAAAGATTATGAACTTTATCACTTCATTGGCAAGGATATTATATATTTTCACGCCTTGTTCTGGCCGGCGATGCTGACGGGCAGTGAATTTAAGATTGCCAAAAAACTTTTTGTGCACGGATTTCTCACTGTCAACGGCGAAAAGATGAGCAAATCGAAAGGCACGTTCATCAAGGCTGAAACTTATGCCAAACATCTTGACCCGGAATATCTACGCTATTATTACGCCAGCAAACTAACTGATGGCATTGACGACTTTGATTTGAATTTCGACGATTTTATCGCAAAGATAAATTCCGACCTTGTCGGAAAACTTGCAAACCTTGCCAGCAGGTCGGTGCCGATGCTGACAGGAAAACTTGATTCAAAGCTCGGAACAGTCGATAAGGCCGGCAAAGAACTACTTGACCAGCTTGTTGCTGCTAAAGCACAAATAATAAATGATTATGAAAATCTTAACTATGCCTCAGCTATTCGGCAGATTGCCGCTCTTGCTGATACTGCTAATCGTTATGTCGAGCAGAATCAGCCCTGGACGACGATAAAAACCGACCCTGAAAAAACACGCACTACACTGACGGTAATTGTAAATGCCGTAAAAGTTCTGGCTATATATTTGAAGCCGGTACTGCCGGTGTTTGTTGGAAAAATTGAAAAGATTCTCGGTATTAAGTCATCATCGTTTGTGGACGTCGAGAAAGTTTTAGAAAATCACAAAATAAACGAATATATAAGACTTGCTGAAAGAGTGGATAAGGACAAGGTGCAAGCTATGCTCGAAGAAAGTAAAAACGAACAGGCCGAACAAAAGCCGCAGACAACGCTTGATGAGCCTATCGCGCAGGAGTGTGCGATAGAGGATTTTATGAAGGTTGACCTGCGCGTCGCAAAGGTCGTCAAGGCTGAGACGGTCGAAGGCGCAAATAAACTGCTGCATCTTGAGCTTGATATAGGCGGGGTTACGAAAAATGTTTTTGCCGGCATCGCAAAGGCTTACGAGCCGGCCGATTTGGTCAGCAAATTAGTTATCTGCGTTGCGAACTTGCAGCCGAGGAAGATGAAATTCGGAGTTTCGGAAGGGATGATTTTAGCCGCCGGGGCGGGCGGAGCTGATATATTTATGCTCAGTATCGATGACGGCGCAAGACCCGGGCAGAGAGTGCATTAGCCACGGAGAAAATTAACCACGAACTAAAAGCCACAGAGAACACAGAGGCCACGGAGATATTTAAATTTTGACCACGAATTGACACAGAATTTATTAAACGCTGATTCTATTTTTTTGTTTGCGTTTTTTACTGGAATAGTTAAACTAACCTTTGTTATCGAGACAGGAGGTTTTTTATGAGGGCAAAAAAGATAAGTCCCACATACTATGCGGGTCAATCTAATTATTGTTAGGAGAATAAAAACAATGTTATCGTCGATCAGCCCTAAAAACCCCATCCCGCAGCTTCCAGATAATTGCCCATATTTGGTAGCACAAAATGTTATCTCTAATAGTCGAATTTCCGATAATGTCGCCGTAGGTGATCTAATCTTTACCCCCATCGGAATATATTTTGTCACCGGATATTTTTCCCTAATACCACCAGGGGAGCCAGAGGGGGTCAAAGGTCCACCTATCCCCGATGTGATGTTAGCCAATGTTCTTGTCCAGTCTATGCATTCTAGTAAATGGAGAAGTTTTTGGAGTAGTAGCCGCCAGGGTGCCATGAAGTTTCGCACGAGATCTCGTGGAGCAACGCCGGATTCCATTAGTGAATACCCAGGTGTCGACGTTCGGTTTTTCGACAGATTATCATTCGTCCGATCATCATTCTTTGGCTCGAGAATACAGAATCGTTGGTTGAAACTCAAGGACGAAGAATTCTGGCTAACCGATGAGCAGACCAATTTACAGGCTATTGAGGCCTATCTGAGGAATCCAGATTCGACAGCCAATCTCGCGACAGAGAAGGATCCTCTCGGCTTTTACGACCAAATCCCAAATCCAATGAAAGTTATTGGCTTGCTGCTGAGGGATGGAAGTATTTCACATCTAGACCAACTGCGTGATATAAACACTGAAGCCATCGCAGATCTTCAGCACGCAATAAAATCCGTTCCATGGGACAACCTGGATAATATCCTCGTCAAGGTTCTTAGACTACCTAAAGAATATCGAGAATTATTGATGAAAGGAATGAGGTGCTCCAAATTCCGCGCAGTAGGTATGCTGATTGTTCTTATCACAATTGGCCTGACTGCATTGGTCGTTGCGGTCCACGCCATAAGGAACCCTTCGCCTGATGGTAACGCGTTACCAATCGGTCTATCTTGCACGATCATCGTTATCGATTTTTTTGCTGTATGTGTCGCTGCAGATTATGTTAGTAAGTACCGAAAGATTGTAAAATATCTCGAGGAGAAAAGGTAAAGTATAGGAATCGCTCATTATCCTAACCAGCCGCTCAACGGTTAAAGCGGTGATATAGAAAATTGGTTCGTGTTTATTCGTGGCTTAATTCATCCGTGTCATCTGCGAAATCCGCGGTTACTTTTCCAGCGTAATCATATCTTCGTGGGTTTGTCTTTTTCGGATGATTTTGAAATTTTTGCCGTCAACGAGCGCCTCTGCGCAAAGCGGTCTTGCATTATAATTGCTTGCCATTGTAAAGCCGTAGGCGCCTGCGGTAAAAATCGCGATTAAGTCGTCTCGATTTACGGGCGGGACGGCTCGGTCCTTAGCGAAGAAATCAGAGGCTTCGCAAACGGGACCGACAATGTCAACGAACTCAAGGCCCTTTATGTCGAGTTTTTCAGTTCGTTTGATGTGAGAAAACTTTTCCTCGACCTTTGCCGGCCAGATAAAATGGAAAGCGTCGTATAAAAGCGGCCTGATTAAATCATTCATACCCGCATCAACGATGACAAATTTCTTTTTGCCGCTTTGCTTTAGATACAAAACCTTTGTGAGCAGAATTCCGGCATTTGCGACGATGCTCTTGCCGGGCTCGAGTATCAGCTTCAGGTCTTTGTCTTTGAGCAGCGGGACAATCCCATCAGCATAATCGGCGGCTGTAGGAACTGTGTCGCTTTGATAATCGGCGCCGTATCCGCCGCCTAAATCGAGAGCCTCGATTTTAAAGCCTTTTTTTCTCAGAGTTTCGATAAGGGGCAGGATTTTTTCAACGGCCTGACAGTATGGGGCGATTGTTTTACCGCCTGAGCCGAGGTGAACGTGGATTGCACATAAATCCACAAAACCGTTTTTGGCGTACTGCTGAAAGACGCTCTGTGCCCGGGCGATATCGACGCCGAACTTTGTTTCTTTTTTGCCGGTAGTTATATATGTGTGAGTTTTCGGGTCAACATCGGGATTGACGCGGAGGGCGGCCTTTGTTTTTATGCCGGTTTTTTCGGCAAGTGCGATAAGATTTTCAAGCTCGGCCTCGGATTCGATATTGAAATAACCAATGCCCGCCTTTAGAGCGGCTATGATTTCCTCGTCCGTTTTGCCGGCGCCTGCGAAGACGACTTTTTTCATATCGGCGCCGGCCTGCTGAGCGCGGTAGAGTTCTCCGCCGCTTACGATATCAAAGCCGCTGTCGTTTTCGGCGAGTATTTTTAGAATGTTTATGTTGCCGCAGGCCTTGATTGAATAGCATATGATTGTGTCAAGTTCGGCGTAGGCCTTTTTGATTTTGTTAAAATGGTCGAGTATTGTTGCCTTGCTGTAAATATAAACAGGTGTTCCTACTGACTCAGCAATTTTTGCGATGTCAACGTCTTCGGCAAATAGCTGACCATTTTTGTAATTGAATGAGTCCATAATCTACCGTTCCTTTGTTAGCCAATTACACCAGTCTTCTAACCCAGAGCCGGTTTTAGCAGATATTTCAAAAATTTTCAAATCTTTCTTCAGCCTTAAAGCGTCTTTTTTAACCCTTTTTATATCAAAATCGAGGTGCGGCAAAAGGTCGGTTTTGTTTATTAAAAGGACATCGGCTTTTGCAAAGGCCTTTGGGTATTTGGCGCATTTGTCATCGCCTTCGGGAATGGAGAGCAAGACCACTCTTTTTTGTTCGCCGAGGTCGAAATCGGAAGGGCATACAAGATTTCCGACGTTTTCTATTATGATTATATCAATTTCGTCGATATTCAGGGCGTGTATAGCGTTTGTAACCTGGGCCGCACTTAGGTGACAGGCGCCTTTTGTTTCAATCTGTATGGCCTGGGCGCCGGTTGCGCGAATTCTTTGGGCGTCGAGTTCGGTTTGAAGGTCGCCTTCAATTACAGCGATATTGATTTTGTCCTTTAACAGATTAATGGTTTTTTCGAGCGTGGTAGTCTTGCCGCTTCCTGGCGAGGAAATCATATTAATACAGAGGATATTTTTTTTAGCGAAAAATTTGCGATTGGTTGCGGCGCAATCTTCATTCTTTTCGAGTATTTTTCTGTTTATCTGTAATTTCATCCATCTCCCTCAAATTCTATTTCTTCGAGCAGCAGTGGAGCATCTTCGCCGAGTGCAAAATCGCTTTTGCCGCATTTGGGACACTGTGGATTATACAAATCAAGTTCAAATTCGCTG
Source organism: uncultured Planctomycetaceae bacterium (assembly GCA_964440045.1). Lineage (GTDB taxonomy): Bacteria > Planctomycetota > Phycisphaerae > Sedimentisphaerales > UBA12454 > JAFGGI01. The sequence continues at coordinate 19,044 of CAYTQR010000007.1, read as the reverse complement.
GAGCAGTCTCTGCAAACGGCTTTTAACGGCATATATTTTATTTCGAGTTTTGCGCCCTGACATATTGTATCAGCAGTTGCCGCGGCAAAGGCGAACTGCATTATCTCATTGTTTAGTGCGTTTATCTGGCCGCAGCTTATCAGGACGCGGGTTACTCTTCCGGGCCTGTTTTCTGCCTCGGCGAGAATTGTATCAACGACATTTTGTGCTACGGCTGATTCGTGCATCAGCAAATCCTCGGCAGTTCTCTGCCATAAGGCATCTGCACGATGCGTTTGCCTTTTATCATTGTGATAAGTTCTACCAAAGGCTCATCGCTTTTTATAACTTGTCCTATCAAAGCGGCGTCTTTGCCGTTTTTGCAGCTTCGGCAGATTTCGAGGCACTTATCCGCTTTTTGCCGGGAAACTATAATTACAACCTTGCCTTCATTAGCGATATTCAAAACGTCAAAGCCTAACATATCCGCTGCCGCTTTTACTGTCGTATTTACAGGGATATATTCTTCGTTTATTTCAATGCTGCAGTTTATTCGGCCGACAATTTCGTTTAAAGTTGCTGCCAGTCCTCCGCGTGTCGGGTCTCTCATAAATTTTATATCATTGCCGAGAGTTTCAGTGACTTTTTCGCATATTTTCGCCACAGAGGCGCAATCGCTTTTCAAGTCAGATTCAAATTTCATACCCTCCCTGTGCGACATAACAGTCATACCGTGGTCGCCGATAGTTCCGCTGATGATAATTTTATCGCTGGGGGCGATTTTATCAAAACCAAGCGCGGCGGTTGGCATTTTTATACCTACGCCTGCGGTATTGATGAAAATCTTATCTGCTGCCCCTGCGTTTACGGTTTTTGTATCGCCGCAGACGATTGGGACATTCTCTTCTTTAGCGGCGGCTGAGGCGCTGTTGAGAATTTTTTTCAGGGTATCGATTTGGAGTCCTTCTTCAATTATCAGCGACATACTCAGAGCTAAAGGTTTTGCACCGCTTACGGCAAGGTCGTTTATTGTGCCGCAGACGGCGAGTTTGCCGATGTCCCCGCCGTTGAAGAATAACGGTTTTATCACGTAGCTGTCGGTCGTAAAGCAGATATTATCTTTGCCTGTCGTCAGCTCGGCGGAATCGGTGAGTTTGGAAAGGGTAGTATTATCAAAAGCAGGAAGTATTACGCTTCGGATAAGTTGATCTGTTAATCTGCCTCCGCCGCCATGCGCGAGTAGTATCTTATCGCCGGTTGTCATTAATTCCGCCTCTTTTTTCGGGTATATTTAAACCATGCCGCACAGGCGCCTTCGCTGCTTACCATACAAGGCCCAACAGGAGTATCAGGCGTACAATTAGTTGCGAACAGGCCGCAGTTAGGCGGGTCCATCAGGCCGCAAAGAACCTGGCCGCAGCAACAGCCGGGGATGTCTTCTTCGGGCATACATTTAATATCAAGCTGTTTTTCAGCGTCCAGTGAGCTGAATTTTTCTTTCAGTTTTAGAGTGCTGTTTTCAATATCTCCCAGTCCTCGCCAGCAGCCGATGGTAATATCAAAAGTATCTTCGATTATTTTTTGTGCGGTTTTGTTACCTTGCGGTGTGACGGCGGCGTGGTAGAGCGATGCGACCTGCGGTGCGTCCTCTGCGAGCTGACGGCAGATTTCGGAAATGGCCTCGATAATCTGCATCGGCTCGAAACCAGCTACAACACAGGGCTTTTTGAATCTTTCTACAATAGGTTTATACGCATCAGAGCCGATTATAACGCTTACGTGGCCGGGGCAGAGAAACGCATCGATTCGATGATTCTTCCGGCTAAGCAACGCTTCCATCGCCGGCACGACGAGTTTGTGATTGCTGAATATGAAAAGGTTTTTAACCTGCTGCTGCATCGCTTCGGCGGCGATTACCGCTGTGGCCGGGGCGGTCGTTGAAAAACCTACCGCGACGAAAACAACTTTTTTGTCAGGATTTTCCTTTGCAATTTTTAGGGCATCTTCTGTGCTTGAGACTATCTTTATATTACCTTTGTCTCCTCTGGTTTCCAGAGAACCTTTTTGGCCGGGGACACGAATCATATCACCGTATGTTGCAATTAAACAATCGTCTCTGTCGGCCAGTGTTAAAACGGCATCAATATATCCCTGGTCGGTAATGCAGACCGGACAGCCGGGACCGCTTAAAAGTTTGAGCCCTTCCGGAAAGGCGCCTTTCAGGCCTGCGCGAAATATGCTTACCGTATGCGTACCGCAGACTTCCATGATGTTGATTTTTCGGCCAAGCGTTTTCTGTGCTCTGGCAATCTGCGTATAAGCTCTGTTAATTCTTTCGAGCATTTTTTATCCGGAATCCTTATTATCATTTCTGGAAAAGTTGTCAAAATCGGCCAGAAGCTGCCATGTTTTTTTGGCTTCTTCTTCGTCGAGAATTGTTATAGCAAAACCGGCGTGGATGAGAATGATGTCGCCGAGTTTTACCTGCGGAATGAGTGTAGTTTTTGTCTCAATGCGGTTGCCCATACAATCAGCAATCGCCTCATCGCCTTTTAGTTCAATTATCCTTGCCGGTACCGCAAGACACATAATTTATCCTTTCGCTGCGGCTTTTGCCGCTATTGCTGCCTGGCCCAGCGCAACTCCACCATCGTTGCTGGGTACTAATCGATTAAATAATACCTCGAAGCCGTCATTTTGCAACAGTTCAATCAACCTTTTGGTCAAAAATCTGTTGCAGAACACGCCGCCGCTTATTGCCGCGGTATTTAGGCCGGTTTGGTCTTTCGCCTGTTTTGCCAGGGCCAGGAAAAACTGTGCTAAGCAATTGTGAAATTTTGCCGAGATAACGCCTTTATCAACTTTACTGATATTGTCTGTTATGATGTCCTGGAGCATGTTTTTGATATCGATTGTGGTAATGCCATTTTGTTTTTTCAGTTCGAAATGGTAATATTCGCTTGTTTGCTCGTCCGCGATTGCCTCAAGAGCCATTGGAAGTTGTGCTTCAAAGTTATTGCATCGTCCAAGTCCGCAAATAGCACTGACTGTATCGAACAGTCTGCCAAGACTGGATGTTTGAACAGTATTTATGTTTTTTTTAATCTGCTGTTCGATGGCAGCTATTTTTTCCTTATCCGGTTCAATCTGGTCAAGTAAAGTATCAGGAATAGAAAGATTATATTTTTTCATCAGACCCATTATCGGCCGAATTGCTTCTTTTGCCGCCAAGTCGCCACCGGCAAGTGGATAATAAGACAAATGTCCGAGACGCTGAAAATCATCGAGCGAGGCGAACAGAGCCTCGCAGCCCCAGATAGCACCGTCTGTGCCGTAGCCCGTGCCGTCAGCGACAAGGCCGATTACTTTTTTATCAATATCGTGTTCGGCAAGGACAGAGGCAATATGAGCCCAGTGGTGCTGGACTTCAATGAGTTTATCTTTTTTTAATTTTCCGGCATATTGGCTTGAAAGATAACTCGGATGCATATCGCAAACGACTATGGAAGGGTTGGTCTGGAGAAGTTTTTTAAGATGTTCGATTGAACTTAGCCAGTGTTTGTAAACGCTTGCATCGGCCATATCGCCGATGTGTTCGCTGAGTATGAAGCGATTTTGCTTTACAAAACAGAACGTGTTTTTCAGGTCGGCGCCTGCTGCAAATATATCCACAGAAGCGGAATTTTTTGAAACAAACGCTTGCGGCACAAATCCTCTTGAGCGTCTTAACAAGACAGGGGCGTTTCCAATAATATGCACAATCGAGTCATCGGCCTGCCTGTGGATGACTCTGTCGTGTATTAAGAATACATCGGCTATATTTGCAAGTTTTTCAAGAGCCTTATCGTCTTTGCAGATTAAAGGTTCGTCGGAGATATTGCCGCTGGTCATTACAAGGGCGTTTAATTTTTTTTCAGCAAATATAAGATGATGCAGCGGCGTGTAAGGCAGCATAAAACCAAAAGTATTAACGCCACGGGCGACGGATGGGGCAATTGTATTTGATTTCTTTTTTGGCAAGAGGACAATCGGGGCCTGAATACTTTTTAGAACTTTCTCTGCCGTTTCGTTGACACAGGCAAACTGTTTGATTCTTTCTATATCGGCTGCCATCATCGCAAAGGGTTTATGGTCTCTCATTTTGCGATTGCGAAGGGTTTTTACCGCTTCTTCGTTTTCGCCATCGCAGGCCAGGTGAAATCCGCCGAGTCCTTTTATCGCAACAATTTTTCCTTCTAACAAAAGATGAATGGTCTTTGAGATAACTTTATCCGAATCGCTTTCAATTTCCCTGCCCTTGTTATCACAGAGTTTTATTTTTGGGCCGCATACAGGACAGGCGACCGGCTGGGCATGGAAACGTCTGTCTTCGATATTTTCATATTGCTCTTTGCATTTATCACACATTGAAAAGACGGACATCGTCGTATTCGGTCTGTCATAAGGTATCGTTTTTATAATCGAATACCGGGGACCGCAGTTAGTACAGTTGATAAATGGGTAACGACACCGAAAATCTTTTTTATCAAACAGTTCGGCAAGACAATCTTTACAAGTCGCAATATCAGCGGTAATTTCAGCGCTTATGAAGCCAGTTGATTCGCTTTGTTTAATCTCGAAAGTTTTTTCATTTGGCAGCGATTCGATATTGGCGAAATCAAGGGCGGTAATTTTCAACAGAGGATTTTCGTTGGGAGCAGTTTTTAATTTGTCGATGAATTTTTCGATTCCGCCTTTTTGGCCCTGGATTTCTATTATTACTCCCTGTGTATAATTATAAACAAAGCCCGTTAGATTCAGTTCTTTAGCAAGTCTATAAACAAACGGCCGAAATCCAATGCCCTGTACCTGTCCCTGTACGGTAATTTTTCTTCTTATATTTTGCATTAGTTCTCTATTTCGACCTGGTGCGGCAGTTTTTCAAGGGGACAATTCATACATCTGGCTTTTGGACGACAAAATTCCTTACCGGTGCGGACAAGCAAGGCGTGATATTCATTGAAAAGTTTTACATCGTCTTCGAGATTATCCTCAAAAAAACTTCTAAGCTGCTCATAGTCACAGTCCGGCTCGATTAACTGATGTCTTGCTGCGATTCTGTATGTATAAGCGTCAACGACAAAGACAGGTCGCCCAAAGGCATAAAGCAGGATAGAGTCGGCTGTTTCCCGGCCGATACCATTTATCTCCAAAAGTTCTGCCCGTAGAGATTCGGTGTCCATAGCTTCAATTTCTGTCAGCGAGCCGTTGTGCTTTTCAAAGAGCCAGTTCAAAAGAGTCTTTAGTCTTTTTGCCTTTATGTTGTAGTAGCCTGCAGGCCTGATAAGCTCGGCCAGTTGCGACTGCTGAACGGAGTAAAGTTTATCAAGACTCATTACAGAGGCATTTTTGAGGTTGCCGATAGCCTTTTCGACGTTCTGCCAGTTTGTGTTCTGGGTCAGGATAGCGCCTGTGATAATTTCATCCTTCGTATCGCCCGGCCACCAGTTTTGCGGCCCGAACCGCTCGAATAACAGCTCGTAAATATGTTGTATCTTTTGTCCTGTCATATTCCTTCTGGCATTATTCAATATCTTTTTATCTGCGTCAATAGGATATGTTTTGTTTTGCCTTTTTTGGGCGGTCAGGGTAAGATTTTGAGGTGATGGCTCTAAAAGAATCGGATGGAACTGATAAAGAATTGCAGAATATTGCCCTGGCGGCAAAGTCAGGATATTTTGTCAGGACCGCCCGGGCTGTTTATGCACTGGTTTTTCTTCTGCCGTTTATTGTCCTTTACGAAGTCCTTGTTTTTCTGGTCAATCCGCAGCTTCTAAGTGAACCTGTAAGCAATGTCCGCGGAGCGGTAGTATCTTTCATCTGGGTGCAAAACTTTCTGCACTATCTCGGTATGGACACAAAGGTCGCCTGGTTTTTTGCGCCTGTTGTCATAATTGTGATACTTTTAATGCTTCAGCTTGCATCGAGACAAAGTTGGAAAGTCAAGTTTGCAGATATTCCTGTTATGGCTGGTGAGTGCCTGATTTTTGCGATACCCCTTATTATCCTTGCCCTTGTCCTTAACAGAGCACCAAACCAGCAACAGTCAGCAGTTAACAATTTTAATACGGTTATAACCTGCAGCGCTAATTCATCAGATGTTGCCGATGAGAATCAGAATGATCAATCGGGCAGCAGCCAGGAGATATATGTCAATTTGCTGACAGGTATTGGGGCGGGTATTTATGAAGAGTTGATTTTCAGACTGATTCTCATAGGTCTTTCGATGATTTTTTTTGAAACGGTCCTCGGCATACGTCATGTAAGGGCTGTAATTATATCGGTGATTATATCTTCTGTGCTTTTCAGTCTTCATCATCATTTTGTATTTCTTAATGGGCAGTTCACAAGGACAGCTGATATTTTGACTATGACACGATTTGCTTTCCGGACTATCGCAGGGATATTTTTCGCGATTATCTTTGCTGTTAGGGGTTTTGGTATTGCTGCCGGCACACATGCCTTTTATGACATAATTGCTACACTGCTGAACGCATGGCTGTTTGGGCAGTGCTGAAAATCCAAAAATAATTTCGAATCCATCGCCTTTATTGGGAAAAGCATAAATTTTTTTCAAATCTTTATCCCAGCCGGTTTCTGGACTTGTGTTATAATCGTCCTATAATGGCTTAAAACCGCATTATCAGTACTGGGAACGGCCTTGAATTAAAGGGGTGTTTTTGGTAAAATAACATCATAGCAAGTAACCAGATTTTAAATCTTAAATGGGCTTTTTGATGGAATCACCGAAAACAAATGTTATTATCAGCGAATTGACTTTTGCTCTTTATCAAAGACCTCTTCATCCGGAGCTTTTCAACATATATAAAAAGCATACCGTCAAAACTGATAAGTATGAAGCGCTCATCTGGGCAACAGGCGGTTCACATGTAGCAAGTGTCTTTGTTAATGATCTTTGTCTTTCGGAACTGATAAGTACACCGACACAACTTCTGCCCCGGCGAGGACTGATTGAAAGATTCAGATTCACCGGCCAGAGAAGTCATAAATGCACACTTGCCAGGGGCCTTAGCTATATGATGGATTTCCAGGTTGAAAAAATGAGCCCGAATCTCTATCGTCAGAGCCATGCCGACCTTGAAAAATTCGCTCGCAACCGCGGTCTGTTCGTGAAGTTCCCGAAGCTTGCCATCGGCGGTCTTGAGCCTTTCAGCTATATTGATTTCGAGGCCAGACGAGATGAACTGCATGTTCACACGTTTCACGCGTACCCCGACCAGGTAACGATTATCAAGACGCAGTCACTGTTCGATATGCACTAATTGACTGACCTGCCTGTTTAAAAGGAGGTTTGTTGCGGAATGGTTAAAAGATCTTTACCCTTATGCCTTTCTTGCTTGTTTTTTCAAGGGTCTTTTTCATTTTCTCAAGCGATGCTTTCAATTCTTCGCTGCTGTCAATCAGATTTTCATATAGCTTGTCATCGTTAATAAGTTTTCCTACGGTGCCCTGGCCGTTGTTGATTTTGTTAAGTATCCTTCGCATCTCGATGAATGTTTCACCCAATTCTTCACTGGTCTGTAATACAGAGTCCGATACCATCGCTACCTTTTGATTGGCAGTAGTTGAAAATTCTTTTATCTGCTGCAGAGTTACGATTGATTCTTCGGTGACTTTTGAAAGATTTGCAAGTGAGTTTTTCAGATTAGCCTTGTTCTGCTCATCACCCATAATTTCATTTGTATTATCAACGAGCTTTGTGACCTTTACAAAGAACGTTTCTATCTTGTCCTGGAGATCTGCCGGCAGGAGTTCATTTGCTGCCCCGCTTTCGCCCTGCAGAGTCATTTTATCCTGCAAAAATTTCGGTTCAAGCTTGTCAAAATCTTCTGCTGCCATTGGCACGGTAGCAAGCTCAATATAGCTGCTGCCCATTCCCCGCCTTAAAAGCTTAATCTTCACATTGGAAGGAATGGCGGAATAATCTCTGGATATGGCCATTACCACAGCTACCTGATGAATGAGTTTGCCGTCTTTATCCTGCAGCGGTTCCGGCGGCGAAACGTGTGTTACTCTGCCTACCTGATAGCCGCAATATCTTACAGGCGTGTTTTGCTCAACTCCCGGAGCGAAAGGAAATCTTACCCTTACATTATAGGAGGTGAATTTAGTTATCACTACAGGTAGTTCGCCGAAGAGGAAAATCATATATGCAAAAACGACAACCCCAACAACTACAAAAGCGCCGACAATCATATTCCGTCTGTTTTGTATGCAATCGTAATCACTCATTAGGCTGTTCCTTAAATGCCGTCATTTACCTTTAAGAAAGAGCTCCCGTATCGCACGAAGCGGATAGCCGGATTTATTAAGTTTTTTTACAAGTTTTATTCTATCGACAGCTTTTTTGTCGAATAGCCTTCTATTCGTTTTACTTACCGATGTCGGCTTGATAAGTCCGACCATTATATAGTATTGCAGCGACTGTGTCGAAACGCCCGCCTGACTGGCGGCCTGTCCTATAGACATTAACTTTGTTTTTGCCTTCATAGTCAATAACTTTTTTAGGCTTTATCGCCCGGGCTGTCGTATCCTCCGGTGCAGAAAGGATGGCACCTTAAAATACGCTTTACCGCCATAAAACTGCCTTTGACGGCGCCGAATTGCTGGACAGCCTCGATGGCATATTGGCTGCAGCTTGGCACAAATCTGCAATGACCTCCTAATAATCGCCCCAAACTCACCTGATAGAGTCTTATTGCAAAGATTATCAGTTTTTCCATAAGTTTGTTTATTTTAACTTTTATTCCGTCTTTTCTCAAAAAGCCTGTGCCCTTGCTCAACGAGTTCAAGAAAACTCTGTTCTACCTGGCTTAAAGCAGTTTTTCTTATATCAGAACAGGGCGTTTTCGACAACATTCGAGAAAAAATTATCAGATAATCGAAATTGCTCGGGATCGTATATCTGTTTAACCTGAAAGCCTCTCTGGCCAGCCTTTTGAGCCTGTTTCTGGCAGAGGCAGAGGTGATTTTTGAGCTTACAGAGACAGCAAATCGGGGTTTTTCAGAATTGTTCGGGGCTATGTATAATGCCATTAACTCGTTTTTTACAAAGAGCTTATATTTCAAAATCCTTTCAAAATCAGATTTTGAGGTCAATTTGGCGGATTTTGGAAATTTGCATTTTGCCATTATGCGTTCATTGCGGCCATTTCGTCGGCCTGTTCGTGTTTTCGCAGGACCTCGGCGCTGATTTTACGGTTTACCGTCCTTACGTCAATTATGCCGAGGAGCTTGTTGTCATCGCCTGAAACGATGGGCAGGTATTCAAGGTCATATTTTTTCATTCGGTCTAGCGCTTCGGATAATGGCGTATTCCAGGTAGTTTTGTCAAGTACGGGCTGAGCAACATCGCAGGCAAGCAGCCAGGCAGCAACATTTTGATATGCAAAGGTTTCCTTGATACTGTTTATGGATATAACGCCTGTTAGCTTTAACTGATTATCGACAACAGGATAGTACACAGCATCGGTTGTGCTGAAGATATTCAGGATTTCATCCAACGGCACATCCTCTCTGATAGTTGCCGGCTCTGGATTCATGACATCCTTTACCCTGTACTGAGCAATCAGGTCTTCTTCGGTTATATTCATACCGACTTCGTTTGCCTTTTTGACTCCGATTTTGACGAAAATCGGGCCTATGAGCTGGAACACGAAAACACCGGCGATTATTACCGAAAGCATCATTTCGCGAACCTGACCTTCAAATCTGCCACTTGCCATTATTAACAGTGCTATGGCGATTGTGCCCTGCTGATAGAGACAAAAGCCCAGATATTTTCTTACGGTAGTGGCGGCTTTTGAATAAGATGCACCCCAGTATGAACCGAGAGCTTTTCCTACAACACAGCCGATGATATAAGCTGCTGTAACCAACCATATATACTTGCCGAGGGCCGAAAGGTTTAATCTTGCGCCGATGATTACAAAGAATAGTACATAAATCGGCGCTGAAAACTTATGTATCAAGTCGAAACTGGTTGCACTTCGCCGCGGCGAGATATTTATCAGTGTGACACCAAATGCCATTGATGCCAGAATCACGTCAAACTTAAAAGTCGTTGCAAGCCCGATGCACAGGATTATAGCGCTGATGGTAAATACAAGGATTTTTTCATTGTCCTTTATTTGTTCGATTATCCATTTAAGGAGCAGCCCGACTAAAAGGCCGAGTATGATTGAGCCGAAAATTTCGTAGCCGGCGCCGATTGCCATTGCTCCAAAACCGCCCTCGCCCGCTCGGCCTGTAAGTATCGAAGCAATACTTATACTGGTAATATAAAGAATCATCGCAAGGGCATCGTCCAGTGCGACTATCGTGGTAAGCATCGTAGTTAATGGCCCGCGTGTCTTGTATTCCCAGAGCACCGAAACAGTAGCGGCTGGGTCTGTTGCCGAACATATCGCTCCGAATACGACGCCGGCGGCAACTGCAATTTGCCATTCAAAGACAAGCAGCAAGGCACCGGTACATAGTATGGTTGTCAGCACAAATGCGGTCAGACCCTCGAACAGAAGAATATAAAATACCTGCCTGCCGTATTTAACGAAGATGTTCTTTTTTAATTCGCCTCCGATTAAAAAGCCGATTATGCCGAGAGCAAAAAGGCTGAAAGGCTCAAAAACCTTTACCGTCTCGGCTGGGATGATTTTAAATACCGGGCCAAGAATTATGCCTATTGTGATATAGCCTATAATCTGGGGGATGTGGAGCCGTTGAAAGAGCCTGGCGCCGACTGTGCCGAAAAATATAGCCAAGCCGATTATCAGCAGACTGTTTAAATGATGAATATCAATATTTATCAAATTTTCAAAAAGCGAGGACATTTATTTATCCACTAAATACTGTTGAACTTCGAGGAAACAAAGCAAATGATTTTAAGCTATGTGCCGGATCAGCTGCAAGAGGAATTATAATAAAGTTGGTTGAATTTGTTGTAGTGGACAGGGTACAGGGTATAGAATATAGAAAACAGGGACCGTAAGGGAGCGGTCAATCTAAAAACAGAGCCCAAGTGACAACGTAGGGGTGATAATTCGTAGTCTTGGCACCTTGTTCTGCTTGTTTACACCCATTGATAATTTGTTAGTATATATATGTTTGAGAAGGTAAAAAATGATTAACAACGGTCATTTTAATTCAGTTGAAGATTATCTGGAATTTTACGGACTCGATAATGCCTCTGTCAGCTATGAGCTTGTGCCGTTTGAGTCGGGCGGTTTCAAATTGGCAGGCTTTTTGTATCAGTCTGCTGAATATAAGGCAACGGTTGTTCTTCTTCACGGCTTTATGGGTCATACGGGTCTGATGAGCAAGTTCATCAGGTATCTTACAGAGGCAGGCTTTGTAGTGGCCGCCTATGACCTGCCCGGCCATGGTTTATCAGGCGGCGAGCGTACTGCTATTGACGATTTTTCACAGTACAGCGATTCGCTGAATGATTTTTTAGATATTGTCAAAGCCCAGCTCAAAGGACCGTATCATTTAATAGGCTTTAGTACAGGTGCTTCAGCGGTGATGGATTATCTTTTCAGTGAGTATGATGACTATTTTGATAAGATAATATTAGCGGCTCCTCTGGTTCATAGTGTGCATTGGTCTTCGGCTAAATTCAGCTACCATATATACAAGCTTTTTACAGAAGATGTTGCCAGGGTTTATCGCAAGGTTTCTTCGGATAAGGATTTTTTGCGGTTTATCCAATACCAAGACCCAATGAGCGCAAGAAGGGTTTCTCTAAAGTGGGTCAAGGCGCTTTTTGAATGGAACAAAAAAATTGCTGATATGCCGACGGTTGACAGAGAAATACTAATTGTTCAGGGCAAAAAAGACAAAACAGTAGCGTGGAAATATAATCTGAAATTTATCCAATCGAAGTTCAGCAACGCGCATATAAAACTTATTGAAAAGGCGAGGCACGAGTTGTTTAATGAATCGGCCAAATTACGCAGTCAGGTTTTCTCGCAGATAAGGGAGTATTTAGAGGGATGAAATATTATCAGCAGTCAATTCGGGATTTATCTTTAGGCAGCTGTTTCATTTCAACTGCCCGCAAAAATTGGCACAAATGCTGCATCGCCGATTCGCGAAGAACCCTTAACTACGGCCAAACCCTGACGGCCGCGCTCGCGCTGAGCCGGAAAATCGATGCTATTGCCGCCGGGCAGGATAAAATTGCTGTAATGCTGCCGCCTTCGGTCGGGGCGGTACTAACAAATCTGGCAGTAACAATATCCGGTAGAATAATGGTCAATCTCAATTACACGCTGTCGGTGCAGACAATGACTGCGTCTGTCGAACAGTGTGGGATTAAATGCGTAATTGGCTCGAAGGAATTTTTGAAAAAAGCGAATCTCGAAACGAACATTCCCGGCACCGTATTTATCGAGGATTTGGTCTCGGACATAAAATTTACCGATAAAATCAGGGCGTATCTTGCGGCCAGATTCCTGCCGGTAAAATTCCTGACGAAACGCAGAAATGAAACAGCCGCTATAATCTTTTCCTCCGGCACGACGGGGGTACCAAAAGGCATAATGCTCAGCCATCATAATATCCTGTCCAATATCAATTCCATACAGGAGGTTATCAGCTTAACAGAGCAGGACAACCTTTGCGCTGTTCTGCCGTTTTTCCATTCCTTCGGTTTTACCTGCGGCCTCTGGCTGCCTTTGATTATCGGCGGCTCGGCTGTTTATTGTACCAATCCGTTTGATACGGCTCAGGTCGGCGCAAATGCACGCCGGCACAAATCGACAGTATTATTTGCTCCGCCGGCATTTTTATCGAATTATGCCAGACGCATTGAGAAAAGCGATTTTGCTTCTCTTCGGCTGGTAGCTTCAGGCGCCGAGAAACTCCAAAAGCAGCAGGCCGATATGTTCGAGGGGAAATTTGGCCTCCGGCCCTTGGAAGGTTACGGAGCCACGGAGCTTTCACCCGTCGCTTCCCTTAATTTTCCGGGCGCAAATAAGGAAGACACGGTCGGCAAGCCGCTGCCGGACGTTGAAATTAAAATCGTGGATCCTGACACCGGCCGGGAACTTCCGCCCGATTGCAGCGGCCTGATTATGGTCAGGGGCCCGAATGTTATGGAAGGCTATTTTGATGTGCCCGAAAAAACCGACGAGGTTTTAAAGGACGGCTGGTACGACACCGGCGATATCGGTTGTATCGATAAAGACAGCTTTTTAAAAATTACCGACAGGCTCTCGCGTTTCAGTAAAATCGGCGGTGAAATGGTCCCGCACCTCGCCGTCGAGCAGGTTCTGCTTGATGCTCTTGGCGCAGCCGAACAGCTTGTTGCCGTAACGTCCGTGCCGGACGAGAAAAATGGTGAAGAACTTGTTGTGCTTTACCTTCCGCAGGCGGGAAACGCCGAAAAATTGCACGAGTTTATTTCGCAAAGCTCTTTACCAAATCTCTGGAAGCCGCGGGCGAATAATTATATAATGGTAAAAGAAATGCCGACGCTTGGTTCCGGCAAACTCGATATAACCAAACTCAAAGAAATTGCAATATCGTCTAAAATAAAAAACCCCGGCGATTAGCCAGGGTTTTTGGAGTTTTTTAAGCAATCGATTACTTTTTCTCAAGATCTAACGGCGAGACATAATCGCCATGTTTTTCCTGTACCTTTTTAAGCCTGCCGCGGTGCTTGTTGAATACATCGAACACAATCTGCGGCGTGTCTGGCACCTGCTCTTTATAAATCTTTTCAATCCTGTCTAATTTTGCAAGCTGCTGCGGGGTGCGGACGGCAAACTCTTTTACATAATCGGCCTGGCTATAGTCTTTATTTAGATGTTCTTCGAATAGTTTTTTCAAGTCTTCATATTTCGGGATGTAGCCGGTTGGTGTTTCAATCTTTTCAACATCGCCGTTTACACAGAGTTCTGCCCAGAGAATCCAGACGAGCTTATCGGCTATGCTGTTTAGGTATTTACCTTTTTCATCTTTCAGGAAGTAATTTACCGAGAAAATCAACGGCACTTTTTCCACACCTTTTGCAAAATCGAGATTTACCTGGATATATTTTCCTATTGGTATGGCCAGAAAGTCCAGATTGCTCATCGGGTTAAAGGCTCGAACTCCTTGAGCGCCTAATGTTGCAGCGGTCGTTTCGGATTCAAGTGACGCTCCTTTTGCAATGATACCTTCTGTCCAGTCGAAAGCCTGCTCGACCGGCACCCAGGTATCGCTATCGCGTCCGCCGTAGATTATTCCGCCTACCGGCACGCCTTCGGCAGCATCGGCCAGCGGGTCGCGGTTTTCAAGGCTCGATATTGCTATTGTATATCGCGCGTTTTTATGCGAAGCAGTAATCTCTTTGCCGTTACTATCTTTTTTACCTTTTGTCCACAAGCCGCTATGGTTTGTACCCTTTTCAGGAAGTTCTTTTCCCATATCGAGCCAATATGGATTGTTGTCTTCACCGACAAGAACGTTGCCGAAAATTACTTCACCCGGCGTAGTCAATGCCTTGTAAATTACAGGGTCGTTTTCCGGGTTTACGTCCTGAATAATCCCGAAAATACCTTTTTCAACATTTACACACTGTATTTGGGCGCCTTTTTTCTTAAAGTAGGCAATATCATCACCGATTATAGTCTGCCCCGGCAGCATTGACGTTGAAGTTTTGCCGCAGGCAGAAGGGAATGCGCCGGCAAAGTAAGTAACTCTACCTCTAGGCCCGTGAGCGCCCATTACGAACATATGTTCTGCAAGCCAGCCCTGTTTCGAGGCCTTGTTGATTGCAAGCCGGAGTGAAAGTTTCTTCAATCCTATCGTATTCCCGCCGTACTGAGTGTTTACCGAATAGACTATTTGCTCGTCAAGGTCGATATAGACTCTGCGTTTATCGATATTTTTACTTACGCCGTTTTCAAGTTCGCCCTCGCTGTGCAGGAATCTGAAAAAGTCTTCGCTGTTGCCAAGTTTTTTAAACTGTTCGTAACCGGCCCTGTATAGGATTGCCTCACTGTGGGCGACATAAGGTGAATCTGTTATCTGGGCACAGCTTATTGAAAATTCTGAATTTGTCGGCCCCAGACAGAAGAAGCAAATAAGCATTTCTCTGCCGGCCATAATACCATCCATAAAATCGCGAATCTCGGCGATTCCCTCTTCCCTATCGGTCGAGTTAATTCGTTCGCCCAGGTCCTGGCCCGGCTTTAAAAGATATTTTGTCCTGGCCTTGTCTCTGGCCTGGTCGTTGTAACCATCAAAATGATATGTATGGCCGGCTGTTACAAGAGGCTTTTCCTCGCCGGTTTTTACTGCCTGCTTTCGGATATATTCAATGTCTTCAGGATTGTCTGTGGAGACAAAAATTTTAGCTGGCTTTGTAAGCTCGATAGCATCGGCGATGAACTTGTGAAGCTTGTCATTTGCGATAGCCGATAGTTTTGAGAAATTGTCTTTGTCCAGTTTTTCCTGTAGGTACTGTTTGGCGTTTTCTACTGCCATAGTGCCTCCGCTCCTTTCAAAAAAGATTAGTTGATAAAAATGATTTTCAACAGTGGTTCCGCTTCAATGTGCGCAAAAACCGCCGAATACTAAGAACTGCAGCCAAAAATGTCAAATATTTTATGATTATTTTATATCTGGTATAATTATGTCCGATAACAAATCTTTGAAATTCAGCCAAATCGGCAAAACCGTCCGGGCCGATACCGGTTATAGCTCCTTTAGATTTCATAGGTTAAATTCCGGTGATTAGGCTGTGTATTCTTTTTGTCTTTTTTATTTTACTTTTTTTCTATATTTTTCCTTGACAGAACTATCCAACCTTGCTATCGTACTACTATATGGAAAGGCCTTAGAAGGGCTGGGCAAAAAATCATAATTAAATAACGCTATTATATTTTTTTGAGTTTTTATCATATCTTTTTTCAGCCCATCTTTTTGAGCCTCCCTTTTAGATACAATTTTGGAGTTAAAATACCTTTTTTAATGGTAGTTAAGTCTGTATCTTTGGCAGTTTGATAAGTTCTTTGGTAATTTGGTAAAAATGCGTAAATGAAGTGCTGCTTTTCGGCCGAAATAGTTTTTGATAGAAAGATTTTCGCAAAACCGACCGAAGACCGAATTGTTCAGTTTAGATGTTCTTATAAAATTGGAACCGTTGCCGAGAACAGCGCTTTTGCGAATTTCTTGGCACATTTGAAAGGAAAAAGTAATGAAAAAGAAAGGTTTTACACTTGTTGAATTGCTGGTGGTTATTGCGATTATCGCGATGTTGCTGGCGATTTTGATGCCTGCCCTTGGTAAAGTCAGGCAGCTTGCTCAGCGTATCATGTGCGGCACAAACCTGGGTGGTATCGGCAAGGCGATGCTTACCTACGCCACAGATGACGAATACGAATCATCTCCGATTGCCGGCGGTGGTGGTGCTGTCTGGGATTATGGTGATGGCACCGACGAAGGCGAATGTTCATGGGACTGGAGCAACAAGGATGAAATACCCCCGGGGAAAAATGTTGCTAATGCAACTACTACCTTGAGTGCAAATCTTTATCTTGTTGTAAAGTATGGTAACGTATCCCCTGGTCAATTCATCTGCCCAGGTGGCGATGAAAAGAAGTTTGAGATGGCAAACTATAAGGTTTCAAGGGCATCGACCATTTTGGATTTGTGGGATTTTGGTAGCGGCGTGAAAGCTGATTTAGAATCGGGGAGGGTTCGTGGAAGAGGTCACAACAGCTATAGTTATCAACTTCCGGTTCCTGTTTTAGATGTCATTCCCGCTTATCCTATTTGTTCAGCCACAAATCCTGGAGCAGCGGTTCTGGCTGATAGGAATCCTTTCTGGGATAAGCTTAATCCGAATGCAGATCTATACGACTGGGATGAGGGGGACGTGGTACCTGATTCTATAGAGTATGGCAATTCTGTGCCTCATCAAAGAGAAGGCCAAAATGTTGCTTTTGGCGACCAGCATGTGAAATTTGAGAAAACCGCAAACTGCGGAATTGAGCAGGACAATATTTATACCACTTGGGGTACCGATACTCTTGTGGATTTTAGTACTGGCCAAGCGGTTGGTGATAAAGATGAATGGCAACAGTGTGGAGACGAGCCGCCGGGACCAGCAGCAGGGGACAATCCTGCTAATTATTCGCAGAATCGGGATGATAGTTTCCTTGTTAACGATTACAACTAAATAAGAAAAACAGACTGTAATCAGGCTGCAGTCGTACCGGCCTTTCGCCCATAAAGTGAAAGGTCGGTTTTTTTTTATTAGGGACACATCATCATTTAAAACCGTTGCAAAGACAACAATTTCCTATTAGAATCACCTGTCCTTTGTTAATCTTTTAAACAAACAGGAGTTATTTGTGGCGGCCCAAACTCTTACTTACAAAATCCTCGAAAAACACCTTGTTGACGGCAATTTGGAAAAGAATCGGCCTGTCGGCATAAAAATCGACCAGACACTCACTCAGGACGCTACCGGCACGACGGCATTTCTACTGTTTGAATCAATGGGCACAGAGCGTGTAAAAACCGAGGTGTCTGTAAGCTATATCGACCATAATATGAGCCAGTTCGGCCCTGAAAACCACAACGACCATATTTATCTTCAAACGGTTGCTGCCAGGACTGGCGTGTATTTCTCCCGGCCCGGCAACGGGATTTGCCATCAGGTACACCTCGAACGATTTGGTAAACCCGGTGCAATACTGTTAGGCAGCGATTCACACACGCCGATGGGCGGCGGGATAGGGATGCTTGCTATCGGTGCAGGTGGGCTTGATGTTGCAGTCGCGATGGGAGGCGGAGCATTTTATCTTACCAGCCCCAAAGTAATCGGGGTTAGACTATCTGGAACACTATCGAGCTGGATAGCAAGCAAAGATATAATCCTGAAATTGCTGAGTATTCTTACGACCAAAGGAAATGTCGGCCGTGTAGTCGAATATTTCGGGCCCGGCGTGGCATCGCTAACTGTGCCGCAAAGGGCAACTGTTACAAATATGGGCGCTGAACTTGGTGTAACAACGAGCATTTTCCCATCTAACGAACAGACGAGAAAATTCCTTGCTGCTCAGGGAAGAGAAAAAGATTATCAGCCTTTAGCCGCTGATGAAAACTGTCAATATGACAAAGTTATTGAAATTGACCTTTCAAAACTTGAACCGCTGGCGGCTTGTTCGCCTTCGCCGGACAATATAAAGACGATAAAATCATTAGCTGGAACAAAAGTCAGCCAGGTCATCATCGGAAGCTGCACGAATTCAAGTTTTACTGATTTGATGATGGTTGCCAAGGTTTTAAAAGGCAAAACAATCTATTCGGCGGTCGAATTTGCGATTGCTCCGGGCAGCAGGCAGGTTATGAATATGTTAGCACAAAACGGTGCGCTGGCCGACATAACAGGGGCAGGGGCAAGAATCCTCGAATCGGCTTGCGGGCCTTGTATAGGCCAGGGTTTTTCGCCGGCAGACGGGGCGGTTTCGGTTAGAACGTTTAACAGAAATTTTGCCGGCAGAACAGGCACAAAAAATGACAATGTCTTTCTGACCAGTCCTGAAGTTGCGGTTGTCGCAGCGCTGAAAGGTGAAGTTATTGAGCCGTGTAAAAGCGGAATCGAGTATCCGAAAATCGAAATGCCGGGCGAATTCCTTATAGATGACAATATGATTCAAAAGCCTCTGCCTCCGAAGGAAGCAAAGTCTGTAAAGATTCTTCGCGGGCCGACAATTGTCGTCCCGGAAGCGGCGACGAAGCTGCCTGATAATCTAAACGGCAAAGTTCTGCTCAAATGCGGCGATAAAATCACTACAGACCATATTATGCCGGCAGGGGTGTTTTTGAAATACCGCTCAAATGTGCCGGAATATTCAAAATATGTCTTTAATTGCTTTAATACGCAGGATAAGCCGACTTTTGCACAAAGAGCGATGGGGCTGAAGGAAAGAGGAATCGGCGGTATCGTAATTGCGTCTGAAAGTTACGGCCAGGGTTCGAGCAGGGAACACGCGGCGCTTTGTCCTATGT
>CAYTQR010000006.1:0-28475 GCA_964440045.1 uncultured Planctomycetaceae bacterium | reverse complement strand
GCTTATAGCCGGCGGGATAGCGGCAGGAGTATGTAACGAAATGCTTAATGTCGAATCGCCGGATGTTATTCTGGAGATTCACCGTTCATATTTTCAGGCCGGCGGTGACGCTGTTTTGACCAATACGTTCGGCGGCAATGAAATTTCACTTGCTCGTCACGGACTGGCTGACAAAATCGAACAGATAAACGCTGCCGCGGTTGAAATCGCAAGAAAGGCAAGTGACCAGGATAAATATGTATTAGGAGATATAGGACCAAGCGGTGGTTTTTTAAAACCTCTCGGCAATCTTGAACCTGACGTTCTTAAAAACGCATACGCAAAACAGGCAAAGGCTCTTTATGAGGCCGGGGTCGATGGGTTTGCAATCGAGACATTTATGGCGATTGACGAAGCGAAGATAGTGGTTGAAGCGGTAAAATCGGTTTGCAATTTGCCGGTGTTTGTCTCATTTGCTTTCGATTCGGCTGGGAATGATTTCAAGACGATGATGGGAACAAGTGTGAAGGCTATTGCGGCCGAAATTTCAGCTCTGGATGTAAACGCAATAGGTTTTAACTGCGGCACTTTGCGAATGGAGCAATATCTTGGACTGACTGAGAAATTCGCAAAATTATTGTCCGACGTCGCCGTGCCGGTGACGGCTAAACAAGTTTTATTGTTGGCAGAGCCTAACGCAGGTCAGCCCGAACTGATTGATGGCAATGCGGTATACAAACTCAACAATACGGATTTTGCCGACTGGATGGAGAAGATTCATAAAGCCGGTGCGGCAATTCTCGGCGGCTGCTGCGGAACAGGGCCTGAGCATATCAAAGCGATGACGGAGAAATTAAAAGGTTGATAATTGCATCGACGGTTTTTTGTGTAGCGCCTTGATTTTCTTCTATAACTTTTTGTGCATTGTCGGCGATTTTTTGAGCGAATTGGGGAACATCGAGGCATTTTTTAACCGCTTCATAAAGCTGTTTTCCATCTTTTACTTCGATAGCTCCTTCTTTTGCCAAAAGGGCACCGACGGTTTGTTTAAAATTGAATGTATGTGGACCAAAAATAGTAGGTTTTCCCATAGTTGTCGGTTCCATCATATCCGAGCCGCCCATAGGAACTAAAGACCTTCCTACAAAAACGATTGTAGCCAGAGAATAAAATTTTCTCAGGTCCCCCATAGTATCGCCGAGGATTACAGCGTTGGAATTTGTTGTCTTTTGGTCGCTGGTTTTTATTTTGCTGTATCTTACAAGTTCCAGGCCAGATTTTTTAATGAGTTTTGCAACTTCGTCGAATCGTTCGGGTTTGCGAGGTACGATGGCGAGTCGAAGATTGCTGCAATTGTCCTGTTTTTTTAGATCTTCGAAGGCGTCGAGTATGATTTTTTCCTCATTTGGTCCTGTGCCGCCTGCAACCCAGAGGCGATGGTCTTTGATATTTAACTGCTCAGCGAGCTTATCGGCTCCTTCGGCTTTTTCGGTTATCTGAGCAGTGTCGTATTTAAGGCTGCCGGTTATGACGGTCGTGTCTTTTCTCCCGGCCAGCGAGATGAAACGCTCGGCATATTCATCGCTTTGTGCGAGGAAAAGCGTAATCTTTTCAAAAGTGGGTTTTACTAATGATTTTACGAGGTTGTATATTGGGAAGCTTCTGTCGCTGATTCTGCCGTTGACGATGACAATGGGAATTTTTGATTGAGCTGCTCTTGCGGTGAAGTTCGGCCAGATTTCGAGTTCCATTAATAAACAGACACCCGGCCTTAATCTTTTAAATGCCCGGCGGATAGCAAAAGAAAAATCAAACGGGAAATAAAATACAGACAATTCATCGCCGTATAGTTTTTTTGCCAGTTCGATTCCGGTATCGGTGGTAGCGCTGACGACTATTTCGTATTCGGGCAGTTGTTTTTTTAATTCAGTAATTATTGTTTTTGTGGCATTGACTTCGCCGACGCTTACGGCGTGAATCCAGATACATTTTTTATCGGGACAATTTCTGCGAACTTTGCCGAGCCTTTCACGCCAGCCCCGGCGATAGCGGTTCTGTGCTATTGCTCTGTATAGAATCTTCGGGCTTATGACGATAAGAGCAAGAAGGTAAATAAAGTCGTTAAGATATTTCATAAATATTGGAAACACCATAAAAGAAAACAAAACACGCCCGGCAGGACTCTGGAAAGACTTAAATTCTGCCGGTTGCAACACGCCCGGCAGGACTCGAACCTGCGACCTACGGATTAGAAATCCGTTGCTCTATCCAGCTGAGCTACGAGCGCATAAGTTTTAAGTCGTTGCAGTATAACGAGTTCCTGTATGTACTGTCAACTCCTTTTTGGCCCAAATAGGCGTCTGCACCAATCTGCACCGGTTTTTGACGTAGGACTTTGGCTGTTGCTTCCATTGCACGATGGACTAAATCGCCGGCTACCGCAAGATAAAACTCGCCGGTGGTGGCTGGAATGTCCTGCAAACACCTCAGTCCGTCCAGGACGGGGGAGCTTTACAGACTTGCTTTTAGTCTGCTCATTGGGAAATTTTTTCCGGGGCAGTTTGTTGGAGTACTATGGCCGGGCGTGGTGTTGTGACCATATATTCGCCCGGCCGGTATAGCATATCTCTTTGAAAGAAAGCGCACAAGCTTCGATAAAGATTCCATTTGGTTTCCGCTTGGGCGGGACTCGTCGAAGTTGCCTACAAGGCAGATGCCTATGCCGTCCTTATTTGCCCAGTTGGAGTAATCTGTTTTGCAGTGAGCACCGGTTTTCTGTTTCCTCCAGCGGTCTGTAGTTTCCACCCTGCCGTTGCCGCTGCCTTTGCCGTTGCCGATTACGAAGTTATATCCTATCTCGTTCCAACCTTTATTATTGCGATGATAATTATTAAAGGAAGTTGCGCAGCCTTGGTCGGTGGCTGAATGATGAATTATGATTGCCTTCCAGTCCTTTTCTAATCTGCTGGTAGGTTTCCAGGCATAAGGCACAGACGAGTCGGATTTGCAGGAAGTTTTGGGCGCCGGCGATTTGTAAACCACTTTGTTTTGGCTGCTTTTATGAAGTAACGAATCGACGCCGGTGATTCGTGGTGTGTAACTTTCTTCTTCAGCGCAGCCGATAAGAAAAATCATCACGGCAGGCGTATAAGCAAGAACGACAAATATGAGAATCTTTTTAAACATTTACACTCGGTTTCCCTAAATAAACTTATGCGGACTTGCGGTTGTATTTGGTCATATGGACAGAATTTCCAGCTTCGTTATATTCGACAACATCCATATAGGCCCTGATAAGAAGGACGCCCCGACCGTTGGTTTTGTAGATATTCTCTTCGCGACGCGGGTCTTCAAGGTGTTCGGAATCAAAGCCCTGTCCCTCGTCAGCGACCCACAAATCAAGCCTTTCAGCGCTTAAGCCGTATTCAATAATGACATCTTTGTCAGGGTTTCGCTTATTGCCGTGCTTTACCGCGTTTATGATACTTTCTTCCATAGCCAGACGAATTGCGAACAGAGCATCTTCGGAGTAATCGAGACTTTCCGCCTGGCAGAGTATTTTCGAACATATCTGCCTAAGCTCCGATATAATCCCCTTTGAAACAAACTTTTCATGGGTGCAGGCTTTAGAAGTCATGAGTTTATTATCGTCTCAAACAAGCCATAGCATAACATACCGACAGCCAAAAAAACGGAACTATTTAAGGGTCTGCATCGCTTTTTTGGCGTCACTATAGATTTCAAAAATTTCGTCGAGCCTGGTGATTTTGAAAATTTCATAAATCTTCGGGTTGATGCTGCAAAGCTTCAATTTGCCATTATTCTCATTGACCCTTTTGCTTACTCTTATCAACAGCCCCAGGACGGCGCTGGATAGAAAATTAACACTGCTGAAATCAATCACCAGATTAACCTCGCCGTCAATCAGAGGCATTATAGAGTCCTCAAGGCCCCGGATATCAACATCCTCAAGAATCTTTTCATCAGTTAATGTGACGACCGTAGCATTTGGAGCGTGATACACACTAATTCGTGGTTTTAGCTCTTCCATTGGCTTTTACTCCTAATATTAGTCCATAAAACAGCAATCGTAGGCCAAATACAGCCAAAAGTCAAGTAAAGAGGAATTTGTGATAATTTTTTAACTTATTTTAAAAAAACTCTTGAAAGTCTTGTTAGGTTTTGATAATCTTGGCGACTTAGCAGTTTAAGGAGTTTTTGGATAGTTTCTGTTCTGTTTTCCTTGAATTACAACCCGAAAAGTTTTTTGCTTTTCAGATAGAAAATTATTACAATATCCGAACACCTTGCTGTAAAGTTTAGTACAATAGATAAGAGACCTAAATTAGGCCTTTTAGCTATTAATTAGTTCAGCCTCTCGAGTTGGCGTATAAGTTTTTTTCAGAGTGCAAAAAGTGTCTGAATGTAATAATAACTGTTTTTGGAGGTTATAAAATGAAGATAAGCAGATCAACGGGTTATGCCCTTGTAGCAGTAGGCTACATCGCTCAATATTACAGGGAGGGCGCTGTGCTGGCTTCTCGAGTTTCCAAGCAATACAACATACCGTTAGAGTATTTGTTGAAGATATTGCAGCAGCTCGTGCGAGCTAATGTGCTGCGGAGTAAACGAGGCCCGCGAGGCGGGTTCTTTCTTGCCCGGCCGGCTGAGAGCATCACACTGCTCGAAATTATCGAGGCAGTTGACGGCCCGATGTTCAGCCATCTGCAATTAGCTGAACAGACAAATAACGAGCCATTCAGTCTGAAAATGGAAAGAGTCTGCCAGCAGGTAACAGAACGAGTACGCGATATTTTCGGTGCAGCTAAACTTTCGGAAATGCTTGCCGACTAAACTGCGCTATTGAGAAATGACAATCAAAGAATTTCAGAAGCTGATAGCTGAAAGATATATCCAGCGCGATAAGGAACGCGGAACGTCAAAGACGTTTATGTGGTTCGTCGAAGAAGTCGGCGAACTTGCTACCGTGCTCGCCGAGGAAAAAGCCACTCAAAAAGAAAAGGAAGATGAATTTGCAGACATCTTCGCCTGGCTGTGTACATTAGCCAATATAAACGATGTGGATATCGAAAAGGCATGTCTGGAAAAATACAGTAAAAATTGCCCGGAAGGGTTTAAATAAGATAAATTAAAAATTAAAATGTAAAAATCAAAATTGAGGAACCGCCTTTCGGCGGGATTTCTTTAGATATTTTAACCGGCGGAGTTATTCACCGGTTTTTTTGTGTAAAAATTATATTTTTAACAAAGGAACAGCTATGTTTATTGCGAGAAAGAGAACTTCGCCACGATATATACGGGATGGTATAACTTCGTATCTCCTTGTGTCAGAGGTAACAACGGACTCTGTGCATATAACTACTTCTCTGGTCGAAATGAATCCGGGCGGAAAGCAGCATATCCATTCTCACAAAACGGAGCAGTGCTACTATATACTGGAAGGTGCTGGGTTAATGACCGTTGGCGAAGAAAGGCAAAAAGTCGGCGCCGGAGACTGTGTTTTTATCCCTTCAAATCAGCCACACGGCTTGAACAATGATGGAGAAACTGTTTTGAAGTATTTCACTGCCGCTGCGCCGTCATTTGGCAAAGAAAATCTGCTTAAGTTGTGGCCGTTAAAAAGTGAAGATGAAACTAAAGGCTAAATCGGGTTGACGTCAGAATGAAAAGAAGTACGTTATGCTAAAGATTTTTCCGGTAGAAACTAATAAAAATCTTCAGATTGCCAAACAGCTTTTTGTTGAATATGCCGATTCTTTGGGATTTGACCTGTGTTTTCAAAATTTCGAAGAAGAATTGGCTAATCTTCCCGGTGACTATGCCCCGCCGGAAGGTTGTATTTTGCTGGCAAAGTATCAAGACAAAGTAGCTGGGTGTGTGGCACTTCGAAAACTAAGTGATGGTGTATGCGAGATAAAGAGACTATATGTCAGGTCTGAATTTCAAGGTCAGGGTATAGGCAAAGCACTTGCCAAAGCGATTATTGCCCAAGCCCGAAAAGTGGAATATAATTGTATGCGGCTGGATTTTATTTCACCAAGGGCTGCAGAATCATTGTACAGATCGCTTGGCTTTAAAGAAATCAAGCCATATGAAGACATTCCAATAGCAGGTGCGGTCTTTATGGAGCTGAAGCTGTAATAAAAAGAAACCAACGCGGAACCCATATCTGTACGTGATTTGTAAAAGGAACATATCTTCTCTCGTTCCTATGTTACTTTGGCTTGTCGATCATCTCTTTCAATTTACGGTAGTTGATTTTGCCTGTACCTAAAATGGGTATATCTTCAAGTTTGATGACCCTACGTACACTATGCAGCCCCGAAAGTCCCGCCTCGCGTATTTTCCCATTGGCAGATTCCCTGTCTATTTGGCGACTGGTAAAAAGCACCAGTTCCGGATTCTCAACATCCGTCGCTTCAACAGCCAAGACAGGTCCCTCATCACTTTCACAAGCAAAGTGCTTTTCAAGTACCGCCTCTATGGCAGGCAGTGAAATCATCTCGCCGCCTAATTTTACAAATCTCTTCAATCTCCCCTTAAATGTCAGTATGCCAGATTCGTCCACACTAACCAAATCGCCTGTGTTGTACCAGCACTTGCCATTTAACTCCACAAACGGCGATTTGCCCTCGTAATTCAGATAGCCCCCAAAAACGCTTGGCCCGCTGACAAGCAGTATTCCGCTACCCGGTTGGCTGACTGTCTTGAAAGTTTCCGGCTCAACAAGCATATAATCTAAACTCGGAAGTACCTTGCCTATAGTAAACGGCTTGGGATTATTATCATCGTTTATAGATATGATTGGCGAACACTCGCTAACACCATATCCCTCTGAGATAATGGCGTTTTCACATTTCTCTTTCAAAGCTTCATATACTTTTTTTGGGCATTTCTCTGCTCCCGTGACGGCAAGCCGAAGTGAAGCTAATTGTTCGGCTGTCCCAACTCGGGCGATAGCTCCAAGAAATGTTGGTGTCCCCAGAAGCAAAGTTACTCCGTAAGCATCTATTAACTTTGCTAAGGTATCCGCTTCCGTTGGGTTCGGATGATAAACAATTGGTGCTCCGCCGCACAAAGGCAGAATCATAGTGATTATAAGGCCGAAAGAATGGAACGGCGGCAGCAGGCCAATTAAGCGGTCGTTCTCATATATTTTTATGATGCTGAGCACATCACGCATATTCGTGATTAAATTATTGTGTCTCAAAGGTACTGCCTTGGGAAGTGTCTCTGAACCGCTGGTAAATAGTATAGCAGCTGTTTGTGGTATCATAGCCTTGCTTAAGCTCGACCAGTTGATATGTCCTGTAAGCCAGGCCTTGATTTTGGCAAGTCTTGATAGCTTTTGGCTGATTGTCTCTGCAAACACAAAGCGCTCAGATATTTGGGAGAGGTCAAAACCCTGTAAGCCGATCCTTTCAACCAATACCCTGGAGGTAAGGATATGTTTAACGCCAATCGAATCCAGCGAGGCGATTATATTCCGTGGCCCTCCTGTCCAGTTAACCATCACAGGTATTTTTTCAGCGAACAGAGTACTCAAATAGAAAACATCTGCAGCGACAGAGGCAGGCAGCATTATCCCGAGGTAATCTCCTTCCAGCTCCTTTATGACTGGTTGAAGCGACAGACACGCCACAATAATATCACGATAAGATTTCACTCCGCTCGTCTGATCTGCAATAGCCGCCCTGGTTGGTGACCTGGCTGCCTGCTTCAGGAAAATCTTTGTTATGGTATCCCCTTGCGGCATCTCGACCCTTTTTGCGGCTCTTTTTTTGGACCAACAAGCCGGAGGCGTCTTTAAACTTGTGGGGCTGGCGAAAATGAACTTTCCACAGGCAGCCAACATCACGTCTTCGACAGTCTGCATTGCCGCGGCATCAGCTTGTTGAAAGCCGAATTCCTTTTCAAGCCAAAGTAACAAGTCCGTCCTGCTCAGACTATCCATTCCCAGATCCAGAGCCAGATAGTTCTTGTCCTTCAGTTCGGAAATTCCTGTCATTTCTGACAGGTGTTTCAGAACAATCTGCCGAGTAGCAGCCGGCACCAATGACAAATTTCCTTCTAACCTTGCAGTAGTTGGCTCTGGTAGTGTTACTATACCACTTCTGTCCCAAATAGAATAAGGAACGTAAGTGTTTGGTAATAGACTTTCGTTATAGTATGCTTCGAGAAAACGGTTAAAGGTTTTCCGGTCGGCATCTCGCGGTAAATCTTCAGGCTCATATAGTTCAATTGTTACTTTTCGCCGCGGTGCAAAAAATATTCCACTTGCAAGCAACGAGAACAAACCTTTGCGAAGCACCCTGGAGACAATTGGTTCTTGACCGCCGGCCCAGCTAAAGCCGCTGCCCCATAGACCCATAGTACGCACTAACACGATGCGGACATCCGGAAAATTCTGAAGAATTCTGTCCACAGAACTGTTCGCACCAAGATTTTCTCTACAACTTCGATACGCTCTACCAGCCGGCCAGAGCAGAAGGTTCTCTCCCCGCTTGAGACCTTCAATACTCTCATCGAGTACCCTCTCGATTTGGGCACGGGCAGATGGGCCGTATTTTGCCATACTCGGGATAGTTCGTACGCCCCAGCGCTGCGCAAAAAACCGGATAAAAAACCTGTCCACCTGGTCTTTATCGCCAAACCCCCGCGGAGCAAAGCGACCGTGTAAATGAGCATAAAGAATAATAGGGTCAATCAGAGCAGGATGATTGGGCAAAAACAAAATCCCTTTTTTGCCTTTGGCAGCAGTTGCTTCGATGCCCTTGATAGTGATGCGATAACGCAGGGACAGCGCCCATTTAACTATTATTCGTACAAGAAAATTAATCACCATTTCTCCTTTTTGGCAGGACAAATAACAGCCATATCGCAACTGCCGTCACCATTGCTCCCTGAAAAGCAAAACCGTTGCTGGGTTTAATCTTCATAACGTTCAGCAGGTAGAAAACCGCACCGGAAATCAGAATTCCCGTAAAATCAGCAAACATTGAAGCTGCTATTACTCTTCCTTTGACATCCGCTGATGGTCTTATCTGAAGAAAACTCGCCAGTGGAACAGAATACAATCCACCTGCCACCCCAAGGATGCCAAGCGTTCCTGTCACTATGAACTTTCTCATGGAGTTCGGAAGATACGGGGCAATAGCCACTATGAACATACATACAGCCATTGTTACAGCAGCCGGCGTAAGAACACAATACCATCTTCTGCCTTTCGCCAGATATGGGCTAAGCAAACTGCCAATAGCAATTCCCATAAGCTCGACAACTACCAACGCACTGGTTAGTGTCTTGGTTAAACCGAACTGCTTCATACTCAATTCATTGATTACCAGAATCTGAAGGGAAGCTACAAACCAGAAGAACGCCTTGGCCGTTATCGAGACAGTAAGCAATGAATCACTGCGGACTCTATACAGCGTTATCAATGAATTGAATGGGCCGGACCAGGGAAAATGAGCTTTCGGAGAAGCTGCTGGGAACTTAGGCACCCCAAAGCTGACAATTAATCCTATTATTGCCAAACCAACTACTACTGAAGCCGCTATAACTTGTCCGAGCGGCACTTTTCCTACTAAACCTTCTCTATCCAGG
Organism: uncultured Planctomycetaceae bacterium; assembly: GCA_964440045.1. Taxonomy (GTDB): domain Bacteria; phylum Planctomycetota; class Phycisphaerae; order Sedimentisphaerales; family UBA12454; genus JAFGGI01. The sequence goes on along the minus strand of CAYTQR010000006.1, from coordinate 18,869 downwards.
ACAACACCGGCTATTGCGATACCAGCCAGAATAGCGACTGTACTTAACGTTCGGATGATAGCATTTGCCTTGATAACATACTCAGCTGGATAAAGCTCTGGAATTGTGCTCCTGAGGGCTGGTCCAAACAATGTTGATTGCAACCCCATTATGAACAAAGTTACGAGTATCAGTGTCCAGTTCAAGTAGTAAATACCTATCGCTGCAAAAATCATTGCCACCAATTCGAGAATCTTTGAGGCAATTACTATCGACCGCTTCGAGAAGCGGTCCGCACAAAAACCCGCCGGTGCGGCAAAAAGTATGAAAGGCAGCGTGAAAACAGCTGTGGCATACCCCTGCAAATGAGACTTATCAGCAGCTACCGCCATAAGAAGGGCACACTGCCTGAAGAAATTGTCGTTCAGAACCCCGGCAAAATATGTTGCTCCCATCGCAGTGAACTTGCCGCGAGCTTTTCTGATACGCCTCTTTAATGATTCGTTTAATGAATCATCCATACAATTTTTCCCCTGCCTAATTCTGGATTTGGCAGTCTCGTCTTTACAATAATTTGCGAGCAGATCATATATTAGCAAATATGATTCCCCCCGGCAATTACTGTTTAGGTCCGGATGGGATTCTATTTTTTATTCAACTGTAACGCTTTTGCAAGGTTAAGCAATTTGGTCTTCAGGAGTTTGCAGAGTAGATTCGCCAGAAGCGGCAGGAGAAATCTGCGAAAAAGAAAGCTCGTAAGGAACAAAAGAGAAAAAGCATTAACAAAGACAATGGTGGCAACAACTGCCTTTATACTTTGGACATCTTCATTATATCTGGCTTTTACCCATTGTGTATGCTTTTGAAGATGTACACTTGGTAAGCTTGTAAATGGGCAGGGGCGGAGTTGAACCGCCGACACACGGATTTTCAGTCCGTTGCTCTACCAGCTGAGCTACCTGCCCTTAAGGTAAAAGTTTGATTAATTTACTGTCAAAAAACCAGTATTGCAAGAAAATTAAAGACATGGGCTTATTAGCGATTAAAGTTATGATTTTGGCGGTACTTGTCTGTTTTATGGCCTGTTTTTATTTAATTTCGAGGACTATCAGGCTGATATCGTCTGTTTCTTCCGTTTCTTTGGACTGTCTGACGAGTTTTTCGAATTTATCGGTAAGCTGTTTTGCCGGCAGAACGGTGAGGGATGTAAATTCTTTATCGAAATGGAGAGTCTCTTCATTTAGTTTTGTGCCCATAAACGGCTCGGCGCCGTCAGAGTACACAATCAGCTTATTACCGCGACTAAGCTGGACCGAGGCCTGTTCAAATTGGGCGTCTTCGAATATGCCGAGCAGCGAACCTCTTGTCTGAAGCTGAATGGGCGAATTGTTTTTATTTATCAGGATTGGATACGGATGTCCGGCTCGGCAGTAGTCGAGCGTTAGTGTTTCGGTATTAAGCAGGAAATAACAACAGGTAGCGAATTGGCATCCTCTAAGGTGTTGGGCGAACATTTTCTGATTTAAATTTTGCATCACCTCAATCGGCGAGAAAATCTTATATTCGTTGCCGGTGGTTTGACGCATCTGAATGGCCTGTTTCAGGAACATAGTCAGTAATGCGGCCGGCATTGAATGGCCGACGGCATCGGCAAGATAGAATCCTATATGTTTTTCGTCGATACGTGTTATGTCGTAAATGTCTCCTGATACCCAGTCTGCAGGTATGAAAGTGACAGCCCATTTGAATCTATCGCTATCCGGCAGGGCTTGCGGAAGAAAATCTTTCTGAACAGCCCCGGCCATTTTTAACTGATTTTCAAGCTGCTGTGCATGATTGTTTTTGGCAGGACTATCCATATGATTTTCGAGCTCAATAATGCGCTTGCGATAAGTATTGCTTATTTTTATTATAGATATAATCTGCTGGACGGATGTTTTTTTTATCACGTTGAGCATTTTGAAATAGCCTGTGTTGATATTAGCCGTATTTCCGTAAAGCACGGTGGGGATGTTTGTATTGTCGAGCAGTTCGATAATCTCAAGCAACTTTTCCGAATCAACTGTCCTTGGGACTCCGCCGTAAGGCGTCCTGTGGACTGACGGAGAGTCAGCCGAAGATTCCGCATCGATTATAGCTGTGCCGATATTGTCAGGGTTGAATTTTGCCGCAAGGAGTGTGTCAAAATCCATAATTCGCCACGTGAACTTGTTATTATCGATAATTTCCTTGATTTGCGGGCAAATAATCTCCCCGGCACAGACCAGCAGAGCATCAATAAAGCTTGTTTTAGTTTCTTCTGGTTTTATCAGGATTTTAGGCATTTTTACGGACACTCACTTGATTCGATATAGCAATACTTCGGCTATTTTTACCTCCGACTTAGGCTGGCATCTTTTTATTGACCCCGTTAGAGAACATCTATTTCTGATGAGTGGAGCGATAAAACCAGCGATTTTTTTCTAACGGGATTGACAATTTTAGCGGAAAATTTTGGGCTATTATCGGTCTTAGGTAAATTTTCAGTGGCTTGGCCACACCATAGGTGGAGGTTTTATGATGGCTTGTGGTAAAACGGTCAGGCAAATATTGCCGAGCCGATTCGCAGTATAGTGGCTCCGTATTCAATCGCGATTTCGTAATCCTGGCTCATGCCCATACTCAGATGCTTGAAGTTTGCGCCTGCGGTTTTCTCTCCTTTGATTTCCTCGAATAGTTCTTTTGCCCGGCTGAAAGATGCTGTTATAACATCTTTGTTCAGGGTCAGCGGCGCCATAGTCATAAGACCTGCGAGTCTGATATTCGGCATTGTGGCAATTTGCTCTGCAAGATGAATAGCTGCGCCTACCGGTACACCGTATTTTTGAGGCTCTTTGGAGCAGTTGACCTGTATGAGGATTTGGGGGTGTACATCGAGTTTGACGGCGTTTTTGCTGAGTTCCTCTGCCAGTCTCAATGTATCGACAGAGTGTATGAATTCTGAGATTTGCAAAACCTGCCGAACTTTGTTTCTCTGCAGGTGTCCTATCATATGCCAGTTGATTTTTGAGTTTCCATCGGCATCTGCGTGCTCTTTTTTTAAGTACTCGGCCAAATCGTCGGTTACGACTTTCAGGTGTTGTACTCTGTTTTCTCCTAATTGCCTGCATCCGAGCTGAATGACTTGTTTTATCGCGTTGATATTGGCGGCTTTTGTAACAACGACAAGGGTTATTTCGGAGCTGTTTCGCTTCGCCTTGTCACACGCGTTTTGTATATTGCTTTTGACCTTTTCGAGATTTTCTGCGATTTTATTCATTGTTTTAGCCACCAAGGCACGAAGACACCAAGAAAAAATATATAATTATATAATTTAAAATACTTTGTGCCTTAGTGTCTTCGTGGCTCCATTTTTTCCTTTTCTTGTTTTACGGCAGGAATAGTGCTGTTTTATTTAGTTTTCTCGGCAGATATTTCTTGACGACAAAATCGAGTCCATGTTTTGCAAAGGCCTGTTGTTCAACGCGCACACCCATTTTCAGCATCTGGTTTATCGCTGCCTGCCAGGGTTTGTGGTACTTTACAAAGGGGTCGTTTTTCAGCGCATCTTTTGCACGTTTAATATCGACCTCTTTGAGAGGGTGTGTAGGCAGTTTATAGTCAATGATATCCTGTGGGGTTACGCCGAGGAATCTTACCTTCGGTACGCAGAAATACTGGTTGAGATGTGCCGCGTTTCCCGAACCGACCTTGAGAGTTCGATAAATATTGAAATATCCATAAGGGTCCCCATCGACAAAGGCGTAAACAGGCACTTTTAATTTGTCCGATAATCTCCTGATAAATCTTCTGCACGCCCTTGTCGGTACGCCGCCCATACTGACGAGTATGCAGTTATTTTTATCCCAGTAGTCGTATTTGACCAGCCTTTGGAACATACCTGCGGTTTCAATGGCAAGAATGAATTTGGCCTTGCTTGAGAATTGAAGGTTTTCGACGTCGATGGGTATCGAATATGCGCCGGAGCCGAATTTGGTACAGTCGATTTTTAATCTTTTTCCTTTTGAATCGGTATCGATAACGAGCAATCTGCCGGCGATATCTCCTCCTTTTTCTTCCGGTATAAACTTAAGCTGTTCTCTGTTAACTCCGAACATAGCCTCGACATCGTCCATAATAGTATCGGATTCCGGCTGTTCGGCAAATCCCGCTTTGCCCCAGTTTTTGGATATATAATAGGCCTCTCTTTTGGTGGCCATATCGTCTGTGTCGATGAGTTCTTTGGATAGCGACATCATCTTTAACGTCTGGGCGAATGTTTTTACGGTGCCTACGGTAAGCGTTCTTATTTTATTTTTCCCTGCGATTTGGAAATATCCGCTTTTGGGGTAGTACTTGACATTACTCAGTGAGCGGACAGGGGTTGACATGGTGGGCTTCTGCTTCTTTAAGATCTTTTGCTGTATAGTCTTAGCTGTGTCTTTGATTTTCTCAGAGACAGCCGAATTACTCTGTTTGGCCATGGATTACAGCTCCCTTGGAAATCGTATATGGGGCAAATTAACATATACAATTTACGGCGAAAAAGAGCGGAATTCAAGCCTAAACTTTCCGCATTTTTAGTGCCAAAAATGGTTTGATAGGGTTTATTTTTTTTGTTTTTATGGTTTTATTAGCTGTGGGAAATTCCATTGACTTTGCTCTTTGAGATTGGTATAATACTTTATGCTTAATATGGTTAATTACTGCGTATAGCAGTTTAATGAACCTCGGCGAGGCAGTGTCAAAACAGTGGTCTCCCCCCAGCCACTTTGACCGTCTCGCCATTTTTATGCGCAGAGTTGACTCTGTTGACTAAAAGTATGACAGATTGTTGAGGTGGGGGTAAGATTTATTCGCCAATTATCTGGACGTTGACATTTCTTCTTCGCGGCCCATCGAATTCACAGAAATAAATTCCCTGCCAGGTGCCCAGTTGTATTTGGCCCGCGGAAATCAGGACCGTTTCGCTGCACCCCGTAATTGAGCTTTTTACATGTGCATCTGAATTGCCTTCAGAATGCCTGTAGCCGCTTCGCATTTGGGGCAAAAGCTCTTCGAGCGTAAGCAGGATATCGTGAACCACGTCCGGGTCTGCATTTTCGTTTATGGTAATACCTGCCGTTGTATGCGGACAGAAAATTGTAATAGTGCCTTGCGATATACCTGAATCGGCGACTGCTTTTTCAATCTTGCCTGTGATATCGACTAATTCGTTCCGGCTGTGTGTGCTGACAGAAAAAGTTTTAGTGGTTATTTTCATAATATTTACCAAGAAATTTGCTCAATTCTTCAATCAATGGTGGAATATCCTCAGTTGAAGTGCTCCAAACAATATCGAGGTTGATTGAAAAATATGCGTGTATGAGACGGTTTCTCATACCTGTTAATACAGACCATGGAATTGAAAGAATATTGTCACGGCATTCTTTTGTGATTTGTGTGGCCGCTTCACCTATAATTTCGAGAAGACGAATCAAAGAATGAACCAGTTTTCTGTCACTGTCCAAATCCTGCCGTGTTGACGACTGCACATATTGCCGGATTTCCATAGCAGCATCAAGCATATGCTGTAATCTTGTACGGTCTTCAGGACTGATACTGAACTTCGGCATTTTTTACAACCTCATTACGGAAATACTGGCTTAAATCCTCAAAAGTTCGCATATCGACTTTACGGCCAAGCATCTGAGTAAGTTCCATTTCCATTTTCACAATTGAGAACAAACCCGGTATATGATTCTGGTCGAACTCCACCAGAAGGTCTATATCGCTGTCCGGCGTGAGTTGCCCGTGAATGGCTGAGCCAAAAACCGAAAGTTTTTTTATGTGGCTCTTTATACAGAATTCGGCCAGCTTGTTTTGTGAAATCTTTTGTTTAAGTGAATAAGCCATAATATTATAAATGCTATCTCTATTTAGCTGTAATTACAAGCGTAAATTATTACATCTTTTCAAGAACATTAATGCCGAGTAAATTTTCAAGTCCATCTCGAATAGTCCGTGCAGTCAATTCGCAAAGCAAAAGCCTTGAAGGCCTGATTTTCTCGGCCGCGTCAAGCACCGGACAGGCGTTGTAAAAAGCACTGAACTTCTGCGCCAGTTCAAACAGATAACCCGTCAGGAAATTAGGCTTAAAATCCGCAACAGCCAAATTAAACGCTTCGCTGTATCTGATAAGCTGCTTTGCAAGGGCAAGCTCCGCATTCTCTTCGAGATAAAGCTTTTCTATGTCTTTCAATTCTTCTTCTATATTAATTTGCCCTTTTCGCATAATGGATTTAATCCTTGCATAAGCATACTGCATATAAGGAGCGGTATTGCCGTCCATCGCCAGCATCTTATCGAAGCTGAAAATATAATCACTCGTTCGATTATTGCAGTAGTCTGCGTATTTTACCGCCCCGATTCCAACCGCTTTTGCGATAGTTTCTTTTTCGCCATCTTTCAGCTCAGGGCTCTTTTCCTCGACGACTTGTTTTGCTCTTTTAACCGCTTCGTCGAGAAGGTCTTTAAGTTTTACATTCTCGCCGCTGCGTGTTTTTAAAGGCTTTCCGCCTTCGCCGAGGACGCTTCCAAAAGTAACATGCTGAAGTTTGACTTTATCGTCTGTCCAGCCGGCTTGTTTTGCTACGGCAAAAAGCATCTCAAAATGCAGTTTCTGCCTTGTATCTGTAACGTAAATAATTTTATCTGCCTTTAGCTCGTTTATTCGATACCGCAGAGCCGCCAAATCGGTCGTCGCGTAAAGAAAGGCCCCGTCAGCTTTTTGAATAATAAAAGGTAAAGACTCCCCTTCCTTGTTTTTGAACCCCTCGGCAAATACACAGACAGCCCCGTCAGATTCAACCGCCCAGCCGGCCTTTTTCAAATCATCCACAACATCAGCAAGTTTATCTTTATAGAAACTTTCACCACGTTCATCTTCAACGGTCAAGTTAACTCCCAGCATTTTATAGATCGGGAGATAATGTCTTCTCGTTTCACCAACAATCATCTGCCAAAGCTCTAAACATGCTGGGTCACCAATGTGTAAACCAGCTATAGTAGCTCTTGCTTTGCTGGCAAACTCGGTATCATTTTCACATCGTTTATTTGCCTGCCTATAAAAATCTTCCAGATCTTCTATAGGGCCTGCTGTCCACTCAATTGAATCAACAAGCTCTTCTATTTTTTCTTTGAGGAGCTCTACAAGCATTCCGAATTGAGTACCCCAGTCGCCGATATGGTTTTGGCGGATTACCTTATGGCCTGCAAGATCGAGCATCCTGCAGATACAGTCGCCTATGATAGTACTGCGAAGATGGCCGACGTGCATTTGTTTTGCAATATTGGGCCCAGAGAAATCAACAACGACAGTTTGAGGTTTTTTGGCTTTTTCTATGCCGAGCTTTTTATCACTGTTTATTTTAAGCAGGTTTTCTGCGACGAATTGGGGTTTCAGCCTTAAATTTATAAATCCTGCACCTGCAATTTCTGGTTTTTCGCAGATATCATCGATTTGCAAATTGGCGACGATTTTCTCGGCAAGTTGGCGGGGATTTGTTTTTAATTGTTTTGCAAGGGCAAGGGCGCTGTTGCTTTGATAATCTCCGAATTTCGCGTCAGTGGCAGGCGTTACTATTGCGGAGGCGTCTTTTTGGCCTGTCGCCTTTTCAATAGCGGCACTTATCTTTTCAGAGATTATTTCAATTACAGGCTTCATAAATTTTAAGTTTTTAGTTTCAAACTTTTAGTTTTTTTGCATCTCCCCAGAGCAGTTCCAAATCGTAGTGTTCCCTAAATTCTTCATCGAAGACATGGACGACGACATCGACGAAATCCAGCAGCAGCCATTTAGCCTGTTCGTAGCCTGCCCTTCCGAATACCCGAAAATTATTTTTACGTCCCAATTGGATAATTTCGTCTGCGACGGTGCGGATTTGCCTGTCGCTTGTTCCTGTAGCTATTAGAAAATAGTCGGTAGCGGGGCTTTTCCCTTTCAAATCGAGCAGGACTACATCAGAGCAGTGCCTTTCGAGGGCGATTTTAGCCGAGGCAATAGCGAATTTTCTTGTGGTTAGAGGTCGTTTTTTTGCCAATTTTCCTTATTCCATAAAAAAACGGGGCCGAACACTGCCGACCCCGATAGATTACATTTAATTACAGTTCAAGTCAACTAATTGCCTATATTCAGGAAGTCTGCGATCATCGGTGCGAATTTGACGATAACGCCTGCAAATACCACGCTGACCATCGTCATAAGTTTAATAAGGATATTCAAGCTCGGCCCGGAAGTGTCCTTGAACGGGTCGCCGACTGTATCGCCTACAACAGCGGCCTTATGGGCATCTGAGCCTTTGCCGCCGTGAGCGCCTTTTTCGATATATTTCTTGGCGTTGTCCCATGCACCGCCTGAATTGTTAAGCGTAATTGCCAGGACAAATCCGCAGGTAAGTCCGCCGGCCAGCAGACCCATAATGCCCGCCACGCCGAGAATCAAGCCGGTAAGCACAGGCACCGTAATCGCCAGCAGCGAAGGCAGAATCATCTCTTTCTGAGCGCCTGCCGTTGATATCGATACGCATCGTGCATAATCAGGCTGGCCGGTTCCGTCCATAATGCCGACGATTTCTTTAAACTGTCTGCGAACCTCGTTAACCATCGCGCCGGCAGCCCTGCCGACAGCCTTCATTGTCATCGCACAGAAAACAAACGTCATCATAGCGCCGATAAACAATCCGCAGATAAGCTTTGGATTCATAATCGTCAGTTCATAAGCCCTGACGAATTCGGCAACCGGAGCAACCTTTGCGCTTGCGACGGTAAAGGTATGATTTCCTACCGTATATTCTCCGCCGCCTTCCTGTGCCAGCCTTACAATCCAGATTCTGACTTCTTCGATAAACGTTGCCAAAAGAGCCATAGCGGTCAAAGCAGCCGAGCCGATAGCAAAACCCTTACCAGTTGCTGCGGTAGTGTTGCCAAGCGAATCGAGGGCATCTGTCCTTTTTCTTACTTCCGGCCCAAGTCCGCACATCTCAGCGTTTCCGCCCGCGTTATCAGCGATTGGTCCGTAAGCATCTGTCGCCAGCGTGATACCTAATGTTGAGAGCATTCCAACCGCTGCAAATCCGATTCCGTAGAGTCCCATTGCAGGATTACTAAATCCCCCTGCAAATCCGAACGCACAAAGGATACCGACCACAATTGTAATTACCGGCAAACCAGCCGAGTACATACCTGTTGCGAAACCATCGATAATCGTAGTCGCAGCTCCCATATTCGCCTGCTCTGCGATACCTCTTGTAGGCTTATATTCGTCTGAAGTGTAATATTCAGTGAACTGTCCAATAACAACGCCGGCCATCAGACCAGAAACAACCGAGCCGAAGATGCCCCAGCTTATCCAGCCGATTTGTACCATTCCAACCAGAGCCACCAGGATCAGAGCACTGCTTCCGAGCGTTCCGATGAGCAGTGAATTGAGCAGGTTTTTCTGTGTTGCGTTTTCTTTGCAACGAACCATAAAGATACCGATGATAGAAAGTAAAATTCCGAGCCCTGCAACAACCATAGGAGCCAGAACCGCCTTTAGCACTTCACCGCCGCTGTTAAGCGTAAGTGCCGCACCGAGAGCCATCGTTGCCAGGATAGATCCGCAATAACTTTCGTAAAGGTCAGCGCCCATACCAGCTACGTCACCGACGTTATCACCTACGTTATCAGCGATTGTTGCCGGGTTTCTTGGGTCATCTTCCGGAATCCCAGCCTCAACCTTACCGACAAGGTCAGCGCCAACATCTGCTGCTTTTGTATAAATTCCGCCGCCGACACGTGCGAACAGTGCCTGTGTTGAAGCGCCCATTCCGAACGTAATCATTGTCGTCGTAATTTCTACCAGCTTATCCTCGGCACTCATACCCACATGAACCAGCTGCAGCCCGAGGAAGTGCAGGCCGTTTGCCATATTCGATGCGCTATAAACCAGCTTATCGAGAATTAAGTACCAAAGTGAAATATCCAGCAGACCGAAGCCCACAACAACCAGCCCCATAACGGCACCGCTGCGGAAGGCAACCTGCAGGCCTCTGTTTAGGCTTACGCTCGCGCCCTGAGCGGTTCTGTTTGAAGCGTTCGTTGCGGTTTTCATCCCCAGGAATCCACACAGACCGCTAAAGAATCCGCCTGTCAAAAACGCGACAGGCACAAACGGATTTTGAACGCCCATATAGGCCAGCACTGCGAAGATTACCAGCAGAATGATAAAGACAATTGACACCACGCGATACTGCCTGAACAGATATGCATAAGCACCTTCCTTCACGTGGTTGGCTATTTCGATCATTTTTTCGCTGCCTGGATCGGCAGCCATTACCTTTTGGTAGAAGAACCACGCAAAAACCAGTGCCAGTACTGCGGAAATTGGAGCAATCAACCATATGCCGAGGATAGAACCTTCCGCACCAGCGGCACTGCAGAATTTGCTCGCCGCAGCGCAACCTTCACCTGCAAAGGCCCTGGCTGCCAACAATAATGTCGGCAATAATAGAAACTTTAAATTGCTAACTTTCTTCACTTTTTAAACTCCTTTGGATATAGACATAGAAATACTTTATTTGACTCTAAGATGAAATTAGCGATGAGTCTAAGGAAATTGCTGTTGTTTTCAAGGACTATTTCAAAAAAGAAAGAGAAAAAGGTATCAGGAACCTTTTTTGGGCGGCTATTTACCATTATGTATGGTAATCCGCGTTAATTTTTACATATTCAGCGCTTAAGTCACATCCATAGCAGAAGTCGCTATGTTTTCCAGCACCCAGATTTACCGTAATTATATGCTCTCTTTGCGATATGATTTTGCTCGTTTTTTTCAGGTCGAATTTGGCTGGTTGGCCGTTTTTGAAAACGGTTATATTTCCGATAGAACAGGTTAGTTTTTCCGGATTTAATTTCACGCCGCAGTTCCCGACTGCGCAGATGATTCTTCCCCAGTTTGGGTCGTTGCCGTGGATTGCGCATTTGACAAGGTCATAATCTGCAACGGCTCGTGCCGCCTTGGCGGCATCGGCCTTTGAAGCGGCATTTTTCACAATGATTGTAAACATTTTCGTTGCGCCCTCAGCATCGAGAGCCATCTGCTTTGCCAAATCCGTTGTAAGTGCTGAAAGTGCAGACGCAAATTTTTTGTATCGCGGGCATTGCTTGCTTATTATTCTGTTACCCGCAAGTCCTGATGCCAGGATTATTGCAGTATCGTTTGTGCTCTGATGGCCGTCAACGGTAAGTTTATTTAAGGAATTTCCGATAGCATCTTTCATCGCCTTTTGCAGCATGGCCTTTGTTATCGCGACATCGGTTGTAATAAAGCAAAGCGTCGTAGCCATATTGGGTCCAATCATACCAGCTCCCTTTACGGCCCCTGCGATTTTAATTTTAACGCTTGATATTTCGACAGTCTTAAATGCCTGTTTACTGCGGGTATCGGTCGTCACTATAGCCTGGGCGAAATCATTCCCGCCCTTTTGACTGTTTGAAAGTTTAGCAACTGCCTTTTTTATCCCCGTTGTGATTTTTTGCATAGGCAGATGATTACCGATAATCCCTGTCGATGCTATCAATACCTGCCCTGCTTTTGCATCGATAAGCTCAGCGGTTTTTTTGCACATTGTCTGAGCGTTTTTCTCGCCTGTCTTGCCGGTGCAGGCGTTTGCATTTCCGCTGTTTACTATCACAGCCTCAATACTGCTTGTTTTTATGTGTTTTTTGCATACCGTTACGGATGCTGCGACGATTTTATTCGTTGTAAAGAGGCCTGCCGCCTTCGCTCCTGTCGGACAGGCTATAATCGCAAGGTCTTTTTTACCGCTTTGTTTAATCCCGCAGCTTATTCCAGCCGCCAGAAATCCCTTCGGCGATGTTATCGTATTATTTTTCATAGTGTTTACTCTGAATGTCTGATTCACTGCTCCAACATATTGTTAAACTTTTGTACTATTCCTTTGTACTCGTCGATATTACCGAACTCAACAAGCCATTTTTTAATGTATTTGATATCGATAGAGTTTTTGTTTTTGATCAATATGTTTTTTATGTCTTCGGCATCTATGGCTCTGCCGGCAATCATCTTGTGAATAATAACATCTTCACAAGACGCAAATTTTACCGGATACTCGTCCATAAGAACCGCTTTTGTTCGCTTGAAAGCCTGTGTTTCATATATCGTAAAGGAGAAGATAAAATCAATGCGTATATTAGATTCGACATCTTCGGCCGGCAATACTTTTGTTTCGATTGCGAAGCCTTGCGGATTTTCAGGAAGTATTTTTAATCCAGCCTGGTTGCAAATTTTATCAATCATTGAGAACTTGTCTGTATCTGTTCCGAGTGTAATGTCAATATCTCTTGTCAATCGAGGTGTTCCGTATAGCAAGACGGCCTGCCCGCCGATGACCATATATGGGATGTTATTTTTATCTAAATTCTGTGCAATTTTTTTGAGCAGGCTTTCTATCATTCAGCAAGTCCGTTTATTGCCTTTGCGATTTTTATATCAACCTCGATTCCTTCGAGGATATTCTCGTGGGTGATAACTCCGAGTTTAACCGCCTCGTTGTGCAGGTCTTCATAAATAGCCAGTGCCTTTTGGTATGGAATATCCTCCTTTTCCATTAATTTGCGATAAAACTCTCTCAATTTGGCACAGTTCTTTACCATATATGTTCCATTATAACAAATATCCGTTGTTTTTAAAGGCTTTTTGTATCTTTGCTCCTAACATCGTCAAGATCGACAGGCCCGTTGGTCAAAATTCCCTCCATCGCAAGTTTCCTGAACCTTTCAGAAGGGTCATAGAAAATCTGCGATGTATCGACGGTATTCACCATTATGCCTGGCTTGTTCAGTTTTAATTCATTTACGATTTCGCCGTCCGGCTGGATAAAGCACGATGGATACGGAGCGATTTGAGCCGACGAATTTGCTACGCTTGCCCAGAAATAATTAGATGCTGCATTTGCCTGCATTGTTTGTCTTATTATATGTCTATGCACGCTTTGTTCTTTCTGGCGAGCGTTGTAGAATGACTGAAAAATGCACTGGATGCCGAGTTTGCATAATTCTCTATAAATTTCAGGAAACCGCAGGTCAAAACATATAAGCAAAGCGCATTTTACGCTATTAATTTCAAACGTCACGAACCTGTTGCCCGGCGTGTAATAGTTCAAATCTCTTTCCGTGCAGAATCGCTTGTCATATCTGTCCTCGATTTGTCCCTGCGGATTTATAAGATAAAGAGAGTTTGCCGGCTTATTCGGCTCTGTAAGTCTGTGTGTGTTGCCGAGCACGACCCATAGCTCCAGTTTTTGGGCAAGAGCCATAATTTTTTGCGTTTGCTCAGTTAGTTTGCCCCAATCAAATCCATCCAGCGAATTGAAGTCACTGCCTGCATAGCCGCTCAGTGCGCATTCGGAAAAGTGAACAATATCGGCATCGAGCTTTTTTGCCTTTTTGATAAATTCCTGGATATGCTCTGAATTTTTTTCTACAGATTCGCCAACGGCAAACTGACATGTCGCGATTTTAATTGTTCCAGCCTTTGCCATTGCTATAAAAGTCCGGCGGTTTCATCAAAACCATACATTATATTCATATTCTGAATCGCCTGGCCTGATGCGCCTTTTATAAGGTTATCAATCGCGCTGAAGACAATAATCTTATCTTTGCACACGGTTGGATAAATTTGACAGTAATTTGTTTTTGCAATGTCTTTTAGCATTGGGGGCGTCTCGAGAATCTGTACAAAATGCTCGCTCTTATAGAACTCTTTATACAGTTGGGCCAGTTTTTCGCCCGTTACTTTTTCCTTAGGCTCACAGTAAATCGTTGACAATATACCTACATCAAACGGCCCGACGTGCGGCTGGAACAGTATATCGATATTCTTATTTGCGATTTCGCCGGCGATTTGCTCCATTTCAGGCTGATGACGATGCGTACCAATACCGTAAGCGAAAAAGTTCTCATTCATATTTGGGAAATGAAAATTTTTCGACGGATTTTTCCCTGCTCCGCTTGTGCCTGTTGTTGCATTTACGATAATCGAAGGTTTGATAAGGCCATTTTTCAAAAGCGGCGCAACTGCGAGTATAAACCCTGTCGGGAAACAGCCCGGATTTGCGATTAATTTCGCATCTTTTATTTTATCGCGGTACAGTTCGCACAACCCGTAAACAGCTTGTTTAAGGTTTTCAGTATCACTGTGAGGCTGATAATATTTTTCATAGACGCTCACATCCTTGATACGATAATCAGCGCTGAAGTCGATTACCTTCAAACCTGCCGCCAGCAGCTTCGGCACAAATCCCATCGAGACCTTGTGCGGCAGACAGCACAGCACAACTTTTGCCTTGCTGGTCAGCTTATCCATATCAAGCGGTTCGATATCGAGATCGCATCGTCCCTTGAATCGGCCAAAGACTTCCGCAACGTTTCCGCATTCTTCGGGCAAGGCGGTAAGATAACTAAGCTCAGCCTGTGGATGGCGCAGCAGGATTTCAATAGCCTCGGCTCCGGTATATCCGCTCGCACCTATTATTGCGACTGTCAGCATTTTTAATCTCCCAAATAAAAAAGGCCGCGTTCTCGTTCGCGGCCATTGTAATAATCCAATATATAATTTGCAATCAGCGTTTTGAGAACTGGAACCGCTTTCTCGCCCCTGCCTTGCCTGGCTTTTTCCTTTCAACCATTCTGCCGTCTCTGGTCAGCAGACCGGCATCTCTAAGCGATTGTGTCAGGCCGGGGTCATAGTTTTTCAATGCCCTTGCAATTCCGAGCATAACTGCACCGCTCTGGCCGGTGATACCGCCGCCTTTTACGTTAACCAGAATATCGATACTCTTTTCCGTATTGGTTGTCTTTAAAGGTGCGATAACGGCATTGATATCCTGTGGCCGGGTGAAGTACTCATCCAGTTTTTTCTTATTAATTTTAACTTCACCTTTACCCGGCTTGATTCTGACCCTTGCGATAGATGTTTTTCGTCTGCCGGTTCCCCAGAAAAAGTCGCCTTTCGGCTTGGCTTTTTGCGGGGTCGGCTCGGCCGATGAACCAAGTTTCAAATCTGTTAGCGGGCTGTTTGGAGGAGTTTCTGCCATACTGTTTTCCATGGATTTATAGTTCTATTTTTTCCGGTCTCTGGGCGACGTGCTTATGCTCGCCTCCGCGATAGACCTTAAGTTTTTTCATCATTTCTCTGCCGAGATTGCTTTTCGGCATCATTCGTCTTACAGCAAGCTCGATAATCTTTTCCGGCTTTTTCTTCATCATATCATCGAAGCTCGTGCGTTTTTGTCCGCCGGGATAGTGGCTGTAAGTTTGGTATTCCTTGGATTCGTTTTTTCTACCGGTCAGCCGGACCTTTTCAGCATTTATAACAATAACAAAATCACCCGTATCAACGCTTGGCGTATAGATGGGTTTTGTTTTGCCCATCAGTATCGGCGCGATTTTGGCAGCCAGTCTGCCCAGAATAGCGCCTTCGGCGTCGACTACGAGCCATTTCCGCTGAATATCATTCTTTTTAGCCAGAAAACTCTTCATAAAATTCCTTTACTGCCTATATTGCAGAACGGGGTATTATACATGCCAAAAAAGAGCTGTCAACGCATTTTTCCGGGGATTTTACCGCCCGAATTGACAATTTACCGACATAGCCAGTCCAGTATTGCCCCCAATAGCCTTTTCAGCTGCAGCCCATTGAATTTCCGCAGTTGTAGCATTTATAGCATGAGCCGTTTCTAACGGTAATAGAGCCGCAAACATCACAGGCCGGCGCATCATCCTGAAAATGTTCAAACTGCGCGTTAAATTGCTGCTTGGCGGCTGCCTGGGCCTGGGCCTCGTCATCGCCTCTGACGACGGATGTTACCATTGCAACCGCCCTGTCGGCCAGATTGGCGATTCTGTTCTTTTCGCCTTTGACCGCGGCAGGGTTTTGCGGCTCAATGGATTTTATCTGCGGTTTTACATGAGCGGCCTTTGCTTCAGCTATTTTTTTTGCCAGGTCCTTTGTCTTTTCGACAAGAACCTTTGCGGTTGTAGTGGTTTTATTGTCTTTCGGGCTCTCGTTCGACCGGTTTGGCGTATTTTTCTCTGCATACCCCGGAATGAATTCGCAACCCAGCCAGCAGAAGATATAGTCGATAAGACTTTTAGCGAATGGTATATTCTTGTTTGACGTCATCCCGGCCGGCTCGAACCTTGCGTGTCTGAACTTATCAACGAGTGTAATCAACGGTACCCCATACTGTAGGGCCATTGAAACACAGGTGCCGATAACATCCATCAATCCGCCTACGGTGCTTCCTTCCTTTGCCATAGTGATAAATAGCTCGCCCGGCTGGCCGTCATCGTACAGCCCAACCGTTAGATAACCCTCATGCCCTGCAACGGAGAATTTATGAGTAATGCTCTTTCTGGTCTCCGGCAGTCTGCGTCTGTACGGTTTTGCCGGGGCAGTTACTTCAGATTTTGTTTTTGAGCTGTCTTTATGTTCGTCTGTCTTGACCGGCTGGAGCATCTTAGAACCGTCCCTGTAAATAGCGACGGCCTTTAGTCCCATCTTCCAGCCTTCGATATAAGCGGATTTAATCTCGTCAACAATTGTTTCTCTGGGCATATTTATTGTCTTGCTGATAGCTCCGCTGATGAAAGGCTGAACCGCAGCCATCATTTTCAGATGTGCTATATAATGTATGCTTCGCGAACCTTTTTGAGGCTTAAAGGCACAATCGAAGATAGGCAGATGCTCTTTGTTGAGTTTTTTGCTTGTTTCGATAGTGTCTTCTTTATCGATTTCGTCACAGATATGCTTTATATCTTCGGCGTTGTAGCCGAGCCTTTCCAGCGCCATAGGTACGGTTCTGTTGACGATTTTGAAGATTCCGCCGCCTGCCAGCAGCTTATATTTAACTAATGCAATATCCGGTTCAACCCCTGTTGTATCGCAATCCATCATAAATCCGATAGTTCCTGTCGGCGCCAGAACTGTAGCCTGAGCGTTTCTAAAACCATGTCTCGTTCCCGAATCGAGTGCATGGTCCCATGCATCTTTTGCGCCGCTCAGCAGATAGTCGGGACAATGTACCTCTGAGATGTTCTTGCAGTTTTCACGGTGCATATTGATTACATTCAGCATGGGCTGACTGTTCAGCCGATACTTTTCGAATGGCCCTTTAATAGAAGCAAGCTCTGCGCTTACGGTATATGCTGTTCCGGTAAGTATAGCGCTGATAGCCGAGGCCCATGTTCTTGCCTGCTCGCTGTCATAAGGCATAGCAAGGCTCATAAGAAGGCTTCCAAGGTTTGCGTACCCAAGCCCTAATGCCCTGAAGTCATGGCTGTTTTTCGTGATAGGTGCGTTTGGATAGCTGCCGTTATCGACCAGTATTTCCTGTGCGATGATAAATATTCGTATTGCAGACTTGAATCTTTCAACATCGAATGAACCGTCTTCATTTCTGAACTTTATCAGGTTAAGCGATGCGAGGTTACAGGCTGAGTTGTTGATGAACATATATTCGCTGCACGGATTCGATGCATTAATTGGTGCTGTTTTGGGGCAGGTGTGCCAGTGGTTGATTGTTGTGTGGTACTGGATGCCGGCGTCGCCGCAAAGTCTCGTGCCTTCAGCGATAAGGTCCATAAGCTCGCGAGCCTTGTATTGAACGGATGGGTTGCCGGTAGTAACCTCGCGGGTGTTCCAGGTCTCATCCTTTTCGGCGGCCTGCATAAACTCATCTGTAACCCTTACCGACAGATTTGAGTTCTGAAACAGCACACTATTGTAGGCATCGTTGTTAAAAGGACCTCCGTAACCTGCTTTTATCAGTGCCCGGGCCTTTTTTTCCTCTTCCATCTTACAACTGATGAATTCCTTTATATCCGGATGACTCACCATCGGCGATTGCATCTTGGCAGCCCGTCTTGTTTTCCCGCCGGATTTGACAACCGCTGCGATCTGGTCATAGACTCTCATAAAGCTCAAAGGTCCTGACGGTTTTCCTCCGCCGGACAATTTTTCTTTACTGCTTCGCAGAGTTGACATATCTGTTCCGGTTCCCGACCCGTGCTTAAACAGCATCGCTTCGCTGGCGGCCAGTCGCATTATATCTTCCATAGTGTCATCTACGGATTGGATAAAACAGGCCGAGGCTTGTGGATATTCATAACTGTTCTCGCAGGGCACAGCTTTATTCTGCTGCTCGTCCCAGTGCCAGTTGTGTTTGCTGCCTTTGATATCGTAGATATCCTGCAGTCCTACATTGAACCACACCGGTGAATTGAATGCTCCGTACTGGTTGACGCACAGCCAGGTAAGTTCGCTCTGGAAATTATCTGCATCGCCTCCGCTGACAAAGTAGCCGTCACGGTATCCTCTATCGGCGATAGCTTTACAGACTCTATGTACCAGCTGCTTAACGGAGTTTTCTCTGCTGCCTTCGACATCACCGTAAACGTATTTACTGACGACAACCTTTGTGGCGAGCTGGCTCCACGAGGTCGGCACTTCGACATCATTTTGTTCGAATACGACTTCGCCGTTATCACCGGTGATTTTAGCGTCTCTCTTTTCCCATTCGATTTCATCGAATGGATGAATCGTCGGCGTAGAAAAAATCTGTTCTATTTTAAGCCCTTTGGGATTGTTCTTTTTGGGGCTTTGCCAGTTTTTCAGGCCGCTTTTTTCGTTTCTTTCCATAGAACCGTTCGGGTTGCTAACCGTAGCCATTTATGCCTCCCTGTAAAAATGTGCTTCCTTGCAGTTGAATACACAAGATATTGCAAATAATGAGGTTAAAAACCAACATATTGGGTTTCCTGCCTTAAGA
>CAYTQR010000005.1:5207-33114 GCA_964440045.1 uncultured Planctomycetaceae bacterium | reverse complement strand
TGTTAGGCAAAAAGTGAATAAAACAACCGAGACTTAAGGCAACCGCGGGATTATCCGGTTTCGTTAAAACTACGGCGGACAGGTCGGCGGGCTAAATATCGTCGCCGTGCCGGCGACGGCTAAACATAACCCGCCGTGAAACGGCGCCTTGGCGGGACAGGCGGCGGGCTAAATATTCCCGAATACCGCTCTCTTACGGTCGCGGCTCTGTTGAGTTTCCAATCCTAATTCCTGCTAAAAGCAGGTAAATTTCAATCTGCAATTTCAAATCTCAATCCCCATAAACCCTTTTAGGCATTCACAAATTTACCTTTTATTTTTTCAAAGGAGACAGTTTATGCAAACAATGCCCAACCAATCAGACCGGCTGGAGATAAAACCGGCTGAGGAAGTATTAAGACAAAAGAAAATAGCACGCAGGATGAAAGATATTCCGAAAATGTACCGGAAAATCTACGAAAAAGCAGTGACAGGCCAGAGTAAGCCGGCGGCAATAAAGGCTTTTTGTCTGGAGTGCGTCTGCTGGCAAAAGAAGGAGATAATTCACTGCACCTCCGTTGTCTGTCCGCTTTATTCGGTCAGGCCGTTTGTGAAAACGCGGAAAAGCAAGAAAAATGAACGAACCCTGCCATAGTAATGGCAGGGTTAACCACGTTGCCGTATCGGCAACGGCTAAACAAAATAAAAACCCCCGGCACAGGTCCGGGGGCTAAACAGGAATTATTAATTTCAGGAGAAAGATATGCAAGAGACAAAACCGGCAATTTACAAGATAGAGTATCCATTCGGGACTTTGATAGTTGATGAGGATATTTATTACAGAATAACTAAAGATAAAAGCAAACGGCCTTACCATAAATATAAAGCTATCAGAAGTATAGACGTTTTAAATGGAATAGTGCGCTGCCGCGTGGTGAGGAATAACAAGAATTCACTTGCTCGCATGTTAATGCAGCCAGGGAGAGATGAAGTAGTTGACCATATTAACAGGAATCCTCTCGATAATCGAAGGTGTAATCTGCGAATCGTCAGTCCGAGACAAAACTCTCTTAACAGGACGCCTAAAAGCAGCACAGGATATATAGGAGTCAGCATTACGCATCTGAGGGGCAGGAAACGATTGCAGGCCACTTTTAAACCTGTCGGGGCAAGACTGAAATTCAGTTTGTATGATACGCCTGCCAATCGGATTATTTGTGCGCTGGTTCACGATAAATTTGTAATCCAGTCAGGCGACGATGAATATGCACCGTTGAATTTTGTGCATTTAAGAAATGAACCCTTCAGAAGTAAGTTACTGAAGATGGATATAAGCGAATTCAGGGAAAATAATCTGGAATTTTTTACTAAAAGGTTTCATCTTCCGCGCTTGGCCCCGCTGGCAACGGTAAAAAACCATTTCAAAAAAATAAAGCGGCTCTGCCGGAAAATATGGTCGCGCCCAATGTTAAACAATATTTTCTCTGGTTACCAAACGCCAAATGAAAAGTGTTAATATT
Source organism: uncultured Planctomycetaceae bacterium (assembly GCA_964440045.1). Taxonomy (GTDB): domain Bacteria; phylum Planctomycetota; class Phycisphaerae; order Sedimentisphaerales; family UBA12454; genus JAFGGI01. The sequence continues at coordinate 31,615 of CAYTQR010000005.1, read as the reverse complement.
ATTGAGCTCAAGGCAATCAAAACGGCTGTTGTACCAAATGGTTTATTTGTAAATCCTGTATAAAGTTTCAAAATTACAACGGTTGCCGCCGGCCATACGAAAAATAACGGCATATATTTTAGTTGTCTAAAATTCAGATTGTGAACCAGGGACAAATATTTTGCCCAGGCTATGGTAACTATTGCAAAACCCGCCAGATAACCCAAACCTTCGAGTAACGAACCGGCTGTTATAAGCTGCGACCTTACAATAGCCGGCAGAAAGAACGGGCAAACCGCAATTAGTATCATTATGGCATGACGTCCTGACAGGAAAGTAAGCACTGCCATTGCTGCCGCTAAACCGAGTCCATTGGCGCCAAAATCTGCAATATCTACCGACCGTTTTGCAAAATGCTGCAATAGTTCATCGGCAAGGCCGTAAAAGAGGATAATTCCCGACAGCAGCCAGGGCCGTAGTTTTTTCCAGTTCGCTTTTTGCTCAAAACTTATACTGAACCATGCCAGAAATGTCAGGATTAAATAGGCGACAAAATGCATGGTTTTGTCGCTAACCCCCATTCTTCTGGTCCAGCCGGGGATAGGAATATGTGTGGCAAGAAATATGCCCAGCCAGTAAAATACCAGCAGGAATATAAAGAATTTTCGTTCTTTGCTCAATTTCATAAAATCAGTTTCCCGTAAATGTTGTTTTTGTACCATATTTGGTTATTATAAACGAGTTAATTTCTTTTTCAGGAGAACGAGATGTTAGAGTCTTTTATAAATGAGCTTTCACGGGAACCTTTTTGGACGTTAATTGGTTTTGTGGGACAGGTTACTTTCGGCGGCAGATTTATACTGCAGTGGATTGTCAGCGAGTACAAAAAAAGGTCCCATGTCCCGGTAGCGTTCTGGTTTTTGTCGTTAATAGGCAGTTTAATATTGCTTGTTTACAGCATTCACAGAACAGAGCCTATTTTTATACTTGGCTTTTCAATTAATACACTTATTTATATTCGCAATCTGCACCTTATATACAAGCATAAGCAGACCGGCGAAGTTACCGTAATTGAAAAAGATGAAGACTAAATTTCAAAGGATATGAAAATGAAAAAGAATTTGATAATTTTTGTTTTTTCGTTTTGTTGTTTACTAAATCTTCTTTCGCAAACTGCATTTGCTGCTTCCGGCGCAACGATAATAAAACTGTCTGAGCCGGATTTGAACGGCAGGATTTCTCTTGAGCAGGCAATTAAAAATCGCAGGAGCATAAGGCAATTTACCCCAGAGCCGTTGAAGATTGACCAGATAGCCCAGTTGTGCTGGTCGGCGCAGGGAATAACCGATGAGGAAAAAGGTCTAAGGGCCGCTCCGTCTGCCGGCGCAATTTACCCGATTCAATTGTATGTTGTTTTGTCTGACGGCCTTTATCTGTATCATCCTACCGACCATACTCTTGAAAAGAAAATCAACAGCAATATCAAGCCGATGCTTTACACTGCATCCTTCAAACAGCAGGCAGTGCAGGATTCGCCGTGTATTTTTATAATTTCCGCTTATGAGAGAAAAATTGAGGCAAAGTATCGCGGCAGAGGCGAAAAGTTTTCACGCCTTGAAGCCGGCCATATCGCACAGAATATACATCTTCAGGCGGTTACTCTTGGACTTGGCTCTGTCCCAGTCGGCGCTTTTGCACCTAAATCTGTCGCAGGAATCTGTAATCTCCCCGAAGGGCTTGAGCCGTTGTATATGATTTGTACAGGCAATCCGATTGAAAAACCATCTCTTCTCCCTGCTGTCTTATCCGGCCGTGCTGTCGCATCGGAGATTAAACGGCCGAGTGGTATTCGCTCAAAGCGGGTTGTTATTATTGTTGCAGAGAAACGTTTCAATGACTCGGAATATTTTGGCGTAGAAGAAACGTTCCAGATAGCAGGCCTTCGCCCGGATATAGCGAGTTCGGTAATAGGCGAAGTAAAAGGTATTGGAAGAAGCATCATAACGGCAACAAAGCTTGTTGGAGATATAAAAGTTGATGATTATGATGCCTTTATTTTTATTGGCGGTATTGGTGCAAAGCAATATTTCAAGCACAGCACTGTACTAAGGCTCGTCCGCCAGGCAAATGAGCAGAAGAAGATTCTCGCGGCTATTGGCAATGCCCCAGGCATATTTGCACGTGCCAGGATCGTTAGTAATAAAAAAGTTACAAGTTCCCCTTCAGAGAGAGGAAAGCTTATTGATGCCGGGGCTGATTGGAAAAGAACCGAGCTTGAAATTACCGATAATATAATTACTGCTAACGACTCTGATGTGGCAAGACGCTTTGGATCTGCTATTTTGAGTGCATTAAGACAACAAAACCAATAAGCTATTTCTATACCGTAACGGCAAAAACGTCAAATTCACTGCCGAACTGCTTAAAGAAACATAAGGTATAGAGTCTTGAGAAGCTGTAAAACGGCAGTGTCACCACTGTGCTTACATAAGGTATGAAGAAAAGTATGCCTATGCCGCATAAACAGCAACAGCCGACAAATACGAGCGCCAGCATAATCGCCCCAATGCAAATCGATATCAGGACTTTGAAAGCCAGATAAAGCATAACCTTCCAGAAATGCTGCCAAAGCAGCGGCAGAAATTTCCGCCACCCCGCCAGGATGCGTATCCTTTGCAGATACATTATCGGCACAACAAAATCTGTAGTAAGTGTTTGAACAAGACCGATTAGCGAAGCTGCCGCCAAAATAAGCAAAAGCACAACAAAAAATATTACACCGGCAGTTATGCCGTTAATAGCTGATGATTTTAAAATCGCTAAAATGGCCACCATCGGGATGACCAATGCGGTAATTGCTGCAGAGCCTATAATCATCACGAGCAACCGGAAACCAAACAAGCTGTTAGCCTGTTGTTTGAATACCTTCCAGGGCTCCTTGATTTGCGCCTTGTTTTTCGCAAGACAGTCCAGAAACATAAACCGCCCTCTGCTGCTTAGCCAAAGACACAAAAGAAAAATAGTAATAAGTAAAATAATCACCATCCCGGCCGAAATACTTACAATAATTATATGTTCACGGACAAACTCGACTATTTCCGCGATTACCTCTGCGGCCTCGCCATTTTTTCTATTACCGGGATTGATATTCATTCCATTGTAGAAACCTCCTCTAAGCAGGTTTGCCAGCCACACACAAAAGCCGATTATAAACCACTTCTCCATGTTGAAAGGCCTGAAAAGTAATACCTTCATCTTTTCCAGAGCCTCGCTTACCGGCTCAATTACACTTATTGGTCTATTTACAGCATCCATAAAAATCTCCTACCATTTTCGCCTTATAGGTATTCCTGCTGCCGTAAGTTTATCCTTTATTTGTTTAATTGTAAACCTTCCTGTATGAATCATACTTGCTATAATTGCCGCATCTGCTTTTCCTTTATCGAAAACATCAATCAAGTGCCGGCACGTCCCGCCGCCGCCGCTTGCCACTACCGGAATCCCGACGTTTTCTGCAATCATTCTCGTAAGATTAATCTCAAACCCTTCCTGCGTACCATCTGCATCGACGCTGTTGACAACAATTTCACCTGCCCCCAGCCCTTCGGCCCGCCTGGCCCATTCCAATGCGTCCAGCCCGGTCCTTGTCCTGAACCCCTGGATTGTTATTTCATAACCGCTTGGAAACTTCTCGCTTTTCTCAACTTTCACAGGGTCCATACCCAGCACGATACACTGTGAGCCAAACAATTTTGCTCCCTCTGCTATAATATCCGGATTGTGTACCGCAAGCGAATTTACGCTTACTTTTTCAGCCCCTGCCAGAAGCACCTGTCTCATATCTTCGATATCTTTTATCCCTCCGCCGACCGCGAACGGTATATGCACCGCCTTTGCAACCTCGCTGACCATATCGATATCTATACCTCTTTCCTCTGCCGAGGCAGTTATGTCATAGAAAACCAGCTCATCACACCCGCCTTCACTATAAGCAACCGCCATCTCAATCGGGTCGCCCAGCTCGATGTTATTTTGAAACTTAACGCCTTTGGTAACCTTGCGATTTCGCACATCCAGGCACGGTATTATTCTTTTCGTTAGCATACCCCATTCCACTTACTGAAGTTTTCAAGCATTCTCAGGCCGATTCGCCCCGACCTTTCCGGGTGAAACTGCACCGCAACGAGATTTCCATTTCCCGCTGCGCTCGTAAAGACCGCATCTGCATATTCAGTTTGGCCGATTATATTATTTTTATCACTGCATGCCGGGTAGTAACTGTGCACAAAATAAAATTCACTTTCGTCTTCTATCCCATTAAAAATCGGGTGCTGCTTTTTTATTTTCACAGTATTCCAGCCCATCTGCGGAATCTTGCAGAACTTATCGGCTGTCTTGAATTTTTTTACGCTGCCATCCAGAACCCCCAGGCATTTTGTTCCATTGTTTTCTTCGCTCTGCTCGAATAAAAGCTGCATCCCGATACATATACCGAAAAAGGGCACCCCATCGGCAATCACTTTTTTTATTGCTTCGAGGATTTTAAGATTTTTCAGGTTATCCATCGCAGCCTTTGCCGCCCCAACGCCGGGGAAAACGATTTTTTCTGCGCAAAGGATTTTCTCGGCTTTATCGGTGATTTGCACCTGACAGCCTATATGCTCAAAGGCCAGCTTAACGCTTGTCAGATTTCCCGCCTTGTAATCTATTATCGTTATCATAACTTACATTATTTTATCCTTATTATGATTTTGGGCAATTTTTTTCTCCCAAATCGAACTGCCACTTATTAGAAAAGCTAAAAAAGGTTGCCCAATAGCGAAAAAACTGCTATAACCCCTTAAAATCTTTTGGACTCGAAAGGAAAGGACAAAAAATGCTGCGGAAAATCTTGATTGTATCGTTCGTAATGACAATTTTGTTACAGACAGGCTGTGACAGGAACCCACAAGATAAAAAAGAAACCAATCAGACAAAATCTGTTCAGGAGACCAAAATGACCACCGGCGCCCCTAAAACCACAAAAGTCAAAATTGCCACCAGTAAAGGCGATATCGTAGTCGAACTGAACGAAGAAAAAGCACCGATTAGCTGCAAAAATTTTCTCCAGTATGTTGCGGACAAACATTATGACGGCACAATCTTTCATCGTGTTATAAAAGGCTTTATGATTCAGGGCGGCGGTATGACTGCCGATATGCGGCAAAAAACTGTCCGCCCCCCAATTGCTAACGAGGCCAAAAACGGTCTGAAAAACGACCGCGGCACAATCGCGATGGCCCGCACACCAAATCCGGACAGCGCAACTTCGCAATTTTTTATCAACCATGCAAATAACGATTTTCTAAACGCCGGCGCACGCGATGCAGGCTATGCGGTCTTTGGTAAAGTTACCGAAGGAATGGACATCGTCGATGCGATAGCTGTTGTTCCGACCAGGCCAGGCGATGTTCCGGTCGAAACAATTACAATAAATTCGATTACTGTCGAATAAAACCTTAATATACAATTGCTGCGTATCCGACGCTTTCGCTGCTGCTTTGGCCGAACTTTTTCTCCATTACCTCGCTGCTGTGCGTATGGGCCAGTAATATACCTTTTGATTTACCTAATCCTTTTGCCGCTGCAATTGTTGCTGCCGCAGCACCCGGTCCGCAGGCGTTCTGGTTCTCTAATGAATCGGTCAATATCTTTTCAGCCTGCATCGCCAGTGCAAGGTCGATAAACGCCTTATCATTTACATCCTTTGCCCATTTAATCCCCGCCTCTCCTTTGCCTTGAGGGTCAAAACCGTATCGCGGCCCGTAATGTGTCAAATCCGTCGAGCCGATGCAGACAATTTTTTTATCTGTCGCCGCTTTTATACATTCTGCAACATCGGCTCCGAGCTTAATCACATATTCCGCCGGCGGGGTCATTATCGGAACGATTTTCGCATCGGCAAAAAGGTACTGAATAAATGGAATCTGCACTTCGATACTATGTTCAAGTTGGTGAGCATCAGGCGTTGATTTTGCAGCGGGACTTTTTTTGATTATTGCCTCAGCTAATTCCTCGTCTATTGGAACCTCGCCCATTGGCGTAAGCCACGCCCCGGCATCATATACAGCAGCAATCGGATCGAAATAGCGGTGTACCGCTGAGAAGATGACAAAAGTATCTATTCTTTCCTCGGTTTTAGCGATAGCGGCAAAGACCATCCCCGCCAAATCGCCGCTGAACGCCCAGCCGGCATGCGGCACAATCCCAGCCGCGATTTTTTCGGGTAATTGGATGCCTGAAAGCGGCCTTTGGGCCAAACAATCTGCGATTTCTGCCCGGCACTGTTTATCGCTACCCGGATAGAACTGACCGGCAACGACAGGTTTACGTACTGTCATAATTTATCTCCTTACTTGCAAAATTACTGCCAAACCGTTATCATTTCGGCTGTCAGACATTTTAAGCCTTTTTTGGGAACAATACAATGGCAGAAAAAGACAAAAGCGTAGCGGTGGTAATGGGCTCGGATTCCGATATGCCGACGATGAAGGCCTGTATCGAGAAATTAAACGATTTTGGCATAGACCCTGTTGTTCGGATAATCTCAGCTCACAGAACGCCGGATATTGCTGCTGAATTTGCCGACAATGCCGCCAAAAACGGCACAAAGGTTATAATCGCCGCCGCCGGCATGGCCGCTCACCTGGCAGGCGCCCTGGCTGCGAGAACACCTCTGCCGATTATTGGTGTCCCGCTTGCAGCTTCCGAATCTCCTGCCGGTATTGATGCGCTTTTAAGCACAGCTCAGATGCCGCCCGGTGTTCCCGTTGCTTCTATGGCTATTGGAAAAGCCGGCGCCATTAACGCTGCAATCTTCGCGGTCCAGATTCTCGCGCTCAGCGATGAGAAAATCGCAGCCAAACTTGCGAATTTCAGAAAAGCTCAACGCGACAAGGTTATAAAAAAAGATTCAACAATTTAAACCACCTCCTTAACCTCTCAACGTAAACTTGAGGAGTTTTTGTTCCTGATTTTTCTGTAGTAAAGTTTAATCTTGCAAATTTCCCTTGATATTTCTTCGCTACCTCGTCATTACTTGTCGCGGCGAAACAAAGTGAAGACGGATGACGGGGTTCGTTAAAATCCAAAAGCCTCCTGCCTGTCCCGTCGTAGCCTTGGCGAAGATGGATAGTTTTTGAAAAACTCTGTGAACTCTCCGCCGTTAGGCGCTTCCATAACTAAGAACTAAAAATTAAGAACTATCTCCGTGTCTTAGCGCCTTGGTGGCTATACACCGTCCATTCTGGCCGGGCCGCGCCAAAATGGTCGCTTTTTTTTAATCACTTTTCTCAAAACAAGCTGCGCAAAAAATTTTCTTTTCCCCCAGACCAAAATGGTCGGTTGCTGATTTTTGTGCTTCGAGATGCAAATTTTTTCTACTTTCTTAACTGCTTGTATTCAAGCAAGTTGTAAAATTATTTTTTCAAAAACACCTGTTGGCACAGCCGTTGCAATATATAAAGCAGAAGTAGTTGAGGGCGAGAAGATCGAAAATCTTCTTTAGGAAAAAGGTAACAAGATGCTCGTCCTTGCAAAAGCGAATATTTTGGTGGTAGGACTCGGAGAAAGAAGTGGCGTCTTAAAAAGGCTGCCTATCCGGGTCTCTTTTGTAAATACCGGCCGACGAGCCGGGCGTTCTTTGAAAAATGAAAATGTGAGCAGTGTCATCAGTATCTGGGATTTGCCGGATGCGGCAGATGGGCGATTCCTGAAAAACTTGCGATTGGCAAAGCCTTATATATCGGTTATTGCCATAGTCAAACCGAACGATGTAAGGCAGGAAATAGCAGCCCGGAGCATTGGAGCCACAGCGGTGTTAAGCAGTGATGTTACGGATGAGGTTTTTATCCGAACCGTTATCGGCATCCTTGGACTTGGTGATACTGAATCAATCCAGAAAATCTGTGCCGTTGCTGACGATATGCGAAAGCATTGATTGTTTTTGAAATCGTAGCGTTAGATGTTGGCCAAGACCGAACAGAATCTAAAGGGTCCGACTTCTGATAAGCAGCGCACTGGTTTATAGGGAGGGAGGAACAGAAAAGGACAAAAAAATAACTTCTTCTCCTCCTCCAAAGGTGGGTTGTGACTGGACAGTGATAGAAGGCCACAGCCCCCAGAGAGCAAGCACGGCTTTGACCGTGAGTAATATAGCTCGGGAAGTTTTCTCCTCCTCCCAATGAGATGGGCTTGTGATCGGACAGTGAAAGAAATGTTGATTACAGCCCACTCGCGAGTAAGCACGGCCTGGGACCGTGATAATTATAAAGGCTCAGAAAGAGTTTTCTCCTCCTCCCACGAGTAGGGTTGTGGCCGGACAGTGATAGATGGTTATTGACCCTCTCGAAAGCAAGCACGGCTCTGCCGTGATAAGTATAAATTTTGCTTAAAAAATGATTTCATCTTCCAGTTTCTTTCATGGAATTAGGGTTGTAGACCGGCGGTGAACAGTGCGGCTGCAACCCATTAAAGAGAAACATGGTTTTTAAAACCATGTTTGGTGGCTTACAAATGTGTGAAGCATAACAAGCATCACCCAATGTTAGGCCCCGGCCAAAGATCACTGTTCGGTCTTAGGTCGGGGCCATTTTACTGCGCATTGTCTTTTAACGTCATTCCTGTAAAATTTGCCAAAATCTGCATCCGCAATTTTTCATTCGCATAATTTTCATATGAGATTAAGATTACCATCCCTGACAGAAATGTGGAAATGGGCGATATGGACCTGGAAAAATACTCATCAGCGTTTACCCTCTCGGATATGGAGATATTCGTATTTCCGGAGCTGATGTATTCACTACTTTTAGCAAATATAATGAGCCCTGTTATCTGGTCATGGCGGCAGGCGGACTGCTTCAAGAAACTGGCGAGCAAAGACCCCTATAAAAAGCTTATGCGGCTACGCCAATTCATTATGGATGAATTCGAGTTTAACCTCGATTTGCAGACATGGGGCCTGACGAATAAAAATACCGAGCTAAAACGATTCAAAAAGTACATTTCCCAGGATGATATAGGAAAAAGCAACGCACTTTTCGGCTACCACGGCGATGAATACTATTTCGATATCGATATCCGCAGACATTTCGGGCTGGATAAATATGACGGCGATGCGATTCCATATTGGAAAACCGAAACCATCGAGGCAATGGAGGCATTTCGGCTAAAAGAAGGCTATTCAACCGGTGCAGGAGAATGCGTATCCCTCTGTGCAGCGTACGCAGCGGCAGCGTTCATCGTCTGCGGGATACCGCTTGAAGATATTTATATGGTACTAACCCCTTTGCATTCACAGAATTTCATCGATATCAACGGCGGCGTAATAACCAATAATAGAAGGCTTGTAACTAAAACGATGTGGTTCAACGGCACCGAGCTGTCCAACAAAGCACAGCGTGCCATACGCAACGAACAGGTAACAATAGTCGCAAATAATACAGGATTTATTCACTGCTTCTATGACGAGGCAACAATCAACAAACAAACCTATGATAAATTTACAGACAAGATAAACAACTTTTTAAGCTATACTCTTGAGCCGATAAGTGTGGCAAACTTTCTGCGCAGTTACCACGAGTATCAAAAGTATTTTCAGTTCTGCAGAGACTGCCGAGGCATCGGGCAGTTTGTAAAAGCAGAAGTTCTATTTCATTATGAACACGAAAGTAATTACCGAATAGCCGATGCCACCCATGAAAAGCTGCTGACAGAGGTGTATGAAGAGGATTTTTCAAATCACGAATATCCGAACAGGATTCGATGCGACCACTTCAAGGAATATATGCAAAAGAAAAATCCGGATATCAGGAACGAAGCCGACCGAAACTTTCTGGTCGAAGTTTTGTCGAAATATATACCCGATTCAGCCAAATTCGTGGACCAACTTTATGATTTTCTTCATATCGAGCCAAAACTGCCGAGCGCAGAGAAAAAATACAATTCATCCGAACCTGTAAAAATTTCGCCGGAAATGTCGAGAGAGCAGATAATCGAATATCTATCGAGTATCAGGGACGCTAATATCACAGCGGATTTGGCGTTTTATGCTTATCGTGATATGTCAAGCTGCGACTGGTTTCCCTTTATAAAGGCATCAATTGAAAGAAGCCCGGTTTCAATTGAGATAACAAAAGACAAAAGCATTGCTCAGTGCTATCAATGGCTAAAAAATATGTTAAGTGAGTCAATTTATGACGGCCAAAGACTGGCTCATCCTGACGAGGTCGCCAATTACGGCAAGGCGGATGGGGTTGAAAAAGCGATTACACTTGCCAATATTATTCATTCGAGACAGCTGGGAAAAGATGTTATAATAAAAATCAGTAAAAACAAGGCTGTCCTCGAGGCAGAAGAAAAGTTCGAGTTTGAAAGTTCAAAGAATTTTGCCAAAACTATAAAAATTAATAAAGAAGAGTACAGAATAAAGTAAGCAGAAAAATAGGATAATAACAGATATATGAATGAAACCAGTAAGGAAAAATTGATTAATTTATTCTGGGGGATTCTTCCGTTTATTATTACTGCCGGGGTCGTGTGGTATTTGTCAAGTTATGATACAAAAGATATAACTTACTTTTCTATTTTTATATTATTTTCCGCCATAATTCTTTTACCATTCTCTACGGCAGTGGTGTGCATGGCAAGGGCGATAATTTTAGCAAAAATACTTGAGATACCATTAAACGCTGAAACATCATATCCGCAATTGAGGCGATTAAGCCAAAGAGCCGAAAGGTGGATGGCCGTAACACTGTTTAATGCATTAGCAGCTTTTTTGATTATATCTTTGATAGCTGTTAATTCTGTAAAGGCCGAGCGGAAAGAAGCGCCATTGAAAATTGTCAAGGTAAATCAGCCAAAAAGCCTGAGTGAAGGTTCTGATATTAATAGGGATTTAAATGTTTTAGACGCAATCGTGAGACATCTTTGGAAAATATCTCTGACTGCAATTGCCATAGCAATAATTCTTGTTTTAGTATTAATTATTTTAAGGAAAGTTCCACTGGAAAAACCTGGCCCCGTTACCAAATTTGTGATGTTTACAGCGGGGGGTATGTTTATAGCGCCGATAGTGGCAGGATTTATGATCAGCGGCATAATGGAGAGAATTGTTTTGCGTGAAGTCAGGCTTTTTCTGAACAATGTTTCGCCGTCCGCTGAAGTAATCCTCCAGGGAAAATCCGCCGATGATGGCGCCAAGATAATTAAAGGATTGGCAAAGGCTGCTCCTATGCCGGCTCATCGTTCTCGTGACACAAAAAAGTTTCGCATAGAAATCATAGATGACGAGCAAGGTCTTGTAGTTGATTTGGCCCGAGATTCAGAGCATAGGAGAGAATACTGGGTTTTTTATCCCGGTTATCGGTATACTTCTGTTAATGAAATCGGCAGAATAAGAACAAGCTTATTTGATGATTATTGAAACTTTGAGTTTCGATTTTTTATGGCCACAGGAAAAGGTTTAAAAGATTTATTATCGCAGCGGGTAATCATTGGCGACGGCGCTATGGGCACGATGCTCTACGCCAAGGGCGTATTTGTAAATACCTGCTTCGATGAGCTTAACCTGACAAGGCCAAATCTTATAAAGGACATTCACGAGCGGTATGTCGCGGCAGGGGCCGATTTTATCGAGACCAATAGTTTCGGCGCCAGTGGAATTAAACTCGCGAAGTTCGGCCTTTCAGACAAGGTTGAACAAATAAATTGTGCCGCGGCCGAAATTGCAAAAGAATGCACCGCCGGCAAAGCACTCGCAGCAGGAGCTATCGGGCCGTTAGGCGTCGATATCGCTCAGGGCAGCAGGGTAAGCAAAAAAGAGGTAACCGAGGCCTTTGCAAATCAGGTAAAAGCGCTTGTTAAAGGCGGCGTCGATTTTCTGCTTTTCGAGACATTCAGCAATTTGAAAGAGCAGCTTTTAGCTATCAAAGCCGCCGGTGAAGTCTGCGACCTTGAGATAGTTGCCCAGATGACAATAACCGAATTCAAGGAAACTCTCTACGGCGACAAGCTGTCCCCTGCAATGGCAACCCTTGGCGAGACAGAACAGGTCGTCGCGGTAGGCCTTAACTGTTCATTGGGCCCTGCGGCAATGCTTGAAAGCCTCGACTTCATAAAGAAAGCAACAACAAAACCAATTTCACTCCAGCCCAACGCCGGTCTGCCCAGGAGCGTCGACGGCAGAACGCTTTATATGTGTACGCCTGAATATATGGCTGAGTATGCCAAGCGGTTTTACGAAAAAGGCGTTAGAATTATAGGCGGCTGCTGCGGCACGACACCTGAACACATAAAACAGATTGCAAAGGCTGTCAAGTCACTCGATAAAGCAATGACAGCCAGGCCTGCCATATATGAAGTTAGAGCAACACATAAGCAGGCAATCAGGCAAAAACCAGTGCCTCTTAAAGCTAAATCGAAACTCGGCGAAAAACTTTCCGCCGGTGAAAAAGTCATAATGATAGAAATTACGCCGCCTAAGGGGTCGGTAATTTCCGAGCTTATTGAAAAGGTTCGTTTTTGCCGCAAGGCCGGCGCCGATGCCGTAAATATACCCGACGGTCCGCGGGCAAGCTCACGCCTGAGCGCAATGATAACAGCTATAAAAATCGAGCAGAGCTGCGATATTGAAACTATTCTGCATTTTTGCTGCCGTGATAGAAATATAATAGCGATGCAATCTGACCTGCTCGGAATACATGCCGTAGGTCTTCGCAATATACTCGTGATAACAGGCGACCCGCCAAAGCTCGGCGAATATCCCGATGCGACAGGGGTCTTTGACCTTGACTCGGTTGCCCTTACCGGGGTTATCCGTGATTTGAATTGCGGAATTGATATTGCCGGCAATGGTTTCTCGGAGCCGACATCGCTCGTTGTTGGCGTTGGTGCTAATCCTGTTGCTTCCGATTTGGACAGGGAAATCGAAAGGTACAAAAATAAAGTCGCTGCAGGCGCCGAATACGCAATAACCCAGCCGGTCTTTGACACGGAAAGTTTCCTTGGCTTTCTTAAAAAGACAAGCGACTGCAAAATACCTGTTATTGCCGGAATCTGGCCGTTTACAAGCTACAAAAATGCCGAGTTTATGGCCAATGAAGTACCCGGCGTAGTAGTTGGGCAGGAATTTCTTGATAAGATGTCCCAGACAAAAGACCAAGCCCAGAGCAGACGGATGGGTGTCGAAATTGCACGAGGACTTATGGAGCAGATAAACGATTACGTAGCAGGCTTTGCGATAAGCGCACCGTTCGGCAATGTAAAAATGGCCCTTGCCTCAGCGGGAAAAATTGACATCGACCAGGTTTAGAGCAGTTTAAGGCTAAACGAAATTAAAATACCGCTCGCTGACGGTCGCGGCTCTGATACGTTGCCGGTACGGCAACGGCTAAACGAAAACATGGACTCCCACCTACACTCAGTTTTGTCTTTAAACCTTTTAGGATAGATATTATAATATGGTTTTGGCTATTTAATTTAATGGAGCTTAAAATTTGAATCCTGCATATACACAGAGCCTGAACAAACTAATAGAAGAGCTTGGCAAACTGCCCGGTATCGGTCCAAAAACTGCTGAAAGGCTTGCTTTTCACATATTGAAATCGGAAAAGAAACAGGCGGGCGCTCTTGCCGATGCGATAATGAAGGTTAAAAACGAAATCGGTCAGTGCAAACAGTGTCATAATCTTGCCGAGGGCCAATTGTGTTCGGTTTGCACCGATACGAGACGTGATAAAAGTATTATCTGTGTTGTCGAGCAGTTTAAAGACCTTATTGCCCTTGAAAAAACGGGTCTTTGCAAATGGGTCTATCACGTTCTTGGCGGCTGTATCGCACCGCTTGAGGGCATCGAGCCGGAGGATTTGACAATAGAGCACCTTGTCGGCCGTATTCGTAAGGGCCAAATCAGCGAGGTGGTAATGGCGACCAATCCAACCGTTGAAGGCGACGGTACGGCTTTATATATCAGTTCGGTGATAAAACCGTTGGGCGTTAAGATTACACGCTTAGCCCGGGGGCTTCCCGGCGGCAGCCGGATAGAATATGCCGGCGGCGCAGTCCTTATAGATGCTATTCTCGGCAGGAGCGAGCTGGAATAACGATTTAGAGCGATTTTTTGCCGACTTTTTACCCCTTTTAGCACTTCTGATTGCTTTTTTTGCCTATATTTGCTATATTTAAGTCAACTGGAACGGAATTTGCATAGAGACTGCGTTTTTTCTTAAAGAGCCTATGAATCCCGTTAAAAATTATCAACGGAAAGAAAGGATGTTTTTGACAAGATAGGTATAATTTAAAGTAATAATATATTAAATTTAATCATAGAAAAAGAAGGATTTTTAACGGGATGAAGCTGAATATGACAAATCAGATGCGTCTTGAGCAGCGGATGAAGCTTGCGCCGCGGATGATCCAATCGATGGAGATATTACAGCTTACGACTCTTGCGCTTCTCGAAAAAATTGAGGCTGAGATTAACAGCAATCCTGTTCTTGAAGTTGACGAACCGGCCGACGAATCTGAAGTTCGCCAGGAAGCTGAAACCGATATTGGCGAAAAAGACCTTATCGTTAATAAAGATGACAGCAAGGCCGATGATTTTGAGCGTTTGAGCGATTTTGCAGATCAAGCCGACGGCTATCTTTCTCGAACAGAGGTTGCAAGAGGTTCGCGGTATGGCGACGAGTCGGATGGGAAACTTGCGGCGATGAATAATACTGCCGATAAGGGGCAGTCTTTGCATGAGTATCTTACAGAGCAATGGCGGTTTGTTGATGCGGACGAAAAGACGAAAGATGCCGGCCAGTTGATTATCGATTATATTGACGCCAAAGGCTATCTGAAAGTCAGGCTTGAACAGCTTCACAACAAGGACAAAAATGATTTCGGTATGGAGCATCTCGAAGAGGCCTTGAAGTTAGTTCAGCAGCTCGAACCTGTCGGCGTTGGTGCAAGGGATGCAAAAGAATGCCTGTTGATTCAGATGGCGCAGTTTTCTGAGGATATGAGTTTTGAAATGGAGCTTGTCTCGAAATATCTCGACAAGCTTCTTGAAAACAAGCTTCCAGAGATAGCGAAAAAAATGGACTGTTCTGTCGAGCGCATAAATGAAGCTATTTTGCGTATGCGCAAACTCGATACATCGCCCGGCCTTGTGATAAGCAAAGAGCAAAATCATCCGATAAAGGCAGATGTTATTGTCGAGGCTGACGAGGACGGCAGGTTTAAGGTCTATCTTGCCGGCAAGAGCGTTCCTGCTCTTCGGATAAACGAGTATTATGCCGGTATGGCCGGCGACAAAAAGGTCGATGGAAAGACTCGTGATTTTTTAAGGAACAACATCCGTTCTGCAAAATGGCTGATGGATGCGATTGAACAGAGAAAACATACTCTTCTAAGGGTCAGCCAGGCTGTTGTTGAAAATCAGAAAGAGTTTTTCGAGAAGGGCACGATGTATTTAAAGCCTTTGCCGATGTCCCAGATAGCGGATAAAGTCGGCGTTCACGTAGCGACGGTTTCTCGTGCGGTTTCCGGCAAATATATTCAATCTCCACAGGGTATTATGCCGCTAAGAGACCTTTTTGGCGGCGGAATGGAAACCGATGACGGCGGGTCGGAAAGTTTCGAGGCGATTCGCGCCAAGATGCAGCAGATAATTGATTCAGAGGATAAATCAAAACCGCTCAGTGACGAAGCTATTCGCAAAAAGCTTGAACAGATGGGGGTAAAGGATATTGCCCGCCGGACAGTTGCAAAATACCGCAAACTGATGAACATCCCCACAGCGAGACTTAGAAAACGCTTTTGATTTTTTGCACCTTTGTAACTGGTTAGCCGATACTTAACTTTATAATTGAGAAGATAGCTACGGCTGTTAGTATCATAAAGACCAGGATCGAGCCGAACAAAATAACAACCTCTCGCACAAAAGAGACTAATTTAATCTCATCGAGTTTAGTCGCTTTATACACTGTTGCTATGACTGCAAGCAGCGGCAGGGCAAGAAGCAGGGCTTTGGCCGTGGTGCTTATATGCACAGGCGACATAAACCCTGCAAGAATATATTGACAAAGAATCAAGTTATTTATCATTGGTTCTGCTTTTTTATGTTGATACAGTGAGCCAGGTACACAGCGTTTACGACACAAAGCAGGTTAAGCATTCCTGCGATACTTGTATAAATTTCCCCAATTTCTCTTGGTTTCCCGTATGATTCGAGGTTATATACACTCCCGCTCAAATGGGCAAGGTACGCAACAAGGGGTGAATTGAGCATTTGGGCCCAGTACCAGGGTGTTGCTGCGTCGATGACAGCGATTGAGCCGAGCCAAATTCCCAATACAAAAGCGAACGTGATTGAGAAGAAGATTATCGCCGCTTTTTTAGGCCGGCCGATTATCCAATGTCCTGTCCCCGGTATCCACCAGGCACTAATCCCGACAAGAAAAAGGAAGCCTATACCTCTGAGCCCGGTTTTTACGGTTGCAGGTTCTCTCACAGTCAGGCTCCATTTGCATCGGGTTTGGTTTGTTCAGCGGGCTCGTTTGGTTCGTGTGCAGGCCTGAAATTTACCCGTTTGAGAATATTGTCCGGCATAAGGTATTCAATTACCATACTCTGCATCATTATATAATTTTCTTTAAATGCGATTTGCTGCCTTGTTTGTTCATAATTCTGCATTGTTTCAGGCTGACGGCTGAGGCTTTTTATCGCATAGCAGGTAAGCAGCGGCTTGAATTCAATAATAGCCGGCACATTTTCGATTTCGAGTTGGTCTTGTTTAAATAGTGAATAAAATGCGTCCGTCAATTTTGCGTAGATGATAGTCTGGTTGACAAATCTTTCAGCGATTGGTGACTGTGACGTACCTAATTTTATCGTTTCTATATCTATTTGTGAAACTCTGTTTTTTTTGTCCCAGCTCTGTGTTTCAAAGGTTTTTTGGCTGCTGTCACCGTCTTTGGCCGGATAGAGCGAGTTATATTTTTCGATCGCCTTGTCCCATCCCTTATCTTTGGCTATCTCAACAAACTCGTTTGCCTTTTGGCAGGCCAGCTCAAATGCCGCCAGTTTTCTGCAGTCTTGCCTGACTTTATCTTTCAGGATGAAAACTCTTTCGGCTTGTTCGGCATCCTGGGAAATTAAAGGCAGGTTCCTTTCATAACTAAAGTCTATATCGGTCGGTATAGCCGAATTCTTAGTTTCAATAACACGAACTACAGCCACAATGGCTCCCATGTTGTCTGCAATAGGTCCTATACTGACATACATTTTAGGTTTCGCCGGTTCGAAAGGCCCGAGTTTAACAGCCTCATCACCGAGCTGTTCTGTTGCGAAGACCAGCCTTGCCAGTCTTGTCGGAATTTGGCTCTGGGCCTGTACCATAAGGGAGCCGAGACTTTCATTAGTCTGTATTTCTTCTTTGGCCAGGAGAGCCGTTTTTCCGCTATATATCTTTATGTTATGCTGTTGTGCAATTTTTTCAGCAATATTTGAATAGTCTGTGGTTTTTTCTTTGAACTGCTCGGTAGTAGCGGTCTCAAAATTGAGCGAATCAAAGCCGGTTTGGACCTGTTCGACCGCATCATTGAGAATTTCTGTTGCCTTTGCGTTTACCTTTTTTGCCAGGAGAATGTTTTTGATATTATCTGCAACCTCAGCATAGCTTCTTTGTCTCTCCAACATTTCGGAATCAGGATTGTTTGGGTCTTGTGGATATTGTTCTATAAAGTATTCGAGATTTTGCTGGTAAAACTCTTCAGCGTCTTCTTCTGTCGGCACAGTCACAAGTTTCTTTGCGTCATCAAGTTTTATTATCATATATTCAAGTGCTACTCTTGGCTTTTGTTTATAGCCGAGGCCGTAGGGGTTTTCCTGGGTTATTGTACCAGCGTAATAGTTTTTATACTTTTCAAATTGCAGAGCAATTTCTTTTTCATCAACTTCGCTTACTTTGTCAATAAATGTTTCATTGCTGAACTCTGCGAATTCGGCGTTTATGGTTTCCTTTGTTTTTGCCGCAACCGCTGCTAACTCTGCTTCGGTAACATCTTCTATGTCGATGACTATTTTGGCATAGGTGATAACAGAAAGGACATCTGCGAATGTTCTAAGCACCATATCATCTGTCATTTGGTTGTTTCGTCCGGCGTTTTGTACGATTGTTGCGGCATCTACTCTGTTATTTGTCATTTTTGGCACGAGCCTATCCAGAACTTCTCCCGCACTTTTGATCGTTATGGCACAGCCGGCATTTCTCATCTCAGCTTTTAAAAGTATCCAAAAAAGCTCTGCTCTTCCTCTGGCCTGGGCAAAGAAATCGTCTATCCGCTGCGGACTTATGCGATACTGGTTTCGTATGGTAATGCGTTTAATGTCGTCACTGAGCAGTGCCCCTGTAGCGGTTTGGGGAAAAATTAACTGTCCGAGCAGTTTGAACCTTAAATCCGGTTGGCTCAGAAGAAAATCGTCAACGTAAAGCATTTTCAACACAGCAAGCTCCTTTGTGGCCTGTCTGATGTCGATGGCGCTGATTTCTTTGTCGTCATAGAAATACCACATGGCCTTTTGTGGCCCTTTAAAACGAGGTTTTGCAAGCTGTTGGAGGACACTTGGCATAATAAAGGCCAACATAATAACTATGACAAATATCGCCATCAGCTTTGTCATATTCTTGCGAAACCACTTGACCAGATGCATATCTTTTCTCCAAAAAACGGTTCAAAAATCACTCTTGAGGCTGTAACCCCAAACACCCAAAGAGCTTGTGAACAAATGAGAGCTTTATTTTAAAACAGCACAGTATAAGTACTTTATCGTGGTTTGCAATAAAAAAACAGACGTTGTTTTTTGCGCAACTGTTTGCACTTTTGGCACTTAGTGACTATCATAATCCCCGGCTGACGACTAATATCTGACTTAAAGGATTATAATGTCCACAGTAGCCAACGGATTTAACAAATCGCACAAGCAGTTTACGAGGGCCCGGCGTTTTATTCCCGGCGGTGTAAACTCACCTGTTCGTGCTTTTGGGTCTGTAGATTGCAGCCCTGTCTTCATTGCAAAGGGCAAAGGCTCGAAAATCTACGACCTCGACGGCAACGAGTATATCGACTATGTATGTTCGTGGGGGGCTTTAATACTCGGCCATAGCCATCGGTCAGTTGTCACAGCGGTAAAAGCTGCCGCCGCCAAAGGCACTTCATTCGGCGCCCCGACAGTTGCGGAAACCACTCTTAGCGAGACTATCTGCGGCGCCTTCGGTTCAATTGAAAAACTTCGTCTCCTAAGCAGCGGCACCGAAGCGGTAATGACCGCAATCCGTCTTGGGCGCGGCTTTACCGGCAGAGATTACATCGTCAAGATGAACGGCTGTTATCACGGCCACAGCGATTCGATGCTTGTACAGGCCGGTTCGGGTTCGGCGGAATTTTCAAAACCTCTGTCACCCGGCGTTCCAAAATCCCTTGCCTCGCGTACGATAGTTGTTGACTATAACGATATCGATTCGGCAGCGAGAATTTTTAATAAGCACGGCAAAAAGATAGCTGCCTGTATAATCGAACCGGTTGCTGCGAATATGGGCGTTATTTTGCCAAAGCCCGGCTATCTTAAATCGCTTAGACGGATCTGTAATGACAATAAATCGCTTCTAATTTTCGATGAAGTAATTACCGGCTTTCGGCTCTGTTTCGGCGGGGCAGAAAAGATATTCAAGGTCAGGCCTGATTTGACCTGTCTGGGGAAAATTATCGGCGGCGGCCTGCCCTGTGCGGCATTAGGCGGCAGGGCCGAGATTATGGACCTGCTCTCGCCGTCGGGAGCAGTTTATCAGGCCGGCACATTGAGCGGCAATCCCCTCGCCACGGCTGCGGCAATTGCGACACTGAAAATCCTGAAAAATAAGGATTTCTATGACAAACTTGAGGCCAAATCACAGATGCTCTGTGCAGGTTTGCTCGATGCGGCAAAATGCACATCGATACCTTTGACGGTAAACCACATTGGTTCGCTTTTAAGCTGTTTTTTCACCAAAAAACCGGTCAGGAACTTCACCGACGTCAAATCCGCTGATTTAAAAACTTTTAAGGCATTTTTTGCGCAAATGCTCAAACAAGGCGTTTATCTTGCCCCCAGTCCGTTTGAAGCGATGTTTATTTCTGCCGCTCACACAAAAAAGGATGTTGAAAAAACGATAGCTACAGCACACAATAGTCTAAAGGCCATAAAGGCCCCAAAAAAGGACCGTAAATTTAAGGAGAGTTAAAATGAGCGAACTATTGAAAAAAGACGATAAGCTCTTGGAAACTACTGATTGCCTCGAAGCCGTCGGCACTCTTAGAAGCATCAAGAACATTTTTTTTATGGTTATTTTTCTTTGTCTGCTGATTTTACAGGGCATTTTCTGGTTGGTGCCGACTGAATATGTGAACAGGCCCGGCGACGATACTCAAAAAGACGTAGTGCCAGTCACAGCAATGCTGCTAAAGCTTTCCGTACCTCCTAAGGAGGATGTAAAAGTCGAGAGCAAGGCCGATAAAATAGAAAAGGCCGCCCAGGTTTTGACGGCCGATGCCAACACCGCAAAAGCTGACCCTAATACCATCTCGACAAAACGCTATCCCTGGATAAAAATTGAATTTTCGCAACTTTCCAGGGTTATAAGAGTTTGTAATTATCTGCTTGTAATCTCGGCAGTTCTGTATTCTTTGACTTTGCTTTTTGCAATGAAGGTCTCTCTTGTCGGCAGGCTCGGCGGAATAAGCCATATTACCAAAGCGACATTTCTTTCGTTCGTTATGGTTGTTTTAATTCTGCCGTGGCAGCTGCTGTTTAAAACCGTTTTGGGTGGTCTGATATATACACCGTCCGAACTGCTGGCGGCTTGGGAAAATTTTGAGCAGGCATCTATCTCGGATGCATCCTGGATGTTTTTCCGTTTTTCAGTATTTTGGTTGATAGTGGTTATGCTCTTGATAGGTGCGCAGTGGCGGAGTATGCGCTGGTCGAGAAACACGCTTAAACGTCTCGGCGTAGTTGGTTAAGTTTGGAAACTAACCCTGCTATGTCAAATTATCATCTTGTCATTTTAAAAAAGTTGTATCTTGATAAGATTCTCAACGGCAGCAAGCATGTAGAGTTGCGTCTTACTCGCACCAAATGTCCCCCGTTTGACTCTGTCAAGGTTGGCGATACGCTCTTTTTGAAACAGTCCAGCGGTCCTGTTTGTGCTATCGCACGGGCCGGCTCTGTCAAGCAGTTTAGCAATTTGACCCCTTCGAAAATAGCCGACCTTAAGACTGAATATAACCATCTAATCGGCGGGGCAAAAGACTACTGGAAATTGAAATCTGACAGTCGATTCGCAACTCTTATCTGGCTGAAAAACATCAAGACTATTAAGCCTGTCAGGATTTACAAAAAGGACTGGCGTGCCTGGGTGGTATTGAAAAAGCCGAACGATTTTGGTCTTTTGGATTTATCTGCTTCTGGCGATATTATTAAGCAGTCCGACAGCCGTGATATTCACCAAAAGGCTTGACCCGCCGTAACTTACGAACGGCAGGGTAATTCCGGTTATCGGCATAAGGCCGATGGTCATACTGATATTGGCAAGTATCTGGATAGCAAAAAGTACCGCTATTGACGCGGCGATATAGCTCCCGAATAAATCCGAACTGGCTGCCGCTATCTCAATGGCGCAGGCTACCAGCAGGGCATATAGCCCTATCAAAAGTACCCCTCCGGCAAAGCCCCACTGATGGCCGACTAATGCGAAAATAAAATCGTTATGCCTGTCCGGCAGGAATTTATATTTTATAAAAGGCCCTTCGCGAAAACCCTGACCGTAAGGACCGCCTGACGCTATCGCAAGTTTCGAACGCATAAGCTGATAGCCGTCGCCCATTTCCCAGTTTCTTATCCGCTCGCGGTTGACGCCCAAAGCCCCGGCAAGTAGGGGATGCTTTTCGGCCTTGTTTTTGAACCAGCTTTGGCTGCCGTCAATTTTATTTTGTAACAGCACCGAACTGATTCTCATCCGCTGATAATCGTGCATGCTTAGCCAAAGAATGGGAAAAGCTATAATCGCCAGAACAATTATCGCAGCTAAATGCTTAATCTTCGCACCGGCAATAAACAGCATCGATAAAAACACCGGCATCATCAATAGAACCGTTCCTAAATCCGGCTCAAATAAAATCAGCATCATCGGCAGAAAAGTTAAAATAAACAACGGCAAGAGCATTGAAAAACTGCGATAATTGCTCCTGTATCGCAAATGCCAGCTGAGAGCTATTATATAAATCAGCTTAAAAAATTCTGAAGGCTGAAACTGTGTTATCGTTCCTATGGTTATCCATCTCCTGGCGCCGTGCTTGACCGGAATAAACGGGATATTGACGAACTTATCTAATACGAGCAGAAAGAGCAAAAAAAGGATAATCAGATAAAGCCAGAAACTCGCCGCTCCGAGTTTGCGATAATGGAAAGAATTCATAATGATAAAGCCAGCAAATCCGACTGCCGCAAAAATACATTGCTTCTGCCAAAGGTCTGCAGATACGCTTGATTGCTCAGAGTCAGTTTCACAAGGGTTGCCGGATGCGTAAATCATCATTACGCCGATGGTAACAAGGCCGGCAACGCAGACTATCATCAACAGTCTTGTAGAAAGCAGCCTGCCCTTTAAAAATTCAAACATGTCAAACATGGTAAAAATGATAACAAAAAAGGGGAAAAGTAAAAATGAAAAATGAGAGGAGGTTTATTTATGCGATTGTTTCTTCGAGCTGGGTCAATATATCCCGGCTCGGGGCAACTTTGTTGCCGTTGGAGCTTCGCCAGTTGGCGTTTGAATTGTCCTTTAGTAATCCCTCAATCTTTCGGCAGGCAAGAATTACCGTTGCGTGATTCTTGTTACCCATCAATCTGCCAATCTCCGGGAAAGACATCTGGGTGTATTTGCGGGCAAGGTACATACTGAACGAACGAGCCAGGCTTACGGTCCTGTCCTTCTTTGAGGAATGTACATCGGCGGGAGTTATGCCGAAATACGTTGTAACAGCGGACTCAATATCTGAAACGTGAACTATCGGGTCGGTTCTTGAAATGTGCTCGGCAAGAACCTGCCGGGCGGTAGCAAGAGAGATTTCCTCATTGCACAGCGAAGAATACGCAGCCAGTTTCAATAAAGCGCCTTCCAGCTCGCGTACGTTCGAGCGGATGTTCTCGGCAATGTATGCAATAACCTTTTCGTCAAAATGGCAGTTAATCGCATTGGCCCGCTGAGTGCAGATTTTACAGCGGGTCTTGAAATCAGGCGGATCTATCTTGACTACCATACCGGAGACGAAACGGTTTACAAGGGACTCGCATAACTGGCCTATCATTTTGGGATGCGCATCTGAGGCGAGAACAACTTTTTTACCTGCGAGATTTATCGTATTAAACGTATGCAGGAATTCTTCCTGCGTTGATGGCTTGCTGGCCAGGAAGTGTATATCGTCAATAGCCAACAAATCCGTTTGTCGGTACCGCCTCCGAAAAGCTTCCAGCTTTTTGGTCTTCAAGGCCAGCACGAATTGGTTGGTAAAGTCCTCCGCTGAAACATAAAGCCATCTGGCTTCCGGGCGGGCAGTGCACATTGCCCGGCAAATCCCTTGCATTAAATGTGTCTTACCCAGACCATATCCTCCATGCATAAAGAGCGGATTGAATGGACTTACCTCATCAGATATCAAACTCATCGCGGCATTGTACGCCAGTCGATTTGACGGACCTACCACGAAAGTATCGAGCGTCATTTTTACCGGCCGGGACGATAACTGCCCGGCTGTGATTTTACTGCGAGTGCTTTTGTTCTGAGCTTTCTGAACCAGCTGGGCCTGATGGTCAAGCTGGCTGGGCCGCTGATTGCCGCTAAGCTCAGGCTCTATGTTAAACGTTAGCTTTTTTGCAGAACCTGTTACTGCTGTAACCGCCGCGGTTATATCAACAAGAAAATGATTCTCTATCCAGCTGCCTATAAATGGATTTGGAACACCAACCTTCAGGTAATTATCTGAAAGTGTAAACCTCGTGGAGTTTTTGAACCATATACGAAATTTCTGCTGACCTAACCTCTCTGCGAGCTTCTGATTTATAGCACTTACTTCATCCGTGATTGTTGTATCAACTGTCATGAGATTACTTTTTCCCGCAGTGTTCTTAACTTTTTTGAAAAACGAAAATTGACTAACTGAAATATAATCATAATGAAATGTGAAATCAATAACGTTTTGGAAAAAATCTGTTACAAAAGTTAAATAATTTTTATTTATAAAAAGTTGCAAAAGAACTTTTTTTGTTTTGAACAGGTTTTGCACAACCGCCAAAAAGTTTTTGTGGAAAAGATGTGGATAGTTAAGGAAATCAAAAATAAAAACTTGTCCCCGCGAAAGCGGGGGTTGAAAATTATTTCTTAAATAGGATTGCAACGTAACCGCCGTCATAATCACAACTTCCCGCCGAGGGAAGAAATAAACTTTCTTTTTCGAGCTCGAATTCAGGTGCCTTTTTTATAAAAGCGTTTACTACGTCGCTATTTTCCTGCTTTAAAATGCTGCAGGTGCTGTAACCAATTCTCCCGCCTTTTCTTACGAGGGCTGCGGCCAGTTTTAAAATCTCAACCTGTGTCTTTACAAGAGAATTTAGGGTATTAGCATTTAATCTATATCTGACTTCCGGCCTTCTGGCAAGCACGCCGCTATTCGAGCAGGGCACGTCAAGTAATATGGCATCAGCAGGAGCGAAGTCGGCCGATTCTTTACAGAATTCCTTATAATCCATCATCTTAACAGATGTTATATTGAGCCTTTTGATGTTCTCGGCAATCTTTATCAATCTTGTCGGGTCCTTGTCGGTTGCAATTATACAGCCCGTATCTTTCATAAGTTCTGCTATTTGCGTTGTTTTTGTTCCGGGAGCTGCGCAAATATCGAATATCCGCCAGCCAGGTTGCGGATCTAAAAAAGGAACAACCAAAGACGAGGTTATGTCCTGAATTGTAAAAAGACCTTCTTTAAAGGCTTTTAGTTCTGAGATATTGCCGGGTTTATTTAGCTTGACCATCTTATATTTTTCGATGAGCTCGCAATCTACTCCTTGAAGATAGAGTGTTCCAAAAAGCTTTTGTGCAGTTAGTTTGCCCCTGTTCGCTCTGGCATAGATAGATGGTCTGCGGTTTGATGCAAAGCAGATATCGAAAGTTTTCTCATAGCCAAATTCTGTCAGCCATTGCTCGATGAGCCATATGGGCAGCGAAAAAGCGTTGCTCAGATACGGTCCTTTTTGGCTGCTTGCATCCGGCAGGATATCAATATCAAATTCACAACCCAATTTCGGCTCAATCGGCAAAGTTTTTTTTGGTTCAGATGTGCTTAAGTCTGCAGATTTGTTTTTTATAGAAGAGCAGATTTTACGCAGAACTGCATTTACAAAGCCGGCCGATTTTTTTGACCCGATCCGGTTTGACAGATTTACTGTTTCGTTGACAACAGCGTAATCAGCCTGATTACAAAAAACAAGTTCATAAACACCGATTCGAAGACAGTTGATTATTTTTTTGGAGATTCTCTTCGCGGCCCGGCCGGAAACTTGCGCGATTAGACCGTCAATAAATATTGAATTTCTTATTACACCTGAGGTGATTTCAACAACCCCAGCGCGATTGTACTTCTTACCGCAGTATTTTTCGATTAGTTCGGCAGTGTTGCGTTTGTTAGGATTAAAATGTGTCAGAACAAGCCATGCTGCCTGGCGATAGTTGTCCGCCATAGCCGCCATCAACTCTGTTCCTCGAATGGTACAAAATAATCGCCGAGACCGGAGCCTCTTCCATTGAGAAAGGATTTAAAATCCATCATTTTGCTGCCGTGCGGTTTAATTTCTAAAACTTTCAAACTGCCAACGCCACACAAGACATTCAGATTTTCATCGATGGCGCCGATTTTTTCGTTTTCCCCTGTCCCGCAAACAACCTCAGTCTTGGCGATTGTTACAGGATATTTTTTGCCGGATTGAGCACAAACAAAGCAGGCAACCGTCCCCGGCCAAGGCCAAAGACCCCTTACCTTATTATGAATCTGCTCTGCTGAAACGCCGAAGTCGATAATGCCGTCACTCTTTTTGAGCTTCGGGGCTGAAGTTGCCTTCGAATTGTCCTGCTTTGTATATACGGCAGTTCCGGCTGTGATTTTATCGATAGTTTCAATCAGCACCGGCCCAGCCAATTGGGCCAGGGCATCGTGAACCGTATCGGCCGTGTCATCGCCGGTGATTTGCAGTTTGCTTTGAGCAAGAATTTCGCCGCTGTCCATCTTGTCGGCAAGAGTAATAACGCTTATACC
>CAYTQR010000005.1:0-5197 GCA_964440045.1 uncultured Planctomycetaceae bacterium | reverse complement strand
CGTTTCTGTTTCGCCGTTGATAATTGCCCAGTTAATCGGCGCAGCGCCGCGATATTTGGGCAGCAGTGAACCGTGGACATTTATCGCACCTTTAGAAGGAATATCTATAATTTCCGGAGAGATTTTCTGGCCGAACGCTATAACTACGAGCAACTCGGGCTTTAATTTTCTGACAAGTTCCACACCTTGCGGGCTGTTTATATCTTCAAGGTTTGTAAAGGGGATGTCATTTTCCTCTGCCCATTGCGCGATATCGTTGGCCTGCAGCTTTCGGCCTCTGCCTGCCTGTTTATCAGGCTGGGTTATAATATGTACGAGTTGATGGTTCGATGCCTTTAAACCATTTAAGGATTCAATTCCGAATCGACCACAGCCACAGTAAACAATTCTCATTTTTCCGCCCAACCCCTATTGATTTTGCAGCTGATAATTTTCACGAAGCCGTTTGAGTTTCTTTTTAGCGGCAATTTTTGCCACAACCGATAACCTGTCCGCTACCAGTGTGCCGTTAAGGTGGTCGCATTCGTGCTGGAAAATCCTTGCCAAAAGCCCCTCAGCTTCTTCGCTGATTTCCTCGCCGTCGAGCCCCACAGCCTTTATCGAGCATTTTGAATATCTCTGTATCCTGCCGTAAATACCCGGCAAAGACAGGCATCCCTCCTCGGCAGTTACAAGTTTGCCTGATGGAGTAATTACAGGATTTATATAAACCCCTGCATTATCTTTTGTGCTGTCGGGCGAAGCTACAAAAATTTGCAGACTCACTCCCGCCTGCGGGCCGGCAAGCCCAACGCCTTGATGCTGAACCATTATATCCTTCATTTTCTCGGCAAGTCTGTGGATATCGCCGTCAATCTTTTCGATAGGCTGGGCCTTTTGCTTAAGAACTGGCGCCGGATAGCGGGTCATACAGCATTTGTCAACGTCAAGCATTGTCAGCCCCCGTCGATTCTATCATCAAATTCATCGCCCTTGAATGTATGGCCGAGATAGCTTTTGCGAACAAGTTCATTTTTAACTATTTCAGCAGGACTGCCTGAGGCAATAACCTTGCCGTGGTCGATAATGTAGGCTTTATCTGAAACTTCGAGCGTTCTTTCGACATTATGGTCTGTTATAAGGATACTGACACCGGAGGCAACGAGTCTGCGGATTTCGGTTTGCAATTCCTCGACCGCAATGGGGTCAACGCCGCTGAAAGGCTCGTCAAGGAGAATCAGCGATGGATTGGTAACCATAGCGCGGGCAATTTCCAGTTTTCTGCGCTCACCGCCGGATAAAAATCTTGCCTGGCTCAATGCCACTTCTT
The DNA here is from genome assembly GCA_964440045.1 of uncultured Planctomycetaceae bacterium. Taxonomy (GTDB): domain Bacteria; phylum Planctomycetota; class Phycisphaerae; order Sedimentisphaerales; family UBA12454; genus JAFGGI01. The sequence goes on along the minus strand of CAYTQR010000005.1, from coordinate 3,888 downwards.
CAAGAGCAAATCTTTGAATCAGCTCATCGGCCTTTTTCTTTCTCTCCTGCGGGGTAATCGACATCGTCTCAAGAATAGCTAACAGATTGTCGCGAACGCTCAATCGCTGAAAAACGCTCGGCTCCTGCGAAAGATAGCCCATACCGAACCGGGCTCTTTTGAACATTGGCATTTTCGTAACTTCCGTGCCCTCAAAAACCACAGAGCCGCTATGAGGAGTAATCATACCTATTACCATCCTGAATGTCGTAGTCTTGCCGGCGCCATTTCTGCCTAAAAGCCCGACAATAGTGCGTTGCTCTACTGTGATTGAGACCTGATTGACAACGGTTCTGCCGGAATACTTCTTTACCAGACCGTGCGTTTCAAGAAGAGTCATATCTACCAAAGTTTTGCCTCCGAATTTTACTCACCGGCTATTATAACAGGCCAATACACAGGTGAAAACCTTCTTTTGACGATTATCTCAGCGTCTATTTTTTCGTTTTGAGGGTCAAAACAGCAATTTCCGGCGGACAAAAAAACCTTGCTGTTACATTCCCCGAGGCTCCAACGCCGCTGGTTGTGTAGCCTGTCAACTTTTTATGCTGCCAGGGGCCTTTTATGATTTTCCGCGGAATCTTGGCGCCTTTAAAAATAGGAATGCCGCCCGGAAGACATACCTGTCCAGCGTGTGTATGGCCGGCAATAAGAAGATTAAACCCATATTTTATCGCTTGCTTATAAAGCTGCGGACTGTGGGATAAAAGAATTTTAAATGAGTCCGCCGGTATTCCCCTTACCGCCCAGCCTATATCGGCGCTGTCAAAGATATAACAGTCATCAACACCTGCAAGATAGATTGTCTCGCCGTTGCGTTTAATGGCAATATATTCATTTAAGAGCATCGTAACGCCAATGCTCTGTAAAAAAACAGCAGTTTCGTAGTAATCATGATTACCCATAACACCGAAAATAGCATCACACTTGATATGCTCGACAATCCTTTTCATCTGCTGTTTCGTTCTAGCCATATCCAGCTTGTTATAAAGGCTGTAATCACCACCGAAGAAACAATAATCATATTCCAAGTTCTCAATCAGTGCGATTATCTTATCAGGCGTGCTGTCTATACCTTCAATATGTAAATCCGAAACAAGAAGAATTCGGCAATTATCGAAACGCCCTGGCAATTCTTCAACCTCAAGAGTTGTTTGTGTTAGCTGCAAATCCTGTGCATTTGAAAGACCGCGGCTCTCAAGACCGGTTACCTTTAATACAAGATGAATGATTGAGGACCATTTATGGACACGCTTAAAACTGCCTAAAAAGCTGTCCCGGGCATATCTATGCCGCTTCTTTCTGTATTCTTCAAGATAAAATCTGTTAGGGTGTATTTTATTCATCAAAACCCTTTAAAATATATGCAGAAAGTTCTTGGCCACCGGACTTTTTATACTCAAATAATACATTTAAAGTGAAAAAAATCCAGATTAAAAAAATACGAGAAAAAGAATTAACTGTTGACAGCTTTTTCAAAAGCCCTAAAATAATTGTACAGAATGATAGTATTAAAAAGGCTGCTTTAAAGGCAAAGCCGTTTGCTCATCCACAAAGCAGCCTTTTTTATTTATTTGTTTAGCCCACCCAGCAGAATCTGCCGCCTTAATATTGTAAAATTTTTCATAGCTTATTTTTTCAGCTCATTTAAAATATCAACAAATGCAGAAAATGGAAAAAATCTTAAGATTGTTTTTATTTCTGGTTTTCTCTGCCGCCGGCATTCTTTCCATCGCCCTGGCAGTCCTTGGCCCGGAGTGGAAAAACCTTTACGAGTTAAACGCGGCGATAACACAGACTCAGCAGAGTAATCTAAAAATTGAAGAAGTTATAAAAGACCATCAGATACTGATATCGCAAATCAATGCCGATGCTAATATTTTAAAGCGAATAGCCTCTTTGGCGCTTGGTACTTCTCCGCAGGATACTAATCAGCCGGCCGTGAAAATAACGCAGGAAACCCTTGCAACGGCAAAGGCTGCCCTCCAGCAACAGCAAACGCAGGATGGTTCAAATGGCCCGAAAGTCCCCAAATGGCTTGAAAGATGCACAACAGACTATGGGCGGATAACACTTTTTACCGCGGGAGGCGGACTGATTATTATCTCGTTTGCCTGCTTCGGGAAGAAAAAACCGAAAATCAAAAGTGACAAATAGCTCTGAGGCGTTTTAAAAGGTATGTAAATCTTTCTTTCGTCCCGGCCACAAACAATCGAAGTCTGATTGAACGCTCAAGCAAACCGAAAGAGCAATCCTTATTCTGATTGCGCGCTGTCGTTAGGACCAAGAGCGCCTTGCCAAGATTCTTCATCGAAAGATAGGTCTTAACAGCCTCGACAACAAGAGCGGCACTTGTCGGCTCAAGCTCAACGGCGTAATCCAGAAACTGCTCTGCATCGTCGAACTCGTTGCGAAGTGCAAGTGCCTTTGCAAGATACAGGTAATTAACGCTGTTTGCAGGCTCAAGTTCTGAAACCTTTAAGAAACAATGTATGGCGTAATCAATCCTGCCCAGACGCATCATCATCAGACCGATTGACACTAAGACATCACTCTGTTGGATATCAAGTTCAAGCTCAGAGGCTAAAAGGCCGAATGCCTCGTTATTGTTATTTTTCTCCAGAGCCAACTGCCCAAGCCTGAACCTCGGACCCGCTAATTGCCGGTCAATATGCATAGCTTTGAAATAATGCGTTTGGGCCATCTTGGGATTATTACGATTCAATTCTACCTCGCCGAGATAAAATAACGCAGCAGCGTGATTGGGATTCATCTCCAGTGTCCTGCTGAACTTCTCAGCCGCTGAGCTTATATTGCCGTTATGAAGGAGAAAAAGCCCGAAATCGAAAATAACATCCGTATCACCCGGATTGTTCTTTAATTCCTCGATAAAATGCTGCCAGGCCAGTTCGCGGTTGCCCATATTCCAGTATCCCTGAGCGATGCGGTAATTAATCTGAGGATGACCCGGCTCAAGCGATGCCGTTTTTTCCCAGCACCAAACAGCTTTGCGGTAATTGGCGCGAATAAAAAACGAATTGCCGATATTGTAAAAACACAATGGACAGGTTTCATTTATCTGCTGGGCAAGATAAAACATCTGCTCCGCCTTATCGTGCTGTCCCATTTCGGTATAAGTAATTATCCTGTTGCAGTAGGCCGGCTCAAAATCAGGTTTCAATTTTTCTATATGCTCAAATGTACTCAATGAAAGGTCATACTGCCCTGTGCGAGTATAATCAACTGCAAGACAATTAAGAGTCTCTACATCGCTCGGATTCAAATCGAGCGCCAGCCGGAACTCTTCAATCGCCTCGTCGAATCTATCCATCGCATCGAGAGTAAGAGCCTTATTGAAATGCCAACGGTCATTAGCCGGATTGATATCCAGCGCCTGGTTCATTGCAGTAAGGGCCTCGTCCATCTGGCCGTTTTCGTAAAGCTCAAAGGCCTTGACCGCCTGCTTTTCAGCCTGGTTCCACGGACTAAAACTTCCATCGTCTTCAAAATCATCAAATCCATTATCAAAATGCATAGCTTCTCCGTAAATTAACCAAATACTCAGTTCTCAAATCGGTAGAAAATCGAGGCTGATTTTGCAGGAAAACAGCCCTGCCAAAAAAAACCAAAAGCAAAGAATTTATATGGAAATTTCTCTCTTAACCCCTTAAGATAAAGGCGGTTACGAAAAAGCCCGTTCGTGGTATATTTGAACTGAGCAGGCAGGAAAATCGTTTTGCTGGAAAAAAATCGCTTTTGGTCTTATAATGCTGTCTAAATTATCGGATAAACATAAGGAGCAAAAAAATTATGATTAAACAAATAAAGGCCAATTTAACTGCGGATAAA
>CAYTQR010000004.1:32094-34700 GCA_964440045.1 uncultured Planctomycetaceae bacterium | reverse complement strand
CTATGAAACCTGCACCACCAGTAACAAGAATGTTTTTCATCATAGTATTTCTAAAAACCTTTCAAGCGGTTTTTGCCAAACTTTTATCGGTTTGTCAAGCAAAGATTGTATTTTATCACAGCAGAACCTGCTGCTTGCAGGTCTGGCTGCCGTGGTTGGAAATTCGTTCGATTTGCACGGTACAATTCGGATATCTTTTTTGAGTTTTTCAAAGACGAATCTTGCCATGTCACATCGGCTCACAAAACCGGCCGGGGCATAGTGAAAAAGGCCTTGAGGTTTTTTCATGATAAATTCACGAATAACTTTTGCCGCCTCCTGCGTTGAGGTTGGTGAGCCAAACTGGTCATCTACTACCTTAAGTCCACTTCTTTGCTGACTGAGGGAAATAATTTTGGTTATAAAGTTCTTGCCGTTTTTGCCGTATGTCCACTGAAGGCGAATTATAGCATAAAAATTGTGATTTTCGGTTAAAAGTTCTTCGCCGGCGAGTTTGCTTTTGCCGTACACGTTTATAGGATTTGTCTGGTCGGTTTCGAGGTAAGCTGTTTCTTTTTCTCCATCGAACACAAAATCTGTGCTTATGTGAATAATATAGATGTTTTTTCTGTTAGCAATTTGAGCGAGATTGCCGACGGCCTCTGCGTTTACCTTGAATGCCTGAGCAGATTGACTCTCGGCTTTTTCCACATCTGTAAACGCTGCACAGTTGATAACAATATCCGCATCTTCGAGGACTTTTTCGAGTTGTGTTTGGTCGGTGATGTCAAAGTCAGGCAGGTCATAAGGAATTATGTCCAGATTTTCCTCGGTACAGAGACAATAAACATCAGAGCCAAGCATCCCTTTTGCGCCAAGCAGGACAATTTTATCAGCCATCTTTGCGCGTCCAGTCGTATGGTATGTCATTGTCGTGGGGGTGAATTCTGAACTCATCAGGCTGGTTATAATCATAAAGTTCTGTTGTCAGGTTGATTATGTAGGCTTCATCGGCGCCTACGCACATCCAGCCGTGACAAACCCCGGGCGGAATCTTCAAGACAGCCGGACAATGCTGCCCCATATAAATCTGATTGACACAGCCTTTGGTTTTTGACTCAGTTCGGCTGTCATAAAGGGCTACCTTTATCGTGCCTTTTGCAACATAAAAATGATCGGTCTGTTTTTTGTGCCAGTGCCAGGCCTTTACTACGCCGGGATAGGTTGTTGTAAAATAAACCTGGCCGAATTTCTCGAAAAACTCATCGTCGGAGCGTAAAATCTCGCCGAGCCGGCCGCGCTCATCCGAAAGAACCTTTGCGGTTTTTACCCTGATACCTTCGATTAAACCGGCCGAGCCTGTAACGATAATCGAACCATCAGAAAATACTTTTTTGAGTTCTGCAATTTTTTTTGTCATTGCGGCGGCTCCTTAATAACCAGTTCATTCGCTTTATTTAGCGATTCGAATGTGCCCGCATCAGTCCACCAGCCAGTAAGAATGTCATACTGAAGCTGATTACGCTCGATATATTTATTATTAACATCTGTAATTTCAAGCTCGCTGCGGGCAGAGGGTTTTAGTGTTTTGATTATGTCAAAAACGGAATTGTCGTAAAAGTAAATTCCCGTAACGGCATAATTTGTTTTCGGCATTTTAGGTTTTTCAGTTATCTTTGTAACTTTGCCATCGGAGATTTCAGCGACACCGAATCGCTGTGGATTAGATAGTTCTTTAAGAAGCACTCTTGCGCCTTTTTGTTGGGCACTAAATTTTTGGAGGTATGGTTTTAGTGAAGCCTGGAAAATGTTGTCGCCGAGGATTATGGCGATGCTACTGTTGCTCGCAAAGCCTTCGGCAAGGGCAAGGGCGTGAGCAATACCGCCGGCCTGGTCCTGCACTTTATAAGTGAATCGGCAGGAAAAGTCTCTCCCTGAGCCGAGCAGGTTGACAACATCTCCCATATGGTCAACGCCGGTTACTATAAGAATTTCCTCTATCCCTGCTGAAATAAGCTTTTCAACAGGGTAGTAAATCATCGGTTTTTGGCCGATGGTCAGCAAGTGCTTGTTTGTTACCTTTGTCAGAGGCATCAAACGTGAGCCTGTCCCGCCGGCAAGAATAACACCTTTAATGTCCACAACTTTCTCCATTTAAAGAACCTAGTTCGAGAGGATTTTATACCCATTTAAGTTGTAAGTCAATTAGGGGCTGGTTTTGTTTTCAATAATATTGATATTGAAGATTTTATCGGGCCTTGTGCAACTGTAAAAACGCTTGCTAAATGGGGTTACAGGCGGTATTATTTTCAAAAATCAGCCATTAGGCTATTTTTATTTACAGACATGTATGCAAAGGAGGCTTTTTATCGCGGTATTGTGTACAACCGACAGGGACGGAGTCTAAACAGATTCAAGCAATTGGAATATCGGGTAGATGTTTTTGGGAGTATTTGAGACACCTCTAATAACCGTAGCCAGCAGAATCGAAAGACGAAGATCTAATCAGAAAACATAGCAGACAAAATCGCTTTTGGAATCGATGATATCAGGGCAAACTCCAAAAGATTTGGAATATAGAGTATTGTTTTGTTGGAGAAACTTTTATAAAAGGTTTTGTTTTTATT
>CAYTQR010000004.1:0-32084 GCA_964440045.1 uncultured Planctomycetaceae bacterium | reverse complement strand
TATTTACCCCGTTAGAGAAAAAAGCTTAAAGCTGGCAATGGATTAAAACTGTTAGAGAACAAATGAAAACGAAATTCTCTAACGGGGTTTACAGGCATGTATGCAAAGGAGGCTTTTTTATCGCGGTATTGTGTACAACCGACAGGGACGGAGTCTAAACAGATTGAGGCAATTGGAATATCGGGCAGGTATTTAAGGAAAAGAAAATGCTTAATGACAAGACCATTCTGATAACGGGAGGAACAGGTTCTTTCGGCAATCGCTTCACATGGAGGGTGCTGAGTGAGTTTAAGCCTCGCAAAGTTATTATTTACTCACGAGACGAATATAAACAGTACATTATGAGACAGAAGATGTTGAAATACTCTAACAAACTGCGTTTCTTTCTCGGTGATATAAGAGACAAAGACAGGCTCTACCGAGCCTTTGAAGGGGTTGATTATGTAATCCATACCGCGGCCTTAAAACAAGTGCCGGCACTGGAATATAATCCGACCGAAGCGGTAAAAACAAATGTAATAGGGGCAGATAATATCGTTGATGCTGCTATCGACAGAGATGTAAAAAAAGTTGTTGCCATCTCGACAGATAAAGCTGTCAATCCGGTTAATCTCTATGGGGCAAGTAAACTGGTCGCTGAGAAGATTTTTGTAGCCGCCAATGCCTATGCCGGTACAAAAGTAAAATTCTCCGTGGTTAGATACGGCAATGTGGTTGGCTCGCGTGGGAGCGTGATTCCATTTTTTATGCAGTTAAAAAAACAGGGGCAAAAAGAATTTCCTATTACGGACGAAAGAATGACACGATTTTGGATTACGCTTGACCAGGGCGTTAACCTTGTTTTAAAAGCTCTCGAATGTTCCTGTGGTGGTGAGACTTTTGTGCCAAAGATACCTTCGATGAAGATAACCGACCTTGCAAAGGCCATAGAACCAAGGTGCAAATTCAGGTTTACCGGCATTCGGCCTGGAGAAAAACTTCACGAAGTTCTTGTTTCCTGTGATGAGACAAGAAATACCCTGATGTTTGACGGCATTTATGTGATTATGCCTCAATTTTTTGTCTGCGACGAAACGCTTGAAGCGTATAGGAATTGTCCGGCAGTGCCTAAAGATTTCGTTTTTCAAAGCGATATAAATGAAAACTGGATTGATAGAAACCAGATGGAGGAAATGGTTAAGGAATTTAAGCTTGAGTAAGATTTTGCCTTACAGCAGGCAGTGTATAGAACAGGACGACATTCAGGCTGTGACAGAGGTTTTGAAGTCTGATTTTCTGACGCAGGGACCTAAAATTGTCGAATTTGAAAAGGCCCTGGCTGAATATTGCGGCACAAAATATGCGGTTGCTTTCTCTTCCGGCACAGCTGCATTACACGGAGCATATTTTGCGGCTGGGCTGAACAGCGGCGATGAGGTCATAACTTCGCCGATAACATTTCTTGCGACAGCAAATGCAGCATTGTATCTGGGGGCAAAGGTTGTTTTTGTCGATGTTGAGCCCGATACGGGCAATATAAATGCCAATTTGATTGAAAAAGCGATAACCCAAAAAACAAAATTACTTATCCCTGTACATTATAGCGGATTACCGGCAGATATGGACAAGATATCCAGAATTGCAAAAAAACATAATCTCATCCTTATTGAAGATGCCTGCCATGCGCTTGGGGCAAAGTATAAAGGCCAAGCTATTGGTAATTGTCGATTTTCGGATATGGCTGTCTTTAGTTTTCATCCGGTAAAGAGCATTACAACAGGAGAGGGGGGGGCGGTAACGACAAACAGTGAAGAATACTATAATAAACTTGTGATGTTCAGGCATCATGGTGTTACAAAAGATGAAAAGTTTATGACAAAAGCCGCTAAGCAGGCAGGGGCGTGGTATTATGAAATGCATTATCTCGGGTTTAATTACCGCATAACAGATATTCAGGCGGCATTAGGTATTTCCCAGCTGAAAAAAATTGACCGATTCATCAATAGATGTAAAGAGATTGCCTTGCAATATGCCAAAGTTTTCAGCGGGAGCAGTTATTTTGATGTTCCTGTTGGAAAGAATTATACCGATAGCGCGTGGCATTTATATCCAATAAGACTAAAAGATAAATATGTTCAGCGAAAGGTTGAAATTTTCAGCAAGCTTCGCCAAAAAGGTCTGTGGGTTCAGGTTCACTATATACCGGTTTATTTACAACCATTTTATCAAAAGTCAGGTTTCAGGAAAGGTCTTTGCCTGGTTGCAGAGGACTTTTACAGCAGGCAAATCAGCATTCCCATTTACCCGATGATGAGTGATAAAGATGCGCAGAATGTCATTGCTTTGCTGAATGAGGTCCTTAAAGATTTTTAATCTGCAGCCTAATGCTTATGACTTATTTATTGGAACAAATGAAGCTTATTAATATTCTTGATGTAGATGATGAATTAAAGGAAAAGGTCCGGATATGGCGGAATGAGGAACGCGTCAGGAAATGTATGTTGACCCAGCATGTAATCAGTTCACAGGAACATCAAACATGGCTGGAGAAGCTTACAACCGGTGATACCCAGAAATTATGGGTAGTTTTTCTTGACGATACACCATTCGGAATCGTTTCTTTAAGTAATATTGACGCTGTTAGGCGGACATCAGAATGGGGTTTTTATATAGGCGAGGATTCCTTTCTCGGTAAGGGATTGGGACGAAAAATGATATGTAAACTTCTGATGCTTTATTTCGATTTCATGAAATATGATGAGCTGATAACAAAAGTGCTGTCAGCGAACCTGAGAGTGATACATTTGTACACCCAATTCAAATTTAGGCCGACCGGAACGGAAAAATACAACGAAAAAGAGAATATCCTAACCTTTTCTTTTTCCGCTAAAGACTGGAATAAATACAGAAAAGAACTGATAAATGTCTGTAATTAAGATAGCTGACAAAGAAATCGGAACTGACAAACCTGCCTTCATTGTAGCAGAATTATCGGCAAATCATCTTCAAAAATTAGATGTTGCTGTTGAACTGATAAAGGCCGCAAGCAAAAGCGGGGCGGATGCAGTAAAGGTACAGACATATACACCGGATACAATGACAATTAATTGTGAAAAGGAAGACTTTCAGATAAAACACGGCACTATCTGGGATGGCAAAATCCTATATCAATTATATAAAGAAGCTTATATGCCGTGGGAGTGGCATGGGGAGCTGAAAAAACTGGCTGAAGATATGGGACTAATCTTTTTTTCCACGCCTTTTGATAAATCGGCAGTTGACTTCCTCGAACAGCTTGATGTGCCGGCATATAAAATAGCTTCTTTTGAAATTACAGATATCCCGTTTATTAAATACACAGCATCCAGGAAAAAACCTGTAATAATATCAACTGGTATAGCGAAACTGGAGGAAATTGAACAAGCCGTATCTGTCTGTAAAAGTGTCGGTAATAATCAAATAGTCCTGCTTAAATGTACGAGTAGTTATCCCGCTTCACTGGACCAGATGAATTTGCGGATGATCCCCGACCTTCAGAAAAAATTTGATGTTTTAATAGGTCTTTCCGACCATACGCTGGATACTTTTGTTGCTTCGGTTTCGGTTGCACTGGGCACATGCATAATCGAAAAACATCTGACTCTTGCCAGGAGTCAGGGTGGGCCTGATGCAGCATTTTCTCTTGAACCGGATGAATTCAGGCGAATGGCAATCAACATTAGAAATACGGAAAAAATGCTTGGCCAGGCAACATATCGACTGTCTGAAAAGATTCAATCGAATAGAAAATTCGCCCGTTCATTATTTGTTGTGGAAGATATTAAAACTGGTGAAAAGTTTACCAGCCAGAACGTACGCTCCATAAGACCATCAGGTGGCCTTGCGCCCGAATATCTCAATGAAATAATTGGAAAGAAAGCCAAAACAGATATTTCCCGCGGAACGCCGTTAAAGTGGGACATGATTGATTGAACATTGCAGGAGGGTTTTTATGATAAGTAATTATACCCGACTGTAGCGGCAGCAAAAGAATTACAAAATAAGACATACAAAATCTCTGCGGCAACCTAATCGGGTGAAGATATAAGGCTGATAAGAAATACAATCAATACTAATGAAAAGTATTTATGTCAAATAAAGTTGTATTAATAAGACCTCAAAATATATATCACTACAACAATTATCCGCCCTTGAATCTCATATGTTTGGGTTCGCAACTAAAAAAAGCCGGTTATGAAGTGAAAATAACCAACTGTGCTTTGGAGAAAACACCCTTTAAGGTGATTGAGAGAGAAATAAAAGGCGCTCTATTTGTAGGAATATCTTTGCTTACGTCTGAAGTAGCTGATGCTTATAGCATTGTAGAATTTATCAAGGAAAACTCAACGGTCCCGATTGTTGCAGGTGGAGTTCATTGTACATTATTTCCTGAACAAACGGCTATGTGCGAGTATGTGGATTATGTAATAGCCGGTGAGGGAGAAGAGCATATTCTTCAGGCAGCAGAGATGATAAAAAATAGCAAGGAAAGCGATGGAAAGATATTCCACAAACAACTATTAGATATTGAAATGCTCCCTATGCCGGATTATTCATTGGTTGATGATATTGAGCAATTTATCAGCAGTTATCTTACAGATAAGTTGGCAGAGTATGTCAAAAAGCCAATGCGATGGCTTCCCTATGAGAGCAGTAGGGGATGCCCTTCCAAATGTACATTTTGCATTAACGTAGTAACAGACAATCAACATTACCGAAAAAAGAGTGCGTCAAAAGTATTAAGTGAGATTGAATATATAGTCAATAAATACCAGCTTACACACCTAAAGATTATAGATGACAATTTTTTTGTTGATGTCAACAGGGTAAGAGCAATTTGTGAAGGCATTTTACACAAAGGGATGAATATTACGTGGGATGGAGAGTGTAGATGTGACTATTTTAATGACAGGATGCTTAGTGACGAGATGTTAGAACTCTTGAAGCGTTCCGGCTTAGTACAATTAACCTTAGGCATTGAATCAGGTTCTTCCCATACTCTGGAAATAATGAAAAAAAACATAACAACTGCCCAGGCGGAATTCGCAGTAGAAAAATGCGATAAATTTGGCATAATAGCAAGATCTTCATTTATGCTTGAGGTGCCTGGAGAAACTTTATCTGATATCAAACAGACAATTCGGTTTGTCAATAAATTAAGAAAATTCCCAGGCTTTACCTGTGGGGTGGGTACTTTCAGGCCGTATCCTAAATGTGAATTAACAAGGAAGCTGTTGGAAGACGGAGTTTTGACTGAGCCAAATGACCTTAAAGGCTGGACTAATAAAGATATTATCGCGATGTATACATCGGTAGAATATAAACGTCCATGGCAGGTGGAAGGTAAATATTCAGAAAATGCGGCTTATTATCTGAATATGGAATCGGCGGTTCGTTTGGGGAATTACCAGATAAACAGTAAGGTTTGTAGGATAAAAAATAATATTTTTATGTTTTTTGCAAAAATCAGAAATAAAATTCTATTTTATAATCTTCCGCTTGATAAAGAACTTTATAAAAAATTTCTGACAAATTTTTACAAAAGGAAGGAAGAGAAAGAGAAACAATTTAAATAAACTTTATTAATTTTTAAACAGCAATTTTTGGTGAAGTAATGAATAGGATAATTGGTGTAATCACTGCGAGAATGGGGTCGACAAGACTGCCTGGTAAAGTATTGCAGAGGGTGGCAGGAAAATCACTATTTGCACATCATATAGAGCGTATGAAGAATGTAAAGGGACTTGATGGTGTTTTTTTGGCAACCTCTGAAGATCCTCGTAATAAAGAACTTATCAGAGAAGCAGAAAAGTATGGATGTGGATGGTATGCGGGGGCAGAGCAGGATGTGGTTGACAGACATATTAAACTTTGTGAGCGTGAAAATGCAGATGCAGTAATACGTGTAACAGGGGACTGCCCGCTATTTGATTTCAGAAGTGCATCGCATTTTGTGGAAGAGTTTAAGAAAGAATATAGGGACTATATCTATGTGTCTAATATGACGCTAATATGTGGAACGCTCTCTGAACTCGTTTCTTACAAAGCTCTTTTGGAAGTACATAAGCATTATCGAGGTCCTGCCATAACTATGTACATAAAAGAACATATTGATGATTTTAATACTTTGGAAATTAAGATAGAGCAGGACTTGTGTCGGCCGGAATACCGCCTGACAGTTGATGAGCCTCCGGATCTAATGGTTATTACCAGAATTTATGAGGCTCTTTACAAAGGCAATCTACTCAACCTTCATGATGTTTATATATGGCTGGATGACAATCCTCAAGTAGCGGAATTGAATATGCATGTAGGGACGAAAGGGTGCAATCAGCTGGCAGCAAATTTGCTTGACACGATCTTATATTCAATTGTTCCCTCAGGTAATAAGTTTGTGATTCTGGATGAACAGAAACGGAAAATATCGCCTATAAAGTTTGCAAAAGAGCTTAAAATATTGTTTCCGGAGATGAAGGATTTATTTGAATAAAGTTTTTTTGCGGTTAGATTGGAATTGGAAAGCTTAGTTGCGTAGTCGAACATCTAATATGGGAAATATCAGCTAAGGTGACAGCATGAATGTAGCATTCTGTATTCGAAGAACGAATTATATAGGCAGCTTTGGCCCGCTTATTGAGTGTTTCCGAGAAAAAGGTGCCAAGATAATTTTACTGTGTGGTCATAGTCAAAATCCGCGGAAACATGGTTATAAAGCATATTTGTATCCATATAAAGATAAAGTAAAGGGAATTTTTTCATCAGAGACCGTCCTTAGTTATCGGAGCAATGCCGAACTTGCCGAGATAATCAGGCAAAACGGAATTCGAGTAATTTTTTCACTCACTTTTGATAAAATAGCAGATGATATTAGGGCAACGGGTAATGTCAGCGACGAGCTGCTCATCGCATACGTCCAGACAGGCTTTGATATGATTTATTGTGGTGTTATGGGTTTTTCTTCCGATGTTGTGTATATCTTTTCTGATTTGTGGCGGCAATGCTGGAAGAAAGCATTGATTCATCAAGAGGGCAAGTCAGAAAAGGCTAAGAAGCTGTTGGAAAAAATTGATAACAGAACCATTATAACCGGTTTTCCTCAGATTGACCAGATGAAAGGATTTAACCGTAAGGAAATATGTGAGAAGTATGGTCTGCCGCGGGACAAAAAAATTCTGGTCTTGCTGCCTTTTCCCTGGCGGGTGCCGTTCTGTGTATGGAGCCATATAATTTATAAGCCGCAAAACAAACTTTTAAAACTTTTAAGACTTGCAGTTATGCGGGAATGGTCAAAAATGGCGGAAGTTTTTACAATGGCTGACGACAGGAAGATTACGGCGGCAATACGACGATTTGCTGATAAAAATGATGCGTTTTTTATTGTAAAGGGACGTTTGAAAAACAAAGTGCCGGCCTACCTTGCGAAGGTTGCCGACAAGGTTATTTTTGATGGTAGTTTCTATCCTTATACCATTATGGAGCTTTTGTTTGTTGCTGATTTGTGTATTCATTTTTACAGTGACGCAGTAAAGGAATGTGTTGCGACGAATACTCCTTCAATTTGTCTGGGGCCGACGAATCCAAATGACTGGGAATGCTATGCAAAGCGATTTTTCCTCGAAGAGTTTTCGCCAATCGAGCCGAGTTATTATAATTTCGGCTCGGTTAGTTATAATGAATCAGTAGATGATTTTGCCGAGAGCTTTGCTGAAAAAAGTTTTGAGGATTATACTATAAAACCAGCAGAAAAATCAGAATTTATGGAAAAATTTCTGGGATTTGATGATTTGAACGGCTGCAACAGAGTATATGAAGATATTGAACGACGATTGAATGAATAACACAAGGACTTGAAGTGGTGATAATTTCAATATCAAAAGAAAAATTACTTGATTTGCTCATCGGCCAACTTGAGAGCCTGTTCGGGCTTGACAGAAAATCCGAGGGCTGGATTATATCTGATTTACTTGAAGAAGTCCTGGTGAAAACGAAGCATTGTTTTTCTTTTAATAAAAACAAATATTATCACAAGAAAAACGAAGTCTATTTTCATCCGTTTCATTCGGGTCAATACACGATTTTTTTGTATTTACTTTCAAGAATGTTATTCCTGCAGAGCAGGTTGGTACTTGCAGATAAGGTTTATTGTCTTAACAAGGCGCTGAACGGCGTCGATTTATATCATGAGATTGAACTGCCGGAAATCTTCGGCCTTGACCATCCGATAGGAACGGTTCTGGGCAGAGCTAAGTATTCCGACTTTTTTTATTTTTCACAGAATTGCACTGTTGGAAATAATCACGGCCTGTATCCAAGTTTCGGCAGAAACGTAACCCTTCTGGCAGGTGCTATGGTAATTGGAAACTGCAAAGTAGGGGATAACTGTATTATTTCCGCCAAGACTTTTGTAAAAGACCAGGACATACCGTCGAATTCACTTGTCTTCGGCACCTCGCCGAAACTGGCAATAAAGACCAAAGATGAATCGTACTTTTTGGAAAATAGTTTCTTTAAAGAGCCCCGGTAGGTAAATCTTTATAGCGTATGTTATATGGCTGACAGGTAAAAATTAATTTGGTTGTGCCAAGGAGGATCTATGAAAATTTATGAGGCAAAACAGTCACGACAGCAATATTTTCAAATCCAGATCAAAAGGTCACAGACTAAATTTAGATTTTGTAAAGTGTCTGTAGCGGATGCGATTAAATATGCTTCAGTGATACAAAAGTATTTACCGATAAATAATTCAAACAAAAATTCATTCAAACTTGTGTGTATGGGAACAAGGAACGGACGTGAAATCGACCTGTTTAGATTGGCTTTTAAACACTTTATTCTTATGAAAATTCTTAAATCTGTAGAATGGCACAAATCTGGATTTCATTCAGTATTAGACAAGTTATTTTTGTCCATCGGTAGGTCTGACTTGGCCAGATTCGAAGAGGGCGGAGTTTTCGGAGTGGAAATAAACCCAATGGCAGAGAGAAAAGATGTTTATATCGGTTCTTTTGATGAATTGCCTCCCCAGTGGGAGGGTAGTATTGATGTGATATATTCTAATTCTTTTGACCAATCGCAGGACCCATATAAGACTGCTGGTCAGTGGCGCAAGGTTCTTAAAAAGGGTGGTTTGTTGATAATAGCCGTTAATCACAATCAGCAGGTTTCCAACCACGACCCCGTAGGAATGATTTCTCTTGAAGATATCAGGTTATTATTTCCCGGGGAATTGCTTTGTTATCAGTATCAGGGCAGTGAAAATAATTACAGCGAAGGAATTATCAGAAACGAGTAATAATGTATATTTAATCCTTCAAATGTTTCATCTTGTATTTGCTTAAAAATGGAGTCAAAATCTTTTTGGAATTCCTGGATAATTTCGCACAAATCAGTAAAAAGACTGACTTTTTTAAATAATTCATGTAAATATTCTATGCTTGTTTTTTAGATAAAACCGGGTACATTTATTTCCTTTCGGGTTGGCTTAAAACAAAATATCATTTTTGTAATTTTTAATTTAACAATTATATTTGTTTTTACAGGATTTCGTTGTCCGTCGAGTTGTTTGGCGGATGGATTTTTAAAATAATAGTGGTAAACAGAACAATATTTTTATTTGAGGTTAGCAAATGAGTGTAACTATAGCACCAATATGTATTTCGGGTAAACTGAGTATAAAAGATACCATGCGTGTTATTAACTCGGCAGCTCTGAAGGGAGCTCCCACCGGCATAGCGTTAATCGTCGGCAAAGATAGGAAATTATTGGGGGTTGTTACGGACGGTGACATAAGAAGAGCCATTGTGTCCGGTATGAGCATCGATATGTCGGTTGAAAAAATAATGATAAAGAATCCTGTAATTGTACATAGGGGTATGTCTGAATCGGAAATGCTAAGTGAGGTAACTCGCAAAGTTCTTTCAAGCGGCAGGATAAGGGATATTAAAGTTAATCATGTTATTGTTGTTGATGCGAAAGGCAGGGTAGATGATGTTATCGACTTCTTCGAACTGTGGAAAAGTGCCGACCAAAAAAGTAAAAAAGTTTGTGTTGTTGGTCTTGGTTTTGTGGGGTTGACATTGGCTGCCGTTCTTGTTGATGTGGGATTTAAAGTTATTGGCTTTGATATCAGTAAGAAAATTGTAAATATGGTAAATAGAGGAAAGGCTTCTTTTCATGAAAAAGGATTAGCATCACTGTTGAAATTTCACGTCAATGAAGGCAATCTAAAAGCTGTGGATAAGCTGGACAAAGCTTTTGCGGATATCTATATACTTAGCGTCGGCACACCTTTACACAAGAACTTGAAGCCAAACCTGGACTTTATTAAGAAATCAGCACAACAAATCGGCAGAATATTAAGAAAGCGAAATGTCGTTATATTGAGGTCTACTGTACCGGTTGGAACCACAAGAAAAGTAATTATTCCGATTATTGAGAAGGAATCAGGATTAAAAGCCGGCGAGGATTTTTATATCGCATTCGCACCCGAACGAACAGTAGAAGGTAAAGCTCTGGAGGAATTGAGATTTTTGCCACAGGTGATCGGAGGTTTTAACAAAACAAGTTGTGATGTTGTATCAAACTTTTTTTCCGGTGTTACCAGTACAGTGGTTCGAGTTGATTCGCTTGAGGCGGCTGAGATGATTAAACTTGCGAATAATGCGTTCAGAGACGTGACTTTCGGTTTTGCGAATGAATTAGCTTTGATTTGCAGCGAATGGGGACTTAATGCACATCGTGTAATTCAGGCTGCGAATGAAGGTTATCCGAGAAATATTATATCCCGGCCGAGTCCCGGGGTTGGCGGCGTCTGCCTTAAAAAGGACCCTTATATATATATATATTCGGCTAAGACGGTGAACTGCAAAGCCAGTCTTTCTCTTTTGTCAAGGAAGGTCAATGAATATATGCCTACTTTTGTTTTTAATAAGGTAAATAAATTTACCATTACTCATAAACCCAGAAAAAGGGTTAAAATATTCGTTATAGGGTTTTCATTCAAAGGTGAGCCTGAAACCTCTGATGTGAGAGGTTCGACGACTATTGATCTTATAAAATTATTGAAGAGAAGAAAAAATTGGCGATTGTATGGTTATGACCCGATTGTCAGTCGTAAGGAGGTTGAAAAAGAGGGTGTGATAGGCTGCAGTCTGGCAGAAGGGTTTAAGAACGCAGATTGTGTTTTGATAATGAATAACCATTGCTCCTATGAGGATATGGATATCCTGGGACTTTTAGGATCGATGAATAAGCCGGCGATATTATTTGACTGCTGGAATCTTTTCCCAAAGGAGGAAATTGAACGGGTAGAAGGGATTATTTACGGGGGATTAAGCGGTGAAATTTAAAGCTGTGATTTTCGATTGGGACGGAACGATAGTAGATACAATGCATCTGAAGTTGTCTAATGCCGCAAAACTTTTTGCGGAGCATTACGATACCGACCCTCAGAAAATTATCCAAAGCTATAAAAGATATTCCGGTATTTCAAGAAGAGAGCTGTTTGATATTATCGCAAAGGAAAATATCGGCAGAAGTCTGTCAAATATTGAGTTCAATAGACTAAATCTTGCTTTTACTGAAAAGAATATATCGGTTTTCAGGAACGCCGATGTTTTTGATGACAGGAATAAGGTTTTTTTGCAATGGCTCAAAGATCGGGATATTTTATTGTTTGTATCAAGCTCGGGTTTTAAACAGGAAATAGAAACACTTGCTGAGATGCTTGGTATAAAAGAATATTTTTTGGAAATATTAGGGTCTCGGCCCGGCTTTAAAAAAGGCAGAGACCACATTTCATACATTAGAGAGAAATATAAATTGCAAAGTTCGCAGATAATATTTGTCGGAGATGATAAAGAAGATGTAAAACTGGTAGGCAAGCTTGGTGTACAAACGGCCGCAGTTTGTAAGGATAAGCCCAGGAAGTTTTTTGCCAATGAATTTCCGGATTTTGTTATTAAAAAGCTTGAGGAGTTAAAGAAAGTTGTCTGTGTTGTATAGTGTTATTATTGCTGGTGGTCATGGAACAAGGTTGTGGCCCATAACGGAAAATTTGCCAAAACCCCTGTTGAAGCCTTTTGGTGAAAAAACGCTGCTTGAATTAACAATAAACAGACTTTCATTGTTTACGGATAGGAACAAAATATTTATTTCAACAACCAGGGACTTAGCGATTGAAATCAGGAAAGAGCTTCCCCATTTCCCGGAGGAAAATTATATTATCGAGCCTTGTTGCCGGAATACTGCGGCATCAGTTGCATTGGCAGTTTGTAATATCAGGTGCATGAATGAAGATGCGATAATAGGTATATTTCCTGCTGATCATCTAATATTAGATGAAAGGTATTTTTCAGATTTTGTAAAAAAGTGCTGTAGGCAGGCTGCTGTAAGCGACAACCTTATTTTGGCAGGATTGTTGCCTAAAGCTCCCGTTACGAGCTATGGATATATACAAAAAGGAAAGTGTGTTTCAGTTGATAATGATTTGAAGTTTTTTGCGGGAGAAGGATTTCTTGAAAAACCGTTGTTACAGAAAGCCAGGGAACTTATAGCAGCAAATATGTCATTGTGGAATTGCGGCATTTATATTGGGAAAATTAGTGTATTTGAAGATGAATTTAAAAAAACAATGCCTGAGATGTTCGGGAAAGTGAACGAATTTTACAGCAATTCCGCATCTTTTCAGGAGATCTATTCCAACTTTGATAGTGTATCCTTCGACAAGGGTGTTACTGAAAGAATTGAAAGTTTTATAGTGGCAGAATCCGGAATAGAAAGAATGGACATGGGAAATATAAAGGATATAGCCTCTTTGTGGCCTAAAGATAAATATGATAATAGTGCGAATGGAAAATTGATGGTTCTTAACTCATCCAATAATATCGTGCATTTTTGCGGCAAACCGATAGTTTTAATCGGAGTTGAAAATCATGCTGTCATTGACACCAAAAATGTTCTTATGATTTGTCATAGAAGCATGATTAATGAAGTTGATAAAATGCGTCAGATGTACATGGAAAATTGTGCCGAATAATTCAGGCTTTTACTATGCCGAAGATAATTGCTGAATGTTGTCAAAACCATAATGGCGACCTTAATATTCTTAAGGATATGATTTGGGCCGCAGCTGAAGCTGGAGCGGATTACGTTAAGATTCAATCCATGCTTTCGGATAATTTAACTTTTAGAGAACGCTTCGAAAAAGGCCTTGTGGAAAATAGTGTTACGAAAATAATGAATCGCCCGTATAAGACTGAATACGAAAGATTAAAGCAGCTCGACCTTGATGACCAATCGCATTATTGGTTTATCGAAGAATGCAGAAAGACAAAAATTAAGCCTCTAACAACCGTTTTTTCAAATGGCAGAATACCTTTTCTGGCAAGCTTGGATTGGAATGAGATAAAACTTGCCAGTTATGATTGTGGAAGTATTGAAATGATAGAAAGACTCAAGATGCATTTTAAGCATCTTTATCTTTCTACGGGTGCAAGTTACGATGAAGAAATAATACAGACAGCTGAAATCCTGGATAAATTTTCATATACCTTTCTGCACTGTGTCACCATTTATCCAACACCTTTGAATCAGGTTCATCTTGCCAGAATGAACTGGCTTTCCAAATTTACAAACTCCGTCGGGTTTAGCGACCACAGCCTTGTCGCCAGAGACGGGCTTAAAGCTTCATTTGCGGCGATTTATTATGGAGCGGATGTAATCGAGAGGCATTTTACAGTACTTGCCTCTGACAAAACAAAAGATGGACCTGTCTCTATTAATCCGGTACAGCTGAAGGAGTTGGTCTCTTTTGCCGCACTTGATAAAGAACAGCAGAAACAGTATGTTTTAGAAAATATACCTGAGTTTCAGATAATGATTGGAATTCCGAATAGACCTCTATCTAAAGAAGAGTTGCTGAACAGAGATTATTACCGCGGCAGATTTGCGACGAAAAAGGACTCTAAAATAGTTTACAACTGGGAAAAAATATGAAGATACTTGGTGTTGTTCCAGCCAGAGGTGGTTCAAAAGGCATAAAATTGAAAAATATACGTCCGCTGGCTTCAAAACCATTAATTGTTTATACGTTGCAAACGGCTCGTGAATGCACCTTAATCACAGATTTGGTTGTTAGTACAGATAATGAGCAAATTAGAAAAATTGCCCTGGAAAATGGTGCACAGGCTCCTTTTCTTCGGCCGGCTGAATTGGCAACAGATACAGCTTTGGCCGTTCCCACGATTCAGCATGCTGCAGGAGAAATGGAACAGCTTAAGGGAATTAAGTATGATTATATTATAATGCTTCAGCCTACAACCCCCTTAAAAACAAGCCGGGATTTAACCGAAGCCCTTAACATGCTCATCGAGTCGGAAGCTGATAGTGTTATCAGCGTAGTTGATGTTGATAACTGGCATCCGATGAAAATGAAAAAGATTGAAAATGGATTTTTAGTCGACTATCAGCCGCCGCCGGTAGAAAACCCGCCTCGGCAGCTTTTACCGAAAGTATATATGGTTAATGGCGCAATTTATGCCACCAGAAGAGATGTACTGATGAATCAGGGCAGTTTCAAAGGCCGCAAATGTCTCAGTTATATTATGCCGCCACAAAGGTCTGTGAATATTGATACTGAGGCGGATTTTGTGACGGCAGAATATTTCCTGTGCCGGAAAAAAGAAAGTAGCGAGTTGAAATCTCTTTATGAAGACGTTTATAAAGACGGCAAAGAAAAATTTTTCAGCTTTGATACTTTGGATGTGACAAAAGAAGTATTGTCTGAGTTAGATTGGAAAGGGCTTGAGGTACTTGAAATCGGCTGCGGCACCGGTGAAACCGCCAGTTGCATAGCTGATGCCGGAGCCGATAGTGTTTTGGCAATGGATTTCAGTAAAAATGCAATAGAAATAGCTTCAGCGAAACACAAAAAGGCAAATCTGGAATTTAAGGAAGGAACTTTTGAAGATATTCATGACAGGTTTGATTGTATTGTTTTACAGGAAGTGATTGAGCATACGGAAGACCCGTTTGGAGTTCTTTCAAACCTGAGCAGGCATATTAAAAACGAAGGTCATATTATTGTAACATGTCCTTCATTTATAAATATCAGAGGGATAGTGTGGATGACGTTGAAAACACTTCTTGATGTACCGATGTCGCTTACTGACAAGCACTTTTTGTGTCCTTTTGATATGACCCAGTGGGCCGGGCAGCTGGGACTGAAGTTAAAGTGGCGTACCTTTAGGCACAGTTTGGCGCATGGAGAAGATATGATAATCGATATGCAGAGGAGACTGAATAATGCTCTTGGAGATGCCGGGCTTAGAAATGATAAAGTTGATGAGTTGCTCGTATGGTTAAAAAATATTTCCTGTTTTCATTCCGACCAGCTTTTTAACGGTTCCAAGGGAATTTATCATTTTTTTAGAGAGGACTGAAAAACTTTTCCTGGTTTTAAGATTCATATGATGTATTCATGTCGCGATAAAATTTGAGAAATACCATGAATGATAATTTGCCGACTATATTATTTATATTGCAGGGCCCCTTACATGTTCGCAACTTCATATCGTCCGGCTTTTTAAAAAAGCTGCTTGAAAAAGTTAATCTGGTAATTGTTGTTCATGACGGCTATTTTGATTTTATAAGAGCAGAAGCGGCAAATCGGACGAATTATGAGCTTCATTCATTGGAATTTTTCCAGAAAGGAAAATTTCGCCATTGGCTTTTGAATAGTTATAGAACAGCTTCCATGGTGTATCGTTGTCGATTTAACCAAACCTACAAAAACAGATACTATTCTGTAATGTTTAATTATATGAGTCTTTCATGGAAGAGATATTTGTCTATTGCGCCCAAGTATATCTTTTATGGATTTTTGGGGCTGTTTCTGAATCTTGAAAAGATTTCACGGTTTATCGAAAAACATATACCGGAAAACAAAAAAGCGGCAGATTTTATCGAAAGCAAAAAACCGGCACTTGTATTTTGTCCTACACTGATACATGAGCAAAAGGATGTTGAACTGATAAAAGCTGCCAGGGCAAGGGGGATAACCGTGGTGAATTTTGTGGCCAGCTGGGACAACCTGACATCTAAAGGCATGTTCCTTTTTGAGCCGGATAAGATTTTTGTCTGGGGCAAAGAAGATATTCCGATAGCACAGAAAGAGCACAATATTTCCATGGAGAATATTATTGTAACAGGTCCTCCTCATTTTGATCAGTATTTTAATCCTGCGTCTATAGTTAAGAGAGATGAATTTTTGTCTCAAAGATCCATCGACCCGTCAAAGAGGATGATTCTTTTTGCGGGAACTTCGTTCAATAAATTTGCAGAAGAACCGGAAATTGTCATAAAAATGGCTCAATTCCTTCGAGACAAATACCCCAACGTTTTAATCTGGTATCGGCCTCATCCCCGAGCAATGTGGTCCGAACGGTTGACTTCTCCTGCTTTCGATAACTGTTTGAATGTTTATGTAGATGATATGGTCAAAGAATTAATTAGTCATCGCAAGTTTGGGTTTTCAGTTGACAAAAAGATGCTGGAGTTTTTTCCTTCTCTTGTAAATGCAGCAGACGGAACGGTTTCAGTTTATTCTACTATGGTTCTTGAAGCTTCATTGCAGGGTAAACCTTCCATTCTGATTAATTTTGGATGCGATAAAAACGGCAATGAAATGCCGGGTAAAAACGAATGGATAAGAACTAATATTCATTTGGTGCCCCTGTTAAAAACCAATGGTAACTTTTTAGCAAACAATTTTAATGAATTTTTTAATGGGATAAATATGCTGCTTTCGGGAGACTTAAGCAGATACAGTCAGGAATTAAGATTGATAGGTAATAATATTGCCGAATGCTCAGACGCAAAGGCTCAGCAGAGGATAATCGAAGCCCTTCAAGAATTATTATTGCCGGCTAAATCAGGTTAGTAAATATTTCCGTGAAACAATGAAAAAAATTATTTCGAAATTTAAAGAAGAACTTGTTGTTGCAAGAAATGTTGTGGAGGTATTTTCTGAAGGCACGCCGCATCCGCTGCTTAAGGTCTGGTTTCTGGTTTTTTTGGGGATTCTGACGGTTTTATTTGAAAGCATCAGTATCTCTATGCTGATTCCAATATTGCAAAAAGTGGTTGGAGGGGTTAAAGGCGGCATAACAATTCCTGTTCAGGCCTTAAAACCATTTCAGGATTGGATTAACCAATGGCAGGGATACAGGCAGTTTATTATGATTGGGCTTTTTCTGAGTATTTGCGGTTTGGTTAGTGCAGTTTTGACAGTAATAAAGCGAATGACGGAAGAATCGATTTCTCTGAAGCTAAGCAATCATTGGAAGGAAAAGTTGTTTCGCAACATTATATTTGCGGACATAACGAAGGTGTTTCAATACAAGATAGGTTATCTTCAAAATCTTATTGTTGTTGAATGCGGGAATATAAGATTTCTTTATAGGGGAGCGCTGCAGCTTATAACAGCAGTAGTTATGGGAGGGGTATATATCTTTTTCCTTTCGATGATATCAGCCAGGTTAACGTGCATAGTGCTTATTTTATTGGTAGTTACTTTAATACCTGTTTACAAGCTCATCAAATTTATCAGGCACACGAGTTTTAGCAGAGCACAGTCACGTGCATTTCTCGGCTCAATTATAGTGGAAGTGTTGAATTCGATAAAAATTATTCATCTTTTCAAGACATTCGATTTTGAAACCTTGCGGTTTAAACAGAGCATAGATAATGTCTACGAAAAAGAATGGCAAATGCTGAAATGCAATTCACTTATAGGTCCCTTGAACCGTGTAATAGGAATAATACTGCCTCTGGTAGTGATATTTATAGGCCTGTATTTGCATAAAGATGCCGATGCGAAGCCGCTATGGATTCTGCTTTTTGTCATAGTTTTTGTCAGACTTGCACCGATATCGCAAAGTATAAGTACCGCATTCTCGACCATAAGTAAAGTATATGGAAGTGTATTGCTGATAAAAAGCTCATTGAGCAAGTTCAGCAAATACGAACAGAAAAATGGCAGTATTAAGCTTAAGAATCCTCCCCACAAAATAATATTTGATAAAGTTAATTTTGAATACGAGCAGGGCACCCCTGTCCTCAAGGATGTTTCATTTGAAATCAATGCTGGCCAGCATGTGGCATTTATCGGCCCATCGGGCTCAGGAAAAAGCACTGTAGTTGGCCTTATCATAAGATTATTTACTCCAAGCAGTGGTAATATATTTCTTGATGCGGACAACTTAAAAGATTATGACATTTATTCGTGGAGAGACCTTGTCGGCTTAGTCGACCAAAGTACGGCATTGTTCAATGAAAGTATAAAATTTAATATTGCTTATGGAGTTGATAATATATCTATGGAGGATGTTGTCAAATCAGCTAAAATGGCCAATGCCGATGAATTTATAAATAAACTGTCTGCTGGTTATGAGACCCGGGTTGGTTCGCTGGGTTATTCTGTTTCAGGTGGGCAAAGACAAAGAATCGCCATTGCCAGAGCATTGTCAAGAAATCCTCAAGTTATTGTCCTTGATGAGGCGACAAGCTCCATTGACCTCGAAAGCGAAAAACTAATCGCTGGCACAATAAGCCGGTTAAAGAATGAAGGCAAAACAATTATTAATATTTCTCATCGTTTGTCTTCTGTTAGAGATGCGGATATCCTTTACTTTATTGAGGATGGCCAAATAAAGGCAAAAGGATCCTTCAAGCAGTTGTTGGCTGAAAGTGAAACGTTTAGAAATTATCTCAAACTTCAGAATGTGCAGGTGTGATTATGAAAAAAGCTTTTATAACAGGTATTACAGGTCAGGATGGCTCCTACCTTGCAGAATTGCTACTCGAGAAGGGATATAAAGTTTATGGTTTAGTGCGGCGTGTTGCCCTCGAAGATGCTGAGCACAGGATGAGCAGAATTATACATCTGCTGGATAACATAGAGCTTGTTTCAGGTTCGCTCGAAAGTTATCCGTCGGTTTATAAAGCTGTTTCTTCCATCAAACCGGATGAGGTTTATCATCTTGCCGCACAGAGTTTTGTTTCATACAGCTTCGAGGACGAGTTTTCAACACTGCAGTCGAATATAAGCGGTAGCCATTATCTTCTCTCCGCAGTTCACGATATTGCACCAAACGCCAAATTCTATTTTGCTGCCTCGAGCGAAATGTTTGGAAAGGTTCATGAAGTACCACAAAACGAAGAAACACCTTTTCATCCTCGAAGTGTTTACGGTATTTCAAAAAGCGCAGGATTTGATCTTACAAGAAATTACCGAGAGGCCTATAACCTTTTCGCCTGTTGCGGTATTTTATATAACCACGAATCGCCTAGAAGAGGGTTTGAATTTGTTACTCGAAAGATAACATCGCATGTTGCAATGATTAAACTTGGACTTAAAGATAAACTCTTGCTTGGAAATCTCGAAGCAAAAAGAGACTGGGGGCACGCAAAAGATTATGTAAAGGTGATGTGGATGATGCTTCAATATAAAAAACCGGATGATTTTGTGATATGTACGGGCAAAACGCATTCGGTCAAAGAATTTTGCGAAAAAGCATTTTCTTATGTCGGACTGGATTACGAAAAACATGTCGCCAGCGATCCGAAATTTTTTAGGCCGGCAGAGGTGGATGTTCTGCAAGGCGATTATTCTAAAGCAAAAAAAATTCTCGGGTGGGAGCCGACCATTTCCTTTGAGCAACTGGTTACTGAAATGGTCGACCACGATATCGAATATCTATCCAAAAAGAAAGTGTCGTTATAATCTACTGCTTTATCGTTGACATTCCCTGAAATCAAATGGACTATAAAAATAGAAAATTCAGAATTTTACTATTGAGTGTCAGTTCAACTTCCTTCTTCTATGACCAGGTTGTTATACCATTTGGACTTGTAAGCCTTGCTTCTTTTGTGGATTGGCCTGATTACCAGATCAGGGGGATTGAATTAAACCAGCCTGCTGAAAAAATATTGCAGCGTTATTTGAAGGTTGATGATGAGATTTTGAAACAAATTCTGGATTTTTCGCCTGATATGGTAGCAATGAGTACTTATGCCTCGAATATGTACAATTGTTTATTCTGGGCTGAGGCAATAAAACGGGAACTATCCGATTGCTTCATCGTTACCGGCGGTAATCATGTCTCTTATATAGCCAAAGAGTGCCTTTCAAAATGCAGTGCAATTGATGCTGTTGTGAAGTTCGAAGGCGAGATACCATTTAAAATGCTTTGTGAAAAATGTCTCACAGGAAATTCGGACTTTACAGATGTGCCGAATCTTGTCTGGCGGAAAAACGGCAAAATAATAGAAAATCAGAAAACTGTCCTTCTCGATAATCTCGAATCTCTGCCAATTATTAACAGAGCTTATTTCGCATCACAGCAAGCTGCTAAATCCCTTACTCACGCTGATATTATTAGTGCAAGGGGATGTCCATTTCACTGTACTTTCTGCGATTGTAATCATTATTGGCAAAAGACTCACAGGACTCGCGGGGTAGAATCGGTTGTAAGAGAATTGACTTTGTTGATAGGTGCCAATCCTGATATCAAAAGTGTGAGGTTCAGAGATGAATCAATTACCCTTAAAAAACAGTATTGCATGAATTTATGCAGGTCAATTATTGATAATGACATAAAGCTTGATTTTTCTGCGCATTCAAGGCTCGATGGCCTAGATGAAGAACTCATAGCAACCCTTGCAAAGGCAGGTTTTAAACTATTGTTTATCGGGGTTGAATCAGGCAGTGAAAAAGTTCTCAGGAATCTTAAAAAAGGAATAAAACTTGGGAAACTCGCGCCTAATCTTGAGCTTTTGAGGAAATACGGTATTAATTTTCGTCTGTCTTTTATGTCTTCTACGCCGGGTGAAACTTTTTTTGATACCTTAAAAACAGTAAGACTGATTAAAAAACTCAAACTCAAACGCAGTGAATATTATATGGGTATCGGTATTGATATTTATCCCGGTACAGAAGAATGTGCTGAATTTCTGGAACTTAATCCAGATTACGAATGGATAAGCAACAAAGATTTTAAGTTTAATGACAGATATTCTGCAAAAAGAGATTTAGTCGGCAATATAATAAGTCCGAAATTCAGGCAGTATAGTTTAATTAAATCGGCTTTGATTTTTTTCCTGCTCAGCCCTGCCTACTTCCTTGAGCGCAGCACATCTATCTTATCCAAACAAATAAAAAGATTTTTACCGGGGAAATGGAAGCTGAATAAGGCTTGATAAGACTTTGGTAAATCTAAAACCTACCACTTTGAGAAATATTCTTGCAAGTCTTTCTGCAAGACCGTACAAAGATGTCTTGTTTGTTACGGAAGGGGTCAAATGGGTTACAAGCGGCGAAATTGAGTCTCTGGCCGAGGTATTAAAAAAACTGGGTATAAAACGGCGCATATCAGGGCCAATACCGGTTGGTTTTCCAAGACAGGCGATATTTTATCCGTCCGTTTATTTTTTGAGACGTCCTCGCAGGTATCTATTGCCGAAATGCCGTATAGCCTTTCCTTATTATCATGGTTATCCCGGCTCTGGGAAAAAGCTGTTTGAAGTCTGCTTTAACAATCTCAGAAAATATCATCATAAAGTAACACGAATACAAACTTCTAATTCTTATATGAGAAATTTGATACTGGACAGCGGTATTGAACCTGAAAAAGTTTTTCTGATACCAATAGCGATTAAGGGCGAGTATTTTTCTATCCAGACGGTTGAATTAAAAAGCCAGGCAAGAAAAACATTGAAAATTCCGCAAAGTGCCGTTGTGATTGGGTCGTTTCAAAAAGACGGCGACGGCTGGGGAGAGGGACTTAACCCTAAAATGGTAAAAGGGCCTGATGTATTTTTAAATACCATATCAATATTAAAAAATTCTGTACCTGAGATTTTTGTTATTCTTTCCGGTCCTGCCAGGGGATATGTCAAAAAAGGTTTGGAAGAATTATCCGTACCCTATAAGCATGTGTTTCTTGAGGACTATTCAAAAATAGGCAGCTTATATCATTGCCTTGATTTGTATATGGTTACATCGAGGCAGGAAGGGGGACCGAAATCAGTGCTCGAATCAATGGCTTGCGGTGTGCCTCTGGTTACGACTCGTGTCGGGCAGGCTGTGGATTTGGTTCAGAATGAACAAAATGGCATGATAGTGGACGTTGAAGATACTGAAGCACTTGCGTGTTCGTGCAAAAAAGTTTTGAGCGATGAACACCTTCGCAGAAAAATAATTGTAAATGCCGCTGAAACTGCAAAAGTAAATACTTATACCGCTCATATCCCATTGTGGCGGGATTTTTTCAATGGGTTTGTTGATTCTGAAAGAGACTGAAGAATAATGGATATGTTATCAGGCAATCGGCAGCCGAATTTTTTCGACAATATGGCAGTTGATGTCGCCAAGCTTTATGACCAGTTTCCGCTTGTCAAAGAGCCCGAGTATTCCTGCAACAAAGTTTCTTTTGCATCTGATTTCCTGCATCGTATTTATCGCTGCCCCCTTATACCGGCAAAATATCGCAGTCTGGCTCTTAGAGGATTTCGACAGGTAAGACTTGACCAGGGCTGGTTTCTTGAGTTCAGAAAATACTGGTCCGATTGTTTAAAAGGCAGACCTTTATGGGGCGTTGACGATTTGTATTTCCTGAAGAATCTTTACAGAATTAAATTTCAGAGCAGTCATCTCTGTGACACCAATGACTCGAAGGAGCACTGTCAGGCGTGGCAAAGTCCGGAAGTTATCTATCAGTTACTGCATCTGGTTTGCAGAGAAACAGTTATAGACCAGCTGAAAATTTTGCAAAAACTTTCAGTTCTCAGAGCTGATTTTAAAAAACTTAAAATGCTTGAATTCGGCTGCGCCACGGCACCGGTTACCGCTTCGCTCTATGAATTTTACAGACCCGAATCGCAGTTTAAAATGTATGTATCGGACATACCGACTCTTGCTTTTCATTATGCCGCATACAGGTTCAGGTATTGTTCCAATGTAATACCAATTCTGCTCAAGCCTGAGAATGATTTTATATTAAAACTACCAGACAAGCTCGATGTGATATTCTGTATTACAGTTTTTGAACATCTTAACCAGCCTCTCGAAACAGTAAAAATTTTCTATAACCTGCTCAATCCGGGCGGCCTTTTGTTTTTTGATTATATTAAAGGCTCAGGCAAAGGCCTTGATACTCAGCACGCAGTCAGACAGAGGGGTTCTGTTCTTGATTTTATCGGAGATAATTTTGAACTTATCGAGGGTCAGTTAACCAAAGACAGTGATATGCATTTGACTATAGTGCAAAAAAAACAATCGCAATGAAGATTTGTATTTTATTCAAATCTGTTTCTTCTCCTGCTGGCGGTGGCAATCAGTTCCTCAAATACCTGAAAAATTATCTTCAATCCATTGGCACTTATGAAGAGGATTGTTCCCTGGCAGATGTTATCCTTTTTAATAGCCATCATCATATTACAGAAGTAGCAAAACTTAAACTCAAATTTCCGGATAAGGTATTTGTTCATCGAATAGACGGGCCGATGAAGATTTACAATAGCCCTTCGGATAAACGTGATGATATGGTATTTTCAGCTAATAAATTACTTGCCGATGCAACTATATTTCAGTCTAACTGGTCGCAGCAGAAAAACCATGAATTGAAACTATCCGAAAAATCTTTCGAAACTGTTATACACAATGCGACAGATGAAGAAGTTTTCAACAGGAATGGCAGGTTGCAGTTTTCAGTGACGCGAAAAATCAAATTAATTGCGGCGAGCTGGTCGGCGAATTGGAATAAAGGTTTTAAAACTTATAAATGGCTCGATGAAAATCTGGATTTTTCAAAATATCAAATGACTTTCATCGGAAACAGTCCCATCAAGTTTAAAAACATACAGCATCTGCTGCCATTGAACAGCAGCCGACTCGCAGAAAAGTTTAAGCAAGACGATATTTTTATTTTTGCCTCGCCTATAGAAGCTTGTTCAAACCTGCTCCTCGAGGCGTTGCATTGCGGCCTGCCTGCCATCGCGCCAAATTCAAGCAGCAACCCGGAAATAGTCGCAAAAGGCGGTCAGCTTTTTGATAAACCGTCCGACATACCGCTTTTGCTTGAAAAAATCGTAAATGATTATTCTGATTATACTTCTTCTATAAAAGTCCCATCTATTGAAGAAGTCGGCAAGGC
This sequence comes from uncultured Planctomycetaceae bacterium, assembly GCA_964440045.1. Lineage (GTDB taxonomy): Bacteria > Planctomycetota > Phycisphaerae > Sedimentisphaerales > UBA12454 > JAFGGI01. The sequence continues at coordinate 7,854 of CAYTQR010000004.1, read as the reverse complement.
ATATTATGATTTTATGCAGAAGGTATGTGATAAATCGCCGCGTAAAAAGTTTGGCAAAATTGCCTATCTGCGTCTGATAACAGAAATATTATTCTGGAAGACAGTCAATAAAATTCAATGTTCCTGAAATCTCTAATAATAAATAAAATAACTGCAAAGTTATTTTTAAAACCTTGTCTTTCACTCCATTCAGCTTGTTACAGGTGGATTAGCCGGTTTGCAATAGCACTGGACAACGGCATTCATCCAAAACATTCTATAATCAACTATGAAAAGTGGTTCTGTGATAACATTAAACCGGGCTGGTGTATAATGGATATCGGATGCAATACGGGGATACTCGCAGGAAAAATTGCACAAAGAGCCTCGTTCGTTTATGCCATAGATATAAATCCTGATTTAATACGGAAAGCTCGCAAAAATAATCCCGCTGACAATATTGAGTATATCTGTGCAGATGCTAATTCTTTCGACTGTAAAACCGAAAGAGGCATAGATTGTATTGTAATGTCGAATCTTCTCGAACATATAGAAAACAGAGTAGGCTTGTTGAAAAAGCTGGTCCATAACGTCAACTGGACGGAAAAAACAAAAAGGATATTTTTGATTCGAGTTCCCACACTTCAAAGGGATTGGATTACTGTTTATAAAAAAAATCTTGGAATCGAATACCGTCTCGATCGGACACACTGCATCGAATATACCAATGATGAGTTTGTATCGGAACTTGCCCAGGCACAAATAAAGCTGGTTCGGATGGAAATCGAATTTGGCGAAATCTACGCCCTCTGTCAGTGCTTATGAAACTCGCACTTTTTTTTACTTTCGGTCTCTCTCTTGAACAATGGCTCGATACCGGCCTGTTTGACAGGGAAAAACTGCTTTACGAAGAGCTTCTGCGAAAAGAAATAGTATCAAAGGTATTATGGTTTACTTACGGCGCCGAAGATAACAAAATTGCAGAACAATTAAAGCAAGCGGGTAAACTGCATAATGATATCAAAGTAATACAAATCCCAACGTCTTTCAACATACCCTGCGGGAAATATCTCTACAGTCTGCTGATACCCGGATTAATGAAAGATTTTCTGCAAAGTGTCGATGCCTTAATGACTAATCAAATGTCCGGAAGCTGGCCGGCTGTTTTAACAAAAAAAATCACAAAAAAACCTCTAATTGTCCGAACAGGTTATACTTGGTCTCGACTCAAAGATTCACAAAAAACTTCAGTATTAAAAAAAACCTTTATCAGAAAAGCTGAAGTTTTTGCTTATGAAAATGCCGATTTTGCAGTAGTAAGTACGCAAAGCCAGGCCGAATTTATTAAAGACAGATTCTCTGTTGCAGAAAAAAATGTTTTTATTATACCCAACTTCGTTGATATAAATTTATTCAAGCCTGACAGTTCAGTCGAAAAATATCCGGACAGATTACTTTATGTCGGCAGGATAAGCAAAGAGAAAAATTTATTTAATCTCACAACCGCCGCAGCGAAAGCCGATATGCAGCTTGATATATACGGCTCCGGGACTTTGACGCAGGACATTAAACATTATGCTCAGCAAACCGGTGCCAAACTTACCTTTAAGGGCACGATAGCCAATAATCTTTTGCCGCAGATAATGAATAGATACAGATTTTTTGTTCTGCCGTCATTGCACGAGTCGCTTCCAAAAAGTCTGCTTGAAGCTATGGCCTGCGGACTTATATGTGTTGGCACCGATGTAACTGGAATAAACGAAGTAATATCAGACGGCGTCAACGGCTATCTCGCCAAAAACACCGATTCGGACAGTATTTTTGAGGCTATTGAAAAAGCCAAAAGTAATCAGCCCGACCCGATTTCCAACTCAGCCATTGAAACTATTAAAAATAAATATTCACTCGAATGTGTTATTGATAAATATTCCAAATTGCTGGAGAGAGTAAAAAATGAGTGCTAAGGTGGCTGTGCTTTTATGTGCCCACAACGGCCAAAGGTATATAAAAGAGGCAATTGATAGTATTCTCGCGCAAACTTATACGGATTTTGAGTTTATCATCGTCGAAAATGCTTCAACGGACAAAACATGGGGAATCATACAATCCTATGATGATACGCGAATAAGAGCGTTTCAAACGCCTATTAAACAATTATCCTTTAATCTCAATTTCGGTATGGCCCGAACAGAAGCCGAATATATAGCGCGGATGGATGCAGACGATATCGCAAGACCGCAAAGACTTGCCCGCCAGGTAGAATTCCTTGATTCTCATCCGGATGTCCATATACTTGGTTCGGCATTTGAGTTTTTTGGAGAGAAAAATAAAATTGTCCAAATGCCGCAAACCGATAAACAAATCCGCCGAAAGCTGCCTTTCCGATTTTGCTTCTGTCACCCGGCCGTGATGTTCAGACGAAAAACAATTCTCGACGCCGGTGGTTATCAGGGAAACAAATTCTGCCAGGACGTTGATTTATGGCTCAGATTAAGCAGGGACAAAAACATAAAATTTGCAAACCTGCCGAATGTCCTGCTTGATTACAGGGTGCATTCAGACCAGGCCAAAGGCTCTCGTGAATGTTTTATTATAAATTCCAGCCAGCTTTTCAAAGAAACCCTTATCCAAAAATCACCTCGATTATTTGCCGGTTTTATTGTTTCTCTGTTTAAAATCTTGTTTAGCCGTTGCCGGCATGGCAACGAGGTATAAAAATTGATAATTCATTTTATCCATTATCCGGTAAGTGCCAAACGTTTCATTGAGCCGCTTGTAAACGCTTTGAATAATGCAGGCTTCGGTGCCGAACTATGGCTCGAAAATAGAAGCCAATTGGCCGATTTCACCTCCGCGATTACCTGCCCCAAACAGTTTGCAAAATTTGATATCAGCCCCAATCCTTTCGCAGCCGTGAGGAATATCTTCAACCTCACTCTGCAGTTAAAATCCGTAAAACCCTCGGCAATTCACTCTCACCAGAGCCGTGCCTCTTTTATACCGTTGCTTTCCGCATTATTGGCCAAAGTGCCGATTAGAATTTATCATAACCACGGCGCTCCATATCTCGGCCATAGGGGAGTGAAAAAATGGGGCCTTTGGTTGCTCGAATTTTTAAACTGCCTCCTGGCCACGAATGTTTTAACGGTTGCGCCAACAATCAGAAAAAAAATGATTGAAGACAAAATCGTCTCCGAAAAAAAAGTCTTATGCCTTGGCTCCGGCTCAATTTGCGGGATTGACCTTGATGAGTTTAAAATCGAAAAATTCAGCGATACAGCACAAAACACTCAACGCCAAAAGCTTAATATCCCCCAAAACGCCTTTGTAGTTCTTTATGTTGGCAGACCCTTCATACGTAAAGGATTTAATACACTGCTAAAGGCCTGGGAAATTTTCTGCCAAATGCAGCCGGCCGCTGAAAAGGTCCTGTTAACCGCTGGCTGTGATTTGACCGACATTGTTAAATCAAAAGGCTCCTGCCCGGCGACAATCTTCCCGCTCGGTTATGTAACAGATATACATCAATACTACGCAGCCTGTAATATCGTTACTTTGCCCAGCTGGCATGAAGGAATGCCTTATTCACTGCTTGAAGCAGCAGCCGCAAAAAGAGCTGTCGTAGCCTCGAATATCCCCGGCATAAATTCACTCATAAAACATAATCAAACAGGCCTCCTCGCCGAACCTAAAGTAGCGGACGAGTTTGCCCAGGCCTTTAATCTATTATATACGCAGCCGCAACTGCGAATTGAACTTGCCGAAAACGCCCGGCTGGATATCGAAAACTACTTCGATAGAAAAATTTGCACAAAATTATTGATAGATTACTATTGTAATATTGCTATAAAATAAGGTATTCCACAGAATATTTAGCCCCCGGCCTGTCCCGTTCTGTCGTGGTTTTACCGAGTGTTTTCATTGTTTAGCCCCGACCCATGAGGTCGGGGTTTATTTTTTGTGATGGCAGGGTTGTTTAGCCGTCGCCGGCTTGTTTCGACGAAGTTTTAACGAAGGCGGACGGCGACGCTACAGAGCCCAAGCGATAGCGCAGGGATAATAACACAAATAAAAAACAGAGCCGCAACAGCCTGTCCCGCACTAAATAGGCAACTGCCACCTGTCCCGCACCGCTGCCGTTTCACGGCAGGTTTGGTTAGCCCCGCCAACACCTTGGCGGGGTCAGAGGTAGGGCGATAACGTCAATTTATTTTAATCTTTTTAAGTGTTTTTTCTTTCTTTTCTTCCTGCTGTTTTTCCTCTACTACAGCAAGAACAGTGGCAAGCGATTTCTTGACTTCTGGGCTTAAAGATTCATGTTCATATATTGTCTGACAATACTGATGAACCAGACGGTCGCTTAGGCAGTTTGAAGTTAGTGACCAAATAGCAGACCGGTAGACGGCTTCCAGCATGACCTTTTCTTCAACCTCTTTGGTTAATTCTTTAATTTCGTTATTTTTTACTTTGTCTATAGTACCCATATGTTTTTGCAGAGCTAAAGAACTGACCAGTCTTTTGATAGGCTGATATTTCCCCGAGGCAAAAAACTCTACCCACAAAATATCAAGCTGAACCCCGGTAGTTAGCTCCTTATCTGTATTTAGAATACGAATTTTGGAAAATTCTTTGTAAGATGACAACATGGCCGGTTCAATTTTTTCAACAAACATCTTTTCCTTTTCTTTTGATGATGGAACTACTGCTGCAGCTAACAGCATCTTTTTCTTGTCGTTTTCTGAAACAGTTTGATATAGTTGAGTGTAATATTCCCATAAAAAGGGATTGTCCATAAAGACCCGGCGGTGAAATGCTAGTGTAGCGTAGTTTTCTTCGATCCAATTTGGGTCCGGCTGTATATAATATAATATGGCTGCAAACGACCTTACAGGATCTGGCCTGAGATGATATTCCATTACCCATTTGCCATATTCTTCCTTAGAAGCAAAAGATTTAGGCTGCTCGAACGGAACAAGTTCTATTTCAGCTGTCGCGATAAAGCTTCGTTTGGAAACATTTTCATAATATACAGCTTCGATATGATACGTCCCAAAAGATTCTTTTTTGTCAAATCCTACATCTATTACATTACTTGGATGAAATACTTTAGATATGTGCTTACCTTTATAATAAGGTATATTCTTCTCTTCCAGTGTAATCGTTTTTTGCGGAGATGTGACTTTTAAATCATAGGTTATATCCACCTCAGTTTGTGATTCGACCGGATATGTCCTTGAAAACATCAGGAGCATAAACATCTGTTCCTGATAGACTTTCTTTACGCTTGGGATATGAGGGCCATGAGCCGATGCTGTATAATACCAAAAATCCAGCTCCTTATCAGCTATGGATGGTACGAGCATTACATCGAATATCGGCTCCGAATCAGCATGGCAACTGCACGTTAAAACACATAAAATTGAAATACAATGTAGTATTTTCATTTTATCTCCTTCTGAATTTTTATATGAATATAATGATAATTCCTTTACACATCAATACTTTTCTGTCTTCATGCGGAATTCAGCCCAAAAGGAGAGCCCCGATATCGTAAAGTATCAGGGCTCATAATCCTGCCTGCCCTGCGTAGCCCGCAGGGCGAAGAAGGGGCGATAACGTATTTTTAGCGAGGAGCTTTTTTCAGATACAAGGCTTAGGCTGAGAAGGCTAGGATGGGCCAGAAGATAAAGGATAGAAAACAAAGTCCGAGTCCGAATAGTATGCCCCGGCCGAAGTTATGAGCTACCCCAATATGGATATAAATCATTAAGGCTATAGAAATAATTGGTCCGACCAAAGGAACAAATGACACAAAAAATAAGGCAAGACCTAATATGCCGGGTCTGCCCCCAACCCTTGCCAGTACCCAGCAGTTGTAAATTGGTATGATAACTGCCCACGCCGGCTCATCTGCTTTGTAAAATACAATTGCCATTGATACAACCGTTAAGATACTCAATACTAACAGTATGGCAAAAAGCTTCATTCCCCATTTAAGAAATGGAGCCGCGACAGTGAAAACAGCCTCTGTCTGAGCCTTAATGCAGAGTTCAGATTGCAAAAATATTGGCCAGCTATTACTTTCAGAATCGGCCAATACTATCCCCTCGAGCACTTTAGTGCTTACGTCATCCCGGACAAATACTCTAATGTTCTGTGACTCCTTAAGTTCAGGATTATAGTTAAACCAGTAGATATTGCCTTGAGTGGTTTCTTGAGCATGGGATTCTGTTGCCGTGTAATTGTCCGTCCAGGTTTTGTTTATTTGTTCAGAGAGTTCCTTCAATATCGTCTTGCCGTCTTTGGCTTGCAGTTCTGACGTAAGCAGTAAAGAAACATCATTTACCTCGCCTTTTGCCAGTATACCGAGGCATTTTAATGCAAAGTTATTAGCATCAGTGATTTGAGTTTGATTAATGGCGGATTCTTTTTCTTTTTTAAGGGTTTTTGGAAATCCGATTAACATGATAGCTGCAGCAACTATCACGCACCCAGCTATTACAGCACCGACTAACATATTCTTTTTTGAAGGTTTTTCTTTACGCTTTTTTGTTTCCGGCTCAGCTTCGCTGCTTATACTGCCTTCTGTTTTTCTTTCCGCTTTAACAGACGTCGACGGCTTTGCCAATTCCGGCATATAGACGGTCTTCGCTTGCTGTTCCATGTTAAGTAAATCTTGTGTGTCAGCGAACATGTTATCAGGTGCCTGTTGCGTTGATTTGTCAGCTTGCTTTGCTTCAGATTTAGACTGTACTTTGTCTGTGCTGTCTTGTGGTTGTGAAGGGATTGGAATTGTAATAGGGCTTTTACAGTTGGCGCATCTTACTCGGCGTCCCGCATACTCGGCCGTTACGCCAATCTTTTTATTGCACTGTGGACAGCGAACTTTAATGATATTATTGGCTTTTTCCGCCTGTGGGGATTTTTGATTTGGAACAAGATTAGGGGCATTACATTTGGGACAGAGGACTTTTTTGTTAGCATATTTGTCGGCTATGTCTTTGGTATAGCCACAGGAACTGCATTCAAATCTTATCATTCTATTTGCCTTCTCTATTTTATAGAGCATGATAATGTGCTTATAGATTATATCCGACAATTGCTAAAAATCAATGAAAAACTAAGCATTGTTAATGAATGGATTATATTTCAAAAGCACCGGCGATAACATGTTTTGAGCATTTGAGTTTTGATAATTAGGATTTGTTTAGGATTTAGGGTTTAGTGCTTAGGATTTTTATGTATCTCTGTGTCCTCTGTGAACTCTGTGGCTATAAAAAAGGAGAGCCTCGGCACTTTTCAGTACCGAGGCTCATAATCCTGGCGATAACCTACTCTCGCCTCGAAAGACTACCATCGGCCCAGCGAGCTTAGCTTCTGAGTTCGGAATGGGATCAGGCGTTTCCCCGCTGGTATGGTCACCAGGAAGTTTATTTTTTCAGGCAAAGCCTGAAAAATTCAAACTTGTAGCCACTAATTCACAAAAATACAAAATTTTGTTTTTTTCTTTGTGCCTTTGTGGCTGAATATTTATAGTGTAGATATCTCGATTTGATTACGTCATTTATACTACCGAAAATATCAACCAATGATTGATATGATCAAGTATTCGAGCGTTAGTACTGGTTAGCTGAACACATTTCTGTGCTTACACACCCAGCCTATCAACCTTGTAGTCTTCAAGGGCTCTTCATCCCGCACCTACTTCACATTCTCGTCGATAAAAACCTTTTTCAAAATGCAAATGCAAAACATATACAAAGTTTTAAATTACAACAAGAATACAAAGTAGGTGCGGGAACGGAATCCTAATCTTGGGAGGGGCTTCCCACTTAGATGCTTTCAGCGGTTATCCTTTCCCGACTTAGCTACCCG
>CAYTQR010000003.1:32771-36495 GCA_964440045.1 uncultured Planctomycetaceae bacterium | reverse complement strand
ATTTGCGCAAAGGACAATTGGTTGTGCTCGAAAGCACAACTTATCCCGGCACGACGCGAGAATTGATGAAGCCGATACTTGAAAAGAGTGGTTTGAAAGCAGGGAGCGATTTTTATCTTGCCTTTTCGCCGGAGCGCGAAGACCCGGGCAATAAACATTTCCGCACATCTACAATTCCGAAAGTTGTCGGCGGCTATAACAAGAAAAGTCTCGAAAAGGCTCTCGATATTTATAAATATGCCATTGAAAAGATTGTGCCGGTAAAATCCTGCGATGTTGCAGAATCGGCCAAGATTCTTGAAAATATGTACCGCTGTGTAAATATCGCAATGGTCAACGAATTGAAGCGGCTCTTCGACCGGATGGGAATCGATGTCTGGGAAGTGATTGAAGCGGCGGGGACTAAGCCGTTTGGTTTTCAAAAGTTTTTTCCCGGGCCCGGCCTGGGCGGACACTGTATTCCAATAGACCCGTTTTATCTTACCTGGCGGGCACGGCAGTTTGGTATGCCGACACGGTTTATTGAACTTGCCGGCGAAATCAATACCGCTATGCCGGGCTATGTGGTTACGAGAACGCTTGAGGCAATGAACGAAAAAGGAAAAAGCCTCAAAGGCGCAAAAGTTCTGGTTCTCGGCCTTGCATACAAGAAAGATATTGACGATGTTCGGGAGTCGCCTTCAATAGAATTAATAGAACTATTGAAGGAAAAAGGCGCAAAGGTCGATTACAATGACCCGTATATTCGGCAGACACATAGAATGCGCGAGCACAACCTGCAGATGAAAAGCAAGCCTTTGAACGCTAAGATGCTCAAAGGATATGATATTGTTGTGATAGCTACCGACCACAGTTGTTATGATTATAAAATGATTGTGAAAAACTCGAAAATGGTTGTCGATACGCGTAATGCGACGGCAAGTGTAAAAAGTGACCGAAATAAAATAATTAAGGCGTAGAAAATTGAAAAGATTTGCACTAATAGGCGCTGCAGGCTACATTGCCCCGAGGCATTTGAAGGCTATTAAGGATACCGGCAATGTTCTCGTAGCGGCACTGGACAGGAGTGATTCCGTCGGTGTGCTTGATTCTTATTTTCCTGATGCGGACTTTTTTACCGAGTTTGAAAGATTCGACAGGCACTTGGAAAAACTAAGACGGGCCGATGAGAAACATTCGGTCGATTACGTTTCGATATGTTCGCCGAATTATCTGCATGATGCACATGTAAGATTCGCGATGAGGATAGGAGCAAGTGCAATATGCGAAAAACCGCTGGTTTTGAATCCCTGGAATGTCGAAGCTCTAAGTGAGATTGAAAAAGAAAGCAAAGGGAATATAAATACAATTCTCCAGCTCAGGCTGCATCCTGCGATAATCGAGCTTAAGAAGAAAATAGAATCTGCCGGCAAAGATAAAATTCACGACATAGACCTGACTTATATTACGTCGCGCGGGCACTGGTATATGGCTTCGTGGAAGGGCAGCGTTGAAAAATCAGGCGGGATAGCGACGAATATAGGCATACACTTTTTCGATATGCTCGCCTGGATTTTCGGAGATGTTAAAAAGAATATAGTTCACCTTCGTGAGCCGAAAAGAGCGGCAGGTTTTCTGGAACTTCAAAATGCGAGGGTGCGATGGTTTTTGTCGCTTGAACGAGAGGACCTGCCTTTCAAAGATAAGCCTGGCAAGCCTGCGACTTATCGCTCTGTAACTGTTGATGGGCAAGAAGTGGAATTTTCCGGCGGATTCGGAGATTTGCATACCGTTAGCTACCAGAAGATTCTTGACGGAGCGGGTTTTGATATGAATGAGGTAGTAACTTCGGTTCAGATAGCTTCGGATATTCGTAATGCCGAGGCTGTCGGCCTTAAAGGCGAGTATCATCCGATTTTGAAAAATATCAAATGAACCCGCCGTGAAACGGCGGGCTAAATATATATGAATTAAGGTATAATATGGTGAAGGAATATTTTGTACACGAAAGCAGCATCGTCGATGACGGCGCCAAAATCGGCAAAGGTACAAAGATTTGGCATTTCAGTCATATAATGAAATGCACAATTGGCGAAAAATGTATCTTTGGCCAGAATACTCACGTTGCCAACGATGTTGTTATAGGCAGCAACGTCAAGGTTCAGAACAACGTTTCAATATATACCGGCACGATTATTGAGGACGATGTTTTTCTGGGTCCGAGTTGCGTGCTTACGAATGTCTTAAATCCCCGTTCGCAGGTAAACCGCCATAGTGTTTATGAAAAAACCGTTATCAAAAAGGGCGCTACTGTAGGAGCAAACGCGACAATTGTCTGCGGTATCGAATTAGGCAGGTATTGTTTTATTGCCGCGGGCGCTGTTGTTACAAAAAATGTGCCTGATTATGCGATGATGGCCGGTGTCTCGGCAAAGCAAGTCGGATGGATGAGCAGGCACGGGATAAAATTGCCCGCTCCGGACGAGGCCGGCATTATGATGTGCCCCGAAAGTGGGTTCAAATATAAAGAGGTTGAAAAAGATGTTTTGAGGTGTCTCGACCTCGATGAAGATAAACCGTTACCGGCTGATTTGGCGGTTGGCAAAACAAGTTACAGGAAATTCAGGAACAAAGAATAGTTTACGGAGTTTTTGATGCAGGTACCATTGCTGGATTTAAAAGCGCAGTACGCAAAGATTAAAACCGATGTTTTAGCGGCGATAGGGGAGGTTCTCGAGACCCAAAGATGCATTGGCGGGCCGAAAGTTAAAGAGCTTGAAGAAAAAGTGGCTGCAATCAGCAATTGTAAATACGCAGTTGGCGTTAGCAGCGGCACTGATGCGATATTGAATAGTCTTATGAGTCTTGGTATCTCCAGCGATGATGAGGTGATTACGACGCCTTTTACGTTTTTTGCTACAGCAGGCTGTATTGCAAGGGTTGGCGCTAAGCCTGTTTTTGTCGATATTGACCCTAAGACCTACAATATAAATCCCGAACAGATTGAAGAGGCTGTAACTGAAAAAACGAAGGCGATTATGCCGGTACATCTTTACGGCCAAATGGCCGATATGTACCCGATTATGGATATAGCTGAAAAGTGCAATCTTTATGTTATCGAAGATGGGGCTCAATCTATCAGCAGTACATACAAAGGTAAAAAGGCGGGCAGTATAGGGACCTGCGGTTGTTTTAGTTTTTTCCCGAGCAAAAATCTGGGTGGTATCGGCGACGGCGGAATGATAGTTACGAACGATGATAAACTGTATCATATGCTTTTTATTATGCGCAATCACGGCAGTGAACCGAAGTATTATCATAAATTTATCGGCGGCAATTTCAGACTCGACCCTATTCAGGCGGCGGCATTGCTTGTAAAGCTCCCCTTTCTGGATGACTGGTCACAGGGGCGGAGAAATAATGCCGAGTATTACAATGAGAAATTTTCAGGCACTTCTGTTGAAACGCCTTATATCAATCCTAATTGTGTTACTATTTATAATCAGTATGTAATCAGGGTACCGAGACGTGATGAAGTAATAGAGCATCTAAAGAAGCAAAATATCGGCTGTGAGATTTATTATCCTGTTCCGATGCATTTACAGGAATGTTTCGGTTATCTCGGGCTCAAAAAAGGTGATTTTCCTGAAGCCGAAAAAGCGGCAAATGAGGTTCTGGCTCTTCCAATATATCCGGAACTTACTGATGAGATGAAAGATTGTGTAGTCCGGGCGGGTCGTGAAGC
>CAYTQR010000003.1:0-32761 GCA_964440045.1 uncultured Planctomycetaceae bacterium | reverse complement strand
AAGCATTGAAATAATCATCATCAAGAAGTCATTATGAAAATATCTGTTGTGGGAATTGGTTATGTTGGTCTTGTCGCTGCCGGCGGTCTTGCTGAAAGTGGTAATCATGTAATCTGTGTCGATAACGACGAGAATAAAATCGAGAACCTCAAAAGAGGAATTATTCCGATTTATGAGCCGGGCCTTGCTGATATCATAAGGAATAATGAAAAGGCGGAAAGGCTTTCGTTCACAACAGATTTAAAGTATGCAATTGATAATTCACAAATGATTATTTTAGGTGTCGGCACTCCAGGTGCAGAGGACGGTTCAGCAGATATTTCAGCGGTTTTGGATGTATGTGGGAAAATCGCCGAGTATATGAAGGATTATAAAATCATAGTTACAAAAAGCACTGTTCCTGTCGGCACCTACAAAAAAGTAACGGAATTGATGAAGAGCAAAACGAAGGTTCCATTCGATTATGTGAGTAATCCGGAATTTCTAAAAGAGGGTTCAGCGGTCCAGGATTTTATGAAACCGGACAGGGTTATAATAGGAACTAATAATCCTGACGTCAGGGATGCTATGAAACAGTTGTATTCGCCTTTTATGCGTAAAGGCAGCAGAATGGTCTTTATAGATCCGGCAAGCGCCGAGCTGACTAAGTATGCCTCTAATGTGATGCTGGCGACGCGAATTTCATTTATGAATGAGCTTTCGGGATTGTGTGAAAAATTCGGCGCTGATATCGAACAGGTCAGATGCGGAGTCGGGTCGGACCCTCGTATTGGAAACTCTTTCCTGTTTGCCGGTGTCGGCTATGGCGGGAGTTGTTTCCCGAAAGATGTCAAGGCGTTGATTCATATGGGCAAGGAAAATAACTGCCCAATGACGATAACCCAAGCAGTTCAGCAGGTCAATTATAATCAGCATAACAGGTTTGCCGACAAAATATTGAATTATTTCAAGGGTAGAGAAAGCGAAACCGTTCTTGCAGTTTGGGGTCTTGCGTTTAAAGCGAAAACAGACGATGTGCGAGAGTCGCCGGCAATATGGTGTATAAATAAATTTTTGCAGTCAGGCATTAAGGTCAGGGCTTTTGACCCGGCAGCAACGGAAGCGGCTAAAGCGGTTCTAAATCACAAAATAGAAACAGGCAAAGATGATTATGAAATACTCGATGGCGCTGACGGGCTGGTAGTGTTTACGGACTGGCAACAGTTTAGAACGCCTGAGTTTGATTTGATAAAAGAAAAACTTAAAAAGGCTGTGATTTTTGACGGCCGAAATCTCTATGAACCCGCCTATATGAAAAAATTAGGGTTTGAGTATTATTGCATAGGGAGACCATGACGGGAAAGATACTCGTTACCGGCGCTGCGGGTTTTATCGGTTCACATCTTTGCGAAAGATTAGTAAAGGGGGATAATTTTGTTGTCGGACTGGATAACTTTGATCCGTTTTACGACAGGAAAATCAAAGAATCTAATATAAAGGCACTAACGAAATCAAACAAGTTTAAACTGGTCGAGGATGATATAAGAAATGTAGAGTGTGTTGAGTCGATATGTAAAGGCGATATAGACGTTATCATTCATCTGGCAGCCAAAGCAGGTGTGAGGCCTTCCATCCTCGACCCGATTGGATATCAATCGGTTAATGTTGAGGGCACAGTGGTTGTGCTGGAAGCAGCGAAAAAATATGGCATCAAGAAGTTTATTTTCGGGTCCAGTTCAAGTGTGTACGGTAATAATAAAAAAACCCCGTTTTCTGAAACAGACAATGTGGATTTTCCGATATCGCCCTATGCGGCGACGAAAAAAGCAGGCGAGCTGCTTTGTCATACCTATTGCCATCTTTATAATATTGATATGACGTGCCTGAGATTTTTTACGGTTTACGGGCCGAGACAGCGGCCGGATTTAGCGATACATAAGTTTACCAGTCTGATTGAACAAGGCAAACCAATACCGGTATTCGGCGACGGCTCAATGATGCGAGACTTTACATATATCGATGATATTATTGATGGGGTTGTTGCAGCAGTCGAAAATTGCAGCGGTTATGAAATTTATAATCTTGGCGAATCGAAGCCGGTAAGACTTGATAAGCTGATTGAAGAGATTGAAAAATCGCTCGGCAAAAAGGCAGAAATAAAAAGATGTCCGGTTCAGCCGGGTGATGTTGAACGAACGTTTGCGGATATTACAAAAGCCGGCGAAAAACTGGGGTATAATCCTCAAACTGATATTACTGTTGGGCTGAAAAAGTTTGTTGCATGGCTTAGAGAACCTGTGTCTGTATGAACAGGTATACCCCTTTTTATAATTTGCCAAAATTTTTCTAAGGTGAAAATTATGAAAGCATTAATAACGGGCATAACCGGCCAGGACGGCTCATATCTGACAGAATTTCTGCTCGCAAAAGGCTATGAAGTTTATGGTCTTATTCGCAGGAGTTCTTCGTTTAATACCGAAAGGATTGACCATATATATCGAGACCCGCACGAAAATCCGAAACTTAAACTTATCTATTCGGATTTAACTGATGGCAGCAATCTGCATTCGATACTGAATGATGTCAATCCTGAGGAAGTTTACAACCTTGGCGCACAAAGTCATGTCCGTGTCAGTTTCGACCAGCCGATTTATACTGCTAATGTCGATGCTTTGGGGGTGCTTAGGATTCTTGAGGCGATTCGTTCTATGAAAAGGCCGGCGAAATTTTATCAGGCCTCCAGCAGTGAGATGTATGGACAAGTTGTCGAGACACCTCAGACCGAAAAAACACCTTTCCATCCGCGAAGTCCCTATGGCTGTGCGAAGGTTTATTCGTTCTGGCAGACGGTCAATTATCGTGAGGCTTATGGTCTTTTCGCCAGCAACGGAATACTGTTCAATCACGAATCACCAAGAAGAGGCGAAACGTTTGTCACTCGAAAAATAACGAGAGCAGCGGCGAGAATAAAACTCGGATTGCAGGATAAGTTATATCTCGGCAATCTCGATGCCAAGCGCGACTGGGGTTTTGCAGGCGATTATGTCGAGGTAATGTGGCTGATGATGCAGCAGAAAAAGAGCGATGATTTTGTAATTGCCACAGGCCAAACTCATTCTGTAAGGGAATTTCTCGATGAAGTCTTTGGTTATCTGAATATAGATTGGGGAAAACACGTTGAGATTGATTCGAGATATTACCGTCCTGCAGAGGTTGATATGCTGCTCGGCGATGCCTCTAAGGCAAAAAAAATTCTTGGCTGGCAGCCAAAGGTTGGCTTTAAGGAACTTGCCAGAATGATGACCGATGCTGATATGCAGATTGCACAGAACGAAAAGATTATAATCGAACATCAGCAAAAATAAATGACTGACTTTTTCAAAGACAGAAGAATTGTTGTTACGGGTGGCGCCGGATTTTTAGGCCAATATGTCCTGGACGGACTAAAGAGGCGTTCCTGCAAAAATATCCTTGTTCCGAAGATAGAAGATTACGACCTTATAAAATCGTCCGAGGTCAAAAGAATGTATGACAATATGAAGCCCGACATAGTTATCCATCTTGCCGCTGTCGTAGGCGGAATCGGTGCAAACAGAGAACATCCCGGCAAATTCTTTTATGAAAATTTAATGATGGGCGTCCAGCTTATTGAGGAAGGCAGGTTGAGAACAATCGAAAAGTTTGTCGCAATCGGTACGATTTGTGCATATCCGAAGTTTACACCCGTGCCTTTCAAGGAAGAAGATTTATGGTCGGGCTATCCCGAGGAAACAAATGCCCCTTACGGCCTGGCAAAGAAAATGCTGCTTGTTCAATCGCAGGCATATAGGCAGGAATACGGCTTTAATTCAATATTTTTATTGCCGGTGAATTTATACGGGCCGGGCGATAATTTCAACCCTGCCTCAAGCCATGTGATACCTGCTATAATTAAAAAGTGCATAGATGCACAACGGCAGGGAGTAGATTATATTGAATGCTGGGGCACAGGGGCTGCCTCTCGTGAGTTTGTTTATGTCGGAGATGCAGCAGAGGGGATTTTGCTTGCGACCGAGTTTTACAACGGCTCTGAGCCGGTAAATATTGGTGCAGGCTTTGAGATAACTATAAAAGATTTGGTACAAAGAATCGTGAAACTTACCGGCTTTGAAGGAGAGGTTCGCTGGGATTCTTCGAAGCCGGACGGCCAGCCGAGAAGATGTCTTGATACGAGCAGGGCGAGAAAATTATTCGGCTTTGAGGCTAAAACCGACTTTGATACAGGCCTGAAGGCTACAATTGATTGGTACAAAGAGAGGAATTAGATAGAGTATTGTATTACTGCAGTCAACAAATCCGGCGACGGCGAGCCATCAAATACGGCGATGGTGGTATTATAACTGTGTTGAAGTAAGAAGTTAGAAGGCTGAAGTGCGGTTTGTGCTTCGCACTTAGCCTGTTTTCAAAGGATTAAAGAACGAACTTCTAACCTCTTACTTATTTTGTTTTGGGATGGTTGTAAATTGAAGAATGTTTTGATCTTAATTAGTTTTTTTTGCGTTTCGATATTTTCTGCCTATGGGGCAGCGGAGCATGATGTAAATACCGTGTATCCCATTGCCAAAAATAACAAAGTAATGGGGGACTATGTTAATATTAGCCCATCGCAACTGAGTAAGGATCTGGCAGTAGAACATTCTAAACGATTACAACACATTTTAAGTTTTTTTAAAACACCCACAAAGCAATTTATGCCCCTGGGTTTTTATTCGATGGCGGCTGATATGCAGGATGCGGAAAGGCTAAAAGCCCTTCGCCAGCGCGGCATAATTCTGTTTCAGAAATCTTTCGGCCAGCAACCTATAGAAGATGCGTTAGCAGATTTGCAGGCAGCACGTGAAGCGGGAGTAGCTGTTTTGCAAAATCTTCCGAGAACATATCTTGATAGTGGCAACCCCATCTATCATGCAACAGAGGACACCTATTTCAATGCAGAAGAAATAGAATTTTGGCAACACCATATTTCTTCGTTGGCGGTTGATGGTCAAATACTTGTCTGGTATCCGTGTGATGAGCTGGAGGCAAAGAACCTCGATAAACTGGAACAGCTTGGAAATATCATAAGAGCGACGGACACTAAACATAGGCCACTTATTACGTACGCTGAAAGTTGGCGTCCTGAGTATTTAAGGCGGGTGGATAGTATTGTAGATGCGGTGGTATTCGGGGCTTATCCAAGTTATTGGGGCACCAGACCCCGGATAGAAATCAAACGGAGGATTGATTGGGCATATAAAAATGGAGTCTCGGTAGTAATCGCGGCACTTGAAGCACTGAAAGGTAAATTCAACTGGACAAGACCCAAAGATGTGCGTTTCGACGCTTATCTGGCGCTGATTAGCGGAGCCAAAGGTATTATGTGGTATGGCTACTATTATGCCAATCAGCGTCTAGGGTTGGTGGAAGCAGTTCTTGAGGTGGCTACTGAACTTAATGGTCCTGAAAGTCTTGGGGAAGTTTTGTTGTCAGGCAAGGAACCAGAAGTACTGAGTTGCGAAACTATTAAAGGCCCAATGTATTTTTTCGATAATTATGCCTATGATACTGGGAAGAGAGCAGAGCCGTTAAAACGGCTTACCTCAATTCAGTGGACGGCTCGTGAATATAAGAATTATTTATACATTTTTGCAGTGAATACGGCCCAGAAAGTAGGGGCTACAGACGACGGAGGGCCTGAGCTTATTGTTAAAGTCAAATTCGGGCCGGTAACTACTGCATCTTTAGGAGTTGAAGTTATAAGCGAAAAACGCATGATAAGTATGTCGAAAAATTACTTCGTCGACACTTTCGAGCCTTTGGGAACACACATATATAAGATAAAACTTAATTAATTATGGCGAGAGAACACGCATATCTTTTATCAAGAGTACAAGTTTATGGGTTGAGGCTGGAGCCGGCGAATAATGTTTAGGAAATATTTGGATTCTTTTTTGAGGTTTGTTTCAGAACGAAGGTTTTTGTACTCCTATTACAGGCAGTTTTTGGCATCAATATCAGACTCCGGGAGATATCAAGTTGTTCCTTTAAAAGATTTTATGAAAACAAATTCTCAAAACAGGGTTATTATTTCGCTGAGACATGATGTAGATAGGGATATTTCCAGTGCCTTGGAAATAGCTAAGATTGAGTGTCAATACAATATGAAAGCAACATTTTTTATTCTACATACTGCAGAGTACTATGGGATAACCAAAAAGAATTACGTCAAACATAATGAAGAGCTTATTCCTGCATTAAAAAAAATACAGGACGAGTATGGGCATGAAATAGGATGGCATAATGATCTGGTAACATTGGAATGCGTTTATGGAATTAATCCCAGAGAATATATAGAGAAAGAATTACATTGGCTCAGGAGCAATGGAATTAGGGTTGTAGGCAGCGCATCACATGGTTCGGCATACTGTTACAAATTCAAATATCACAATAATTATTTTTTCAGTGAGTTTTCAGAACCGATAGATGGTTTTCCTAACAATGAAGCGGTCAACATTGGAGACAATCGGCGCTTTATTACTAAAGTAAGTTTAATAGAGTTAGGATTGGAGTACGAAGCATATCATCTGGATAACAATTTTGGTTTCGCCGATTGTTCTTTCCCTAAAGGGAAGAATTTGAGGTGGCACCCGGAAGAATTCCATCCGGAAGAATTTAATCCAGGGGATAAGATTATAATTCTAATTCATCCCGAACACTGGGATAATTCAATATCTCATAAATTTCTGAAACGGCTTCGCCATAGAATTCACAGCCGTCCTGTAAAATAATAATATGCCCACATTGGTCGAATGACTGCCGTAAAAGGAATTAGGTATGGCTGAATCAGTTAATTCGGATTATATGACAGAAGATATGCCTGAGAATGAACAGTATTTCACTACTGATTATTCCGAAAGCGAGGGTAGAAATGACGGTTGGTGGGCTGCTTTTTTAGTGTTCGCGATTATTTTTGGGCCTCAAACAAGAGCGTTTGCTGTGCTTCCACCCATTCGCTTTGCGGACTTTTTAATCGTGTTTTTGTTAGCGACCAGGTGGCTGAAGGCCCTACGTCTCTACGGGGGCTTTTTGTTTTCACCTCGCACTCGACCATATTCTGTTTCTATGCTGGCCCTGATATTTATTATGTGTTTTTCAATGGTAATAAATTATGCCACCGGTCGTAATCCGGTTCTCATTAAGGACCTGTGGACTCCTACATCTTTTATTCGGATGATATTAATAGCTGCTATTATGGCTTCGTTTAACTTTGGTGAAAAGCAAATCAAACAATTTGCAAAAGGTGTGCTAATTATTTCGTTAATGTCAGTCATACTGGCGTTTATGCAAAGGTTTATATCTTGGTATGTGTCGGGGTTTGTGGAGCGTTTTTACGGAATAGAATGGACCCGGCTTGAAGGAATCGGAATAGGGACAAGAGTAGTGGGGACCTTCGGTAATTCTAACCACTTCGGTGGAAGCCTTGCAATGCTGTCCGCATTAATTCTGGCGTTCACAATCAACATTAAAGGGTTGACGAGGTACTTTTCACTTGCGGTTTTTATCGGCCTCGGTGCTGCTATTTTGATAACTACCGCGTCTCGGACGGCACTGTTCGGTTATTTAACAGTATCGGGCATCTCCTTGGTATTGTCCTTGCGTCGGGGTTCACGTTTTCCGGCTTTTTTAGCTATGATAGTTATTGTCGGAGCAATTATGTTTGTTCGTGAGCATGCTTATGCGCTTCCACTGCATCAGAGAATTCGGGACATTTTGACCGGACAGGAGACGTCTTTAAGGGAAGGTTATGAAACAAGGCTGGGAATGTGGATTGACAATCTGAGGATGGCCAAAGACTCTCTTTTCTGGGGGATGGGCCCTACCAAGTCCCTTGTTGCAACGGTGGATAACGGCTATGTATTTATGCTTATCCGGCTTGGAATCTTTGGCTTGTTGATATACCTTTTGATGCTGTTCTGCTTGCTCATGCGTGGTATAAGGGCATTTTTTCATGAGCTGAATCCTCATAAAAAAGCCATTATGCTGGGCACTACTATGGTTCTGGTCAACCACGCTGTTTTTGAGGTAACGGGAGATTTCTTCTGGGGCATAAAATACGGTGCCCTTTTTGCGGCGTTTATGGGATTACTGTGCGGCATGTCAAGAGATACTCTTGACGAAATAGATCAGCCTCTCTACTATTATGAAGATGTAGAAGAAATGCAAAAGGTTTGATGGTATTAACCGCAGACTTTTTTAGTCGGTGCAGGTGCAAATATATCGTTGATATAGCTTTCTTATTAGGGCTTTTAAACAGTCAAGCTGTTCAAACAAAACATGATATTGGTATTTTACCTGTTACGAAACAGAGATAGAACCTCTGAGGGCTTAAATTTTATAGCTAACAAGAAAGATAAGGACAAAATTATGTAGGCCGGTATAGCATAATATAGTTTAATGCCATTTGAATACCATGTCGCCAAAACTGAAATGATCACAATAAATTGACTAATCCAATATTCTTTTGGAGGATAAAGTTTCAATTCTTTCAATTTGAAGTGTATAATTATGAATAAACCTGTTTGTCCTACACACATTCCGGTTAATTTGCCAACGATTATTCCGTAAATCCCTAAAGGTTTAAGGAGAATAACTGTTACAATTAATTGTATTAATATTAAAATGATACTATTTATTAAAAAAGGTCCCATTTTTTCTTTGCCGATTATAAGCATTGCATTTACATTTCCTATACAGCCTATATTGGTTAATAGTGACAAGAAAACTAAGTACAAATGCCTTTCAGCAAACCAACTGCCGAATGTTTGTGAAATCTGTAAACTGAATATTATTAAACCGAGAGCGATAATAGTACCAGACATAATTACCAATCTGCATACTTTTTTATATGCAGAAATTAAAAGGTTTTGGTTTTCTAAACTTATGAGTTTAGAAAATGAAGCGAGCATTACCTGGCTAATTCTTTGTGGAACAAATGTAATTAACATTGCACATTGTGTTATCACAAAATATGCCCCAAGTTCTCTTAAACCTTGAAGCGAAGCAACCAATAGCTGATCAAGCTGCATGTATGCGAATACGCATATTGTTTGAATGTGCACTAATGTTGTAAATTTCCAAAAGTTTGGAGGCAGATAAAAACCTTTTGGTAAGGAGATTTTTTTAATGATTTTTATACCGCCAATTAAAACTATTAACGAATTAGCTAAAGCAACAGCTGCAAGGAATATCATGAAAGATTTTTGCGACATAAACACTGGAAATGCGAAGAACGCGACAGTTCCCAATGTTGAGATAATTAGAAGTTGCAACTGTGCGAGAACAGCGGAAAGTCTGAATTGCATAAGTCCAGCGAGTGCAAAAGTAACAACCTTGCTGAATAAAATAATCGGAATCAGAAGCAATAATGACAGAGCCTGCGATTTTGTGACTGATTGGTTTATTAAAAAAGAGAGGCTTTGGGGAAAGATGATAATTATTAGTGCAAAACAAAAAATACTTAATATTGATATAGAAGCATACGAAAGAAGAAAAGATGCTTTTTTGGAATCTTCTTGTATTTTTGGCAGAAAATTTGTTACGGAGGTTACTCCCCCGAACATTACAAATGTAACAATAATGTTTGTGAGAAGCATTATTAACGCGTAATTGCCAATTACTTCCCCTGGGACACCGATCTGACTGTAAATCCAGTTTCTATAATATCCCAGAGGAAGAGCAATAGCAGAAGTGATTGCTACCCATATGGCTCCTGTAATTGCAGTTTTCTTTAAAGATTTTGACATAACTTTCTGGCTTAAAAACATTGGATTCTATATTTTAAGTGCTATTTGTCAAGCGAAAATTGTTTAAGAAAAAGTCTTGCAATATATCGCAAGGATGATATCGAAAATAAACAGTGATAAAAATAAAATGAAGAATAGCTCAAATAATTTTTATTGGCTTTATGAAAACGTAATAAAAAAACAGCTCTGTTCAGGCTGTGGGACCTGCGTTGGAGTGTGCCCTCATAAAGCAATAAATTTCAGAGGCCATAATTATTATCCTGAATGGCAGGATGAGAATAAATGTACAAAATGCGGCTTTTGCATCGATGTTTGTCCGGGAAAGGGCGTTCCGCTTGATACGATTACCAAGCAGTTAAAAACGCCTCTGCAGAAATATTGTGTAAATATTGGGAATTATAAGCAATTTCTGGTGGGGCATTCAAAAGATGAGTTTATCAGAGACAAATCTGCATCGGGAGGTATCGCTACTTCTTTGTTGATATATGCTTTAGATAAGAAAATTGTAGATAAAGTAATAATTGTAGTAAATGAGACAAATGAAATAGCAAAGCCATCAGTGAAAATTGTCAGTTCCATAGAAGATGTTTTAGCATCTATGCAATCAAAATATGTTCAGGTTCCTTTAAATACAGCGATAAGGGAAATGCTGGATTCAGATTATAGATATGGTGTGGTTGGATTGCCGTGCCATTTAGAGGGATTATATTTGGCTCAAAAAAAATATGCTAAACTATTAAATAAAATTGTTTTCAAGATAGGTCTTTTTTGTGGCTATAGCTACTCTTATGATTGTGTGAATACTTTAACAAAAAGGATGAAATTGAAAATAGAAGACATAGACACTTTCCTGGGCTGGCGTGAAGGGGATTCTTACCCTGGGTTCTTTTCTGTTAAGACAAAAACCGGAAAAATTATTAGTTTACCGTATCAAAAACAAAATAATATTGATATTGCAAACTATGCTTTATTCAGATGTTTTCTTTGCATTGATGGCTTATCTCAATTGGCAGATATTAGTTTGGGCGATAGTGCCGATACGTTTAGAAATAATAATTTTATTATATCAAGAACAGAACAAGGAAATCAATTAATAGAATCTGCCAAAATAAATGGATATATAGATTATTATCCTGTAGACGAGGAATCAGCTTTTTCTAAAGGCATAATACCTTTTATGGTAAAAGAAAAACGCCATAAAACATTGTCGGTAATACAATATCTTATTAAAAATAGAGTTGATGTGCCAGATTGGGATATCAAGAATTCTAAAGTATCTAAAACAAACAAGATAAATGCCATACTACGGATAAAAATGGTAATGCTTGTCAGAAAGACAATAATTCGAAAATTCTTAATCCCACATCCTCGATTAATGGAAGTGTTGGGCGGATTTATTTACAAATTTGATATCAACCCGAAATATCATATTTTCAAAATAATTAATAAATTCTTAAAATTGCACCCCAAATTAAGAACGTTGTTAGGGCGAGACGCTAATAAATTATAATCAATCGTTTTTTTAACACAAAGCAATAGAAATTGAGGACTTGTGATGACGGATAAACAAATATCGGAAGCGCTTTCGAAGCAAATTTCCTGGCTTAAAACATGGAAAACGAAAAAGGGTGCGTACAATGGCTATGTGGTTCATAGATGGGATTTAAAACGTATGTTTAAAATCCATGATACGCCATGGTCGCAGGGACCAATAATTAATGGTTATCTGAATTTATATGAGAAAACGAAAGATACCAAATGGTTTCAAGAAGCAATTCAAGCTGCGGATTTACAATGTAAAAGGCTTCATAAAACTGGAAAATATATTTATGCTGGTTTTGAAGATGATAGATTTAGCTCGTTAGTCCACAATTCGTTGGCGAATTGTGCTTTATTGGATTTGGCAAAAGTTCTCATGAAGGAAGGTAATAATGAAAAAGCTCGGAAATACTTGAAAGTTGCCAGAGAAAATATCGACCGATATATAATTGGAACCTTATGGGATAAGAACTTTGGCGCATTTAAATTCAGTGAAATTGACTATTACACACCGGATGTAATCAGATTTGTTGTGAATATGAATAGTGTCGCAGTCGAAAGTCTCATTAAACTATCAAATCTGATAAGTGAAGAACAGTATAAAGACTACGCTCTTCGGGTTGGTGAATGGATGTTGACAGAGCAAATCGATTCAACCGATTTGCAAGATGGGGGAATTAATTATTCACAAGTTCAACCCGGAGTTTTGATCTCAATCTATACCGCCCTTGCGATGCGGGGTCTTGATTGTTTGTTCTGTTTAACAAAAGACCAGAGATATTTAAAAATGATTAGTAAGGCGGCTAATCATTTAATTAATTTAAGAGATCCTGAAACTGCGTTTTTTTATCATGGTATCCGCGGTGGAAAATTACAAAGATATTCGCAATTTATAGCTGGTGCCGGGATTATTTTTAACGCTTTAGACAGTGCGGGGAAATTAACTGGTGAAAAGTTTAACTGCGAAGATACGTTAAATGCTGTGCTAAAAAACCAACTCCCTAACGGGGGTTTTTCCAACTTCATAGAGTATCGCAATAAAAGTGACGAAAGGAAAAGAGATGAAATATGGGAGGATATAGTGCCTGTTATGGGTTGGAATGCGCACATGTTTGAATTTTTAACAAGAATGGTTCAAGTTGATTTTTTGTATAAGCCCGCTGATTTCAAGACGACATATTTAGTTACAAGAAATTATTTTTATATGGAAAGTAAACGATCTGTTTTGGTTTTAGGTATTAGGCCTATAAGAAGCGTTATTTTATACTTCACGATAAAAAAGATGAACTTCGCATTTCTTTATGTGTCTGTAGAACAATTAATAAAATTTTTTATTCCTGTCTACCCAATATTGCCTACATGGTGTAAGAATATAATCAGAAGGGTTATGTGACCATGAAGATATTATTAGTTAGCTATTCACATTACCCTCAAACTATTGGAGGAGTGGAAAACTCTATTCGCCATATTGCCTCCGAACTGTATCAAAAAGGGCATGATGTCAAGATTTTTTGTATCTTACGTGATCAAAACCAACCTTCACGAATAATCTTTGAGGGGATTGAAATAATTCGCTGTAAATTAGAACGTGCACGCCGTTTTCCCGTCATAGGGTATTTACCTCGCTTGCCAATCATAGGATATGGAAGATTACATGGAGGTGGAGTTGTGCTATTGGTAAAACAGGTAAGTGAGGGGATCAAGCCAGTATTACATCAATTTCTTCCAGATGTGATTTGGTGCCGTAGTACTAATATGGGGCTGGCTATCGTTAGAAGCGGTTATAATGGCAAGCTTTTTAACATATTTCCAACGACCGCATATATGGATTGCCGGGGGCTATACCTTAACACGACTGGATTAAGTGTCGGCCGAAAGTTATTGAAGTTGGCATTGTATCCTTCGGCTTACAGAATGGCCAAGCATATTGAACGTGAACTCATTAGTTCTTGTTATCCTATTTGCTTTAGTAAAAATATGTATGGGCAGTTGCTAAAAACTTACGGCAAAATAGCGGGAAAAACCCGTATTATCTATCCTGGAGTTGATATCAACCGTTTTTCAGCAGCAGTTGGTCAACAGCAGTTTACAAAGATACAGAAAAAATACGGTTTACAGGAAAATGAACGGTTTGTTGTTTGTGTTGGGAGACTTTCGGTAGCCAAGAATGTTCCGATTTTGATTGATGCTCTTCGTTATTTAAAGTTGTACTCGCGGTTGGTTATAGTCGGAGATGGACAAGAAAAGGCTTATTTGCAGAATTATGCGTCGAGGCATGGCGTTAGTGAACGAGTCCTTTTTGTTGGTAATCAGAATGAGCTGTTGCCGGGCTTTTACACAATGGCTAAGGTGTGTGTTGTTCCAACAACTATAGAATCGTTCGGTCAAATTTATCTGGAGTCAATGGCATGTGGTACTCCTGTTGTGGGATTTGCCGCTGATGGCCGAAAAGTACTTACTGCAACTGATGAAATTGTACAGGATGGCAGAACCGGACGTGTTGTACAGAAAGTCAGCCCTCAAGCATTAGCCGCAGGTATTAATAGTATACTGGATATGTCGGATTCCAGATATCAAACCATGTCGAATAATGCTGTAGAAGATACTAAGCAACGTTTTAGTTGGCGAAGATTTGTGGAGCAGATGTTACTCTATTCTAACGAGTAAAGCATAATACTTATATTGGACACGACGGGAGGCATTGTGCTTGAAGACGATGTAATGACAGGACCATTTGTAGTTATTATCAGTGGCGGCCAGTGCCAAATTTAGGTAGGTTTAAAGTTTTATGAAGAAATTTTTACAAACTATCGCATATAAAACTCTTCTTCGTCGACCTTATGTTCGGTATTGTAGTCAGACTATATATGAATCACTACTGGGTTGTATGCGGATGTGGGAAGCTACCAGCAAAAATAAGAGGAAGGAACGAGCTGATAAAATTTTAGGTATTTTATTGAAAATCCAACGTCCTGATGGCGGTTTCGACAATGGATATGATTTCAATTTTGGCCGATTACATAAAAAAGGGCAGTCCACAGCTCCAGAACTTGTTGGCCTTGTTGCTCTGACTGAATATGCTAAATTGTTTGGTAAGGACAAAGTTTTTGATGCTGCCTGGCGGGCATGGAATCGCTTTCTGATGATTATTGGCATAAGAGTCGGTTACAACAGAATCAATGGCCTTGAGAATATTGTCGAGGCTTCGCACGCTCTGACGCGATATCTCAAGGAGAATGGGCATAGTTTTGCCGATTGTGTGCGCCGGAGGTGATCGCTTCCGGATTGCCGGTTATCACGACTGAAAACTCGCCAATGAACAAATTTGTTCAAGTATATAATGGTTTCAGCAAAAAATAATAATGCCGTATAATTTTTATTTGACAATTTTTAGAAGTTAACAAATGGCCGATTTTATTTACTCAAAGAGGGTGACCGATGTTTTATCATTAACCAGATTTAAGCAGTTGTATGTGGATGCCGAGATTATATTGCCTATAACCGGGCTAAAGATAATAGGATATAAAAAAAACATCATTCATATTCAGAAAGGAAGTGATTTTATTACGATTCTGGGGTACTGTTATTGTCCAGGAGAATCCGTCAATTCAACGGCTTCAAGAATATTAGATACTTTTGACGAATCAATGATCAAAGAATTAAAATGTACGCTTATTGGGCAGTTCATAATAATTGTCAAGAAACATAATGTTATGTACTTTTTTTCGGATTGTATGCAGGTGGGTGGACTATTTTATTCTGACGATTTATCCGTGTTAAGTTCCAGTTTTTCTGTAACTGAAGAAGCTGTCGGGTCGGATAAATCCGATCTGAATTTCTATAAGGTTTTTGAATATGCCGCAATGTATCAAATTGAATTTCCAAGCTGGTTAGGCTCTAAAACGATGCACAAAAAAATTATGCGGTTAAGGCCTTATGAGTATATTGTTATAGATATGACCGGTTCAGCAAGTCGTGTTGGTGGTATCGGATTTACAATTAACAATGAAAAGGAAAGGGATATTAGCAAGATTTCTACAGATTTGACAACAAGACTTAAATCCGCAATTGAGAATCCGGACTTGAAAGACGCGAATGTAGTCGCTACTTTAACTGGTGGTTATGACAGCAGGCTGGTCTGTACATTGGCAGCCCATTATTTTAACGATATTACATTTAGAATTTGTTCCTCGAAGATAAGCAAAAGTAAAAAGCTGGACGTTATAATTGCAAAAAAAGTTGCCGAAGCTATCAACAGGCCATTACGATATTACCAAGCAACCGAAAATTACGAGGACGTATTTTACCTTTTAACGGACGGCATGTCTCCATCCGAAGATTCTCTGACAACTCCGGCTATTGAAGATAGTGGCTCATTCTCACTGGGACTTGGAGGGTGTTATGGTACACAGCTTTTTGCTCCGGTAGATTATGAAAGTGTTGAGGATTTTATTGACCAATCGATATTAAAAGCCAAACGTAATATTCAGGCTAATCAGGAAATGTGGAAAACCCTGCGATCAGCCATGAAAGATGAATTTCAAGCCATTGGAAAGCATTATAAGCTTGCTGTTGCCTGCCCGAATGACGAGATTCGTATTTTTAATTTGTTTAGCACCGGTTTTTTTTCCTCTCATATAGTATGGTCGTTTAATGTCAAAGGCCTGGCGTTTGAGCCTTATATGTCTATGAAAAATCTGGAGCTTGCTCTTAAAGTAACAAAGGGGCAAAGGGGCCGCAGGAAAAATTTCAGTGGCATAGGACAAGTTCAAAAAAATGCTATGGCGAAATTATGTTATCGTGTAGGCAAAATTGAAACTACACACTATGGACCTATGGTGCCGTGTACAATTCGCAGTTTTCCATCTTATTTGTTTTACTATTTACAGCATGTATCGTTTACGTTAAGCCATAAACTAAAGGCTGTTATGGAAAAAGTAAAACTAACAAAAACATCTCATAATACGGTGCACATAAACGATTTATCCTATGTATCCAATGGATGGGACAGATTGTTTTTACGTCGCCTAAAGGAGAAGTATAGTGTGGAAGCAAACATCCAGTGAACATACTAAATTTTACTGATTTAGGACCGGATTGGTTTTTTAAGAAACTCTAACAAAGAGACAGCCACAGATAGTTTTGAGTTAAACTGTCCGCTTTCAGTGAAAAACAGCATAATGGAGCGTGGATAAATGAAAATCATAGCCAAAATATATCGTGTCGAATCAATCGCTGAAATTCCTGTTGATGGAACATAGGATAAGGAGGCCGTCCGCTCTGATATTTTAGAGATGGCTGAAAAATTTCCTGAAAAACTGAACTTTGTAAAGCCTAAAAAGAATGGGAAATATATTGTAGAAATTGAGCAGGTCGAAAAATGAGTAAGATATCAGTTGGCATTGTAACATATAACCGGAAAGAGAAAGTACTGAAGGCAATCAAATCAGTAGTTACTCAAAATGTCGAAGATGTTGAAATTATTGTTCTGGATAATAATTCAAATGATGGAACTGGCCAGGCGATAAGGGAGAAATATCCTATAGTAAAATATATTCGGCTTTTAGAGAATAGCGGCTGTCCTACTGGCCGCAATTATACCTTCGCTAATTGTACCGGAGAGGTATGGCCAGAGACCAGAACATTGAAAAATACTTGTCCGTTTAACAGATTTTTCAGGTGGGAGATAAAATAAATGCGTATTGCTATCTGGACGACTATGTACCCGCTGCCGGGGGCGATGTATAATGGACATGCCGTGCAGAAACTTGCGTATGCTTTGCGTGAGTTTTGCCTTGGCCACCGTGTCGATGTGTATCTTTTCATATCTCCCATAGGCAAACGATTACTCGCCAGGTTTTCAAAAAAGTATCAGATTAAGGCGAATGCGCTCAAGGCCGGACCTTACGAACCAGGCCTGCATTTTCGGCCAATACCCATATTACCGAAGAACATGCTTGCGAGGTGGATAAATCCATTTTGGCAAAAACATATTTTATCAAATATAGGAGCGAACATCGAATGCGACCTGATTATTGTGCATATGTGTGACCAATTGTCGTATGGAGCGGTTCTGGCAGGGCGAAAACGAGGCATCCCTGTTGTACTTGAATTGCAACGTGATATGAACAATCCCGGCAGTATTCCTTCCTGGAGAAAGAAGCTTTTGTTTGACGCTGTAAAGATGGCTGACGCCGTGGTTTCACCATCCGCTCATCTCGCGGTCAAGTGCCGTAATGCTACCGGGCGGGACGTCCAGATTATTCCGAGCGGAACCAACGCTCTTTTCGACGAAAAACCGCGTTTCGACTTGTCGAGAAAGCGGCGGGTCCTTTTCGTTGGCCCGCTGGATGCTAACAAAGGTGTCGAGGCTTTACTACGGACATCTCTAAAACTGTTCGCTAATGATGTTAATTTCGAGCTATTCATTGTTGGTGGAAGTTACTTTGGCGAGAGTTCTTTCCGACTTAAACTGGAAAAGCTGGCTAAAGGACACCCGCAGGTCAAGTTCCTTGGTCGGCTCACTGTTGAAGAGACGCGAGAGCAGATGCGTCAGGCACAACTGCTGTGTGTACCCAGCTACACCGAAACCTTCGGTTTGGTCTATGCCGAAGCTATGAAACAGGGCTTGCCTGTCATTGGTCGCCGTGGCACGGGAATTGATGGTATGGGCAAGGCAGGCCGAGATTATGAAGTGATTGACAATGATGAAGAACTTTACAGTCTTTTGCCTGCTTTACTTGAAGATGGTGGTCGTCGCTTACGGCTGGCAGAAGCGGGACAACGTTTGGTTTCCAACTGGACATGGGAAAATACGGCCTTGCAGCACATGGCCATTTTCGAGGAGTTAGTACGGAAAGCAACCTGAGAGATTTGCGCCATATAGACGGGCAAAAGTTGTTGTTTTTTATCCACCGGCGTTTGATGGGCGAGTCCCGGACTGGGGCCGACACTTTGGCCTATATGAGAGGCGCAACCGGGGTTAAAGAGTTAAAAGATTTGGGACACGAAGAATCACGTAATAAGGACTGATAATAATTTATGAAAAACTTGTTGGATAAAGCGCAGATTAAGATTTGCCATCTTACCGGTCATTTACCTTTTGATGGTCGAATTTTTCATAAAGAGGCAAAAACTTTGGTAAAAGCAGGCTATAATGTGGTAGTTATTGCTCAACATAGCAAAAAAGAAGTTGTGGACGGGGTAAGAATTGTTCCTTTGCCTCAATCTAAAAATAGGTTTGAAAGTATGACAAAAATGGTATGGAAATTATTTAGATCGGCATTGAAAGAGAAAGCTGACATTTATCATTTTCACGATCCAGTGTTGATACTTGTTGGTATTGTTCTTAAACTTCTTGGCAAAAAGGTTGTTTATGACGTTCATGAAGATTATTCCAAACAAATTTTATATAAAGAATGGGTAGGAAAAGAATATGTTAGAAAGGTTGTTGCTTTTATAACCAATATGATAGAGCAAACAGGAGTTTTTTTATTTAACGGTATAGCAGCTGCAACACCGGATATCGCAAAGAAATTTAATCCGACAAAAACTATTTTACTTAGGAATCTGCCTGTATTAGGACTGATAAATAATGCTAAGAGATTGGAAATACAAAAGGAAAGGCCAATTATTATTTATGCCGGGGGATTAAGCAGGATAAGAGGAATTAAAGAAGTTATCCAAGCGATGGATTTCGTTGAAAATAAAGCGAAATTGTGGCTTTTGGGGAAATGGGAAAATGAAGAATTTAAAAAAGAATGTGAGGGCTTGAAGGGGTGGAAGTGCACTGAATGTTTAGGGTTTGTTCCTTTGAGCGAAGTATATAAATATACAAAAGTGGCAGATGTTGGGATTTCCATTCTACACCCAACAAAAAACTATATTACCAGTCTGCCTATAAAATCCTTTGAATATATGGCTTGTTCCCTGCCCACGGTTATGTCCAATTTCCCATACTGGCAGGAGATTTTTGGCGAATGCGCCTTGTTTGCTGACCCCTATAACCCTAAGGATATCGCCGATAAAATTCTATATCTTTTAGATAATCCCGATAAAGCGAAGCAACTGGGCAGTAGAGCAAGACACTTGGTTATGGAAGAATATAATTGGGAAGTTGAATCCAGGAAATTGATAGAATTTTACGAAAAGTTATTAAAATAAATTTTAGAAGGAGTTCCAGGCAAATTTATGCATATTTTATATATTCATCAATATTTTGCTACTCCCTTGGGCTGTACGGGAACACGGTCTTATGAATTTGCCCGGCGATGGGTAGCAAAGGGGCATAAGGTGACGATGCTTACCACCATCGCGCAGCTTACAAGTGGAGATTTGGCAGAAGCGCGTGGTTTGTTTCTTAAAAGATTTACCACCGCGGGCATTGATGTTCTTGCGTTGAGGATTCCGTATCGACAGCAGATGGGAGTATTTAAACGGTGTTTGGCTTTTCTTGCTTTTCTGCTGCTTGCTTCGGTCGTAGTCCTTTTTTTAAGAAAAATTGACGTTGTTTATGCGACGAGCACACCGCTTATCGTTGGAATACCTGCACTTATAGCGAAAAGGCTCAGACACAAGAAGCTTGTTTTTGAAGCGCGCGATCATTGGCCTGCGTCAGCGATAGAACTGAACGTCTTAAAGAACAAATTCCTGATAAATATACTTTCTTGGCTTGAAAAAACCATTTATGATAACTCAGCCGCAATAGTTGCAGTTTCAGAGGGTATAGCTGAGGGGATTAGACAAGTTGTAGGAGAGGGAAAGCCGGTTTATGTAATACCAAACAGTTCGGATTTAGATTTATTCAGCCCCGATATTGATGGCTCGGCAATTCGGCAGGAAAAAAACTGGAATGATAAACTCGTGCTGATCCATGCGGGGACGATGGGCAGGATTAATGCTCTTGAGTTTGTCATTGATGTTGCCGAGAGAGTTAGAGACTATCGGGATATCCTGTTTGTGTTGATTGGGCAGGGCAGTAATAAGGGTAACCTGAAAAGAATGGTTAAAGAGCTTGGTTTGAGAAATGTGGAAATTTTGCCTTCTGTGCCCAAACAACAGCTTCCAGCAATTTTGGCAGCAGCGGACGTTGTTACGGCTATAATTGGGAAATTTCCGAGTGTAGAAAGACAGGCCTCACTTAACAAATTTTACGATGGGCTTAGTTCGGGGAGATGTATGCTTTTGAATTATCGCGGTTGGCAGGGAAGGCTTATTGAAGATAAAAATGCAGGTTTTGGTTGCAGTCTTTGCGATGTGGATGAGTTTGTTGAGAAGGTGCTATACCTTAATTCCCACAGGAATAGGCTAATTGAGATGGGTCGAAACGCACGGCGGTTAGCTGTCGAGCAATTTGATAGAGACAAATTGGCAGCACAAGCATTAGACGTAATTTCCTCAGCATTAATATAAATATATTATGAATGAGACGTAACCCCGAATTGAAATTT
Organism: uncultured Planctomycetaceae bacterium; assembly: GCA_964440045.1. GTDB lineage: Bacteria > Planctomycetota > Phycisphaerae > Sedimentisphaerales > UBA12454 > JAFGGI01. Next base: position 11,973 of record CAYTQR010000003.1, on the reverse strand, counting down.
ACGAGCTTGGACATAATTTACGCTTACCAAATCACCATGCTGGAGTTAATTGGAAACATCCTTAAGTTCTTACATCACCATAGCTACCACGAATTTCTTAATCGGATGTGGCGTGCTGCAGTTAGACCTTTATATGAAAGCGCAACCCATTATATAGTAAAGCTCGATCTAAAATCCGCTGTTGCGCCTAATCCAAACCGTGACATCAAAGAACTCACCACCGTGGATATAAACAAAATGCTCGAGGTCATGTATGTAAGCCGTGCTGGCTTGCAGGAAAGATTTTCTCGCGGTGACCGCTGTTTTGCCGTTCTCGACAATGACAAAATCGTCAGCTACTTCTGGGCCCAGTTTGGCCTCAGAGATGTGTACGAGCTGCACCTAAAATTCAACTTGTCCCCCAACCAGGCTTGGATGTATAACGCTGTTACTGTCAAAATCGCCCGCGGCCGCGGCCTCTACCCAGACTTAATCCGACACATGGCAAAAGCCCTGTTGCAATCAGGCATTAATGAATCCTTCATCGATGTTGATTCGAGAAACCACTCTTCCATGCGTGGGTTGGAAAAAGCTGGATGCACTCGTGTCATTCTCATCCACATGAAAAGAATATTCGCAAGCGTCAACTACAAGCTGACCGTATTCGATAAGGAAACCTGGCAGCAGTTGTCATTAAAAGTTGAAGATTTCCACCACTTACAAAACGTTACAGAGGATAGCGCATGCTTATGAATATAGATATTCTTAATGTTCCCGATCCTGCCTGTGATGCTTTTGTTGGCCAAAAAACCGAGAGCAAAATTTGTCACCTGCCCGCCTGGAGCAACATCATCACCAGAGTGGCTGGCCATCGACCTTTTTACCTTGTAGCGCGTGAGGGTGGAGAAATCCGCGGCGTACTACCGCTAACGCAGGTCCGCAGTCGTTTATTTGGCAATCGTATGATATCCCAGGCCTTCAGCAATTATGGCGGTCCGCTTACGGACTCTCCTGAGAGTCGCGACGCTCTTTTTAACTATGCTGTCGAGCTTGCCACGAAACTCAACTGCGAATCCATCGAGTTCCGTAACATACAACCCCTACCCTACAATCTTAAAGCTCGCACTGAGAAAATCAGCATGTATCTGCCTCTGGCCCCCTCCTCTGACGAAGTCTGGAAAGCTTTCGGACCCAAGGTCCGAAATCAGGTACGCAAGGCCGAAAAGTCCAACCTCACTACAGTCAATGGTGGCGTAGAGTTATTGGATGAGTTCTACCGTGTATACACGATTCGGATGCACCAGCTCGGGACCCCCTGTTATTCCCGCAAGCTTATGTACAACATTTTGCAAACATTTCCAAACAACAGTCGCATATTTACCGTGCGCCTTAAGGAGTTAACTGTGGGGGCAGGTTTTACAGTGTACTTCAACAGGTTTGTGGAGATTCCCTGGGCAGCAACGTTAGTGAAATACAACAATCTATGTCCTAATAATCTGTTATATTGGTCGGTTATAAAGTATTATTGTCTTGCCGGTGCGACATGCTTCGACTTTGGACGATGCACGATTGGCGGCAGCACATATCAGTTCAAGAAGCAGTGGGGCTTGCAACCAGTTGGGCTGTACTACCAATACTGGGTCCGTCCCGGCCATCAATTGTCCATCCTCAACCCAAGCAGCTCTAAATATCAAAAGAAAGTCCAGATGTGGAGAAAGCTGCCACTATGGATGACGCGTCTGCTTGGTCCGTATATCAGCCGCAACTTACCGTAATACTAATTAAAAGCCGGTAAAACACCAATCAAAGGAGTTTACTCGAGTCTATGTTAAGTGCGCTTACCGTTGATGTTGAAGATTACTGGAGCATATTTTATAGGGACTGGTTGTATAAGGAAGCTGAGCCAAGTAATGCGGTGATCAAAAACATGGAATGGTTTTTGCAAATTCTCGATGAGCATGACATTAAGGCCACTTTTTTTGTTCTCGGTGAAGTTGCAAAAAAGTTTCCTTCCCTTATCAAGGAAATCGCTGAAAATGGTCATGAAATAGGTTCTCACAGTCTTTCACATAAACAGATTTTTAAGCTAAGCGAGAAGCAGTTTCGCCAGGAGATTTCCGACAGCAAAAACTTGCTCGAGGATATTACAAGCAAACCCATTATAGGATACCGTGCCCCGGCTTTTTCCATAATGCCGCAGACACAATGGGCATTGGAAGTACTTGCTGGCGAAGGTTTTAAGTATGATTCAAGCGTATATCCAATTTCCGGCAGACGTTATGGCTGGCCGGGATTTAGTAAAGATATATGCAAAGTTGATTTGCCGTCAGGCCGAAGCATAATCGAAGTGCCGATGTCAACGGTATCTATTTTTGGCAAACCCCTGCCAGTTGCCGGCGGCGGCTATATCAGGCATTTTCCTTATGCTGTCACGAAATATGCCATCAAACGAATACAAAGGAACAGACCTGCAATAGTTTATATGCATCCATATGAAATTGATACAGATAAGCTCTCATTTTATATGGACCACCTGGACGACGAACGGAAGTCAAAAGCGTTCAAATTTCATAAATTACAGCTCAGGAATAGAGATACGATGAAAAATAAAATAAGACGTTTATTAAGCGACTTTAAATTTACCACTATAAAAGCTTTAATAGAAAAATGACTTATGCCTGAATTGAGATTATTATGTAAAAGCGATGTGCTGTCTGTTGCCCAATTACATATTAATGGAATATCAACTGGATTTATTAGTTCGTTAGGATTGGATTTCGTTACGTCTCTCTATGAAGCTATAATAGAAGATAAGAATAGCTTCGGGTTTGTTGCAGTTATTGATAATAAAGTATTGGGTTTTATCGCTTTTTCAACCAATCTTTCAAAGCTATATAAATATGTTGTCTTGAAGAAAGGAATCAAATTCATCTTTATCCTTGCCAAAAGAATGTTGTCGTTTAGAGTATTAAAAGAAGTATGCGATAATATTTTTTATCCGTCAAAAATGAAAAGGATGAATTTGCCGGATGCGGAACTTTTATCGATTGTGGTTGCACTTGAAGGAAGAAAAAAAGGAATAGCAAAACAGCTTGTCGATACAGGCTTTGCAGAATGTAGAAAACGAGGCATTGATAAAGTTAAGGTATTAGTGGCTGCTGATAATGAGGCTGCCAACAAATTATATCAAAAACGCGGTTTCCAATTGCATTCACAAATAAACAGCCACGGAGTGGAAAGCAATATATATGTAAGGAATTTAACGGAAGAACAATAATCATGAGCAAAAAATCCCGCAATATTATTGTTGCCATTGTGTGTGTGGTTATCTTGCTTTCAGCCTTTTATGTCAGTTCTAAAAGCTCTCTTGTCCGTCAGCTTCAAGGGCCAATAGAAGGGACAGAAAATGTTTTTACTTTAAACGATAGACTTTTTGTTGTTTCAAAAGGAAATCATATTTATATCTGGCAGTGGGATGATTTATCTGCCTGGCCGGTTGTGGCAAAGCCGCAAACTACTGCTATAACACCAGTTGCAGAGGACAAAATTGTTTACTATTCTTCCAGCGGTTTGAATAAACTTATACTAACTGATTTGAAAGCGGATAAGGAACTCGGCAGTTTGTCTCTTGGCTATGGAGCAGAATGCAAAAAGATTAAAACGTCATCTAATGGCAAATTTGGCATAGCTTCAATGGTCTTTATACAAGGTATGCAAAAGGACTGGTTTAAATTAGCTCTGTTTGATTATGATTTCAAAAAGCTGTCTTCTGTATTTCAGAAAAATACCGTTGCAGAGGATTTTTTATTATATGATTTTACTATAACAAACGACGGTAATTTTCTTGCTGGTTCAGGCCAAAAAGATACTGCCTGGATTTTTGTTTCTGATGCAAACAGTCAGGAGATACTATGGGAAAAAACTTTTGATGAATATAACAGTTTTACTTCTGTTAAATTTTCTCCGGATGGCAAGCAGCTTTTTGTTTCTGGAAAAATTCGTCATATTCTTATGTTCGACACACAAAACGGCCAATTATTAAAAACGTTTGTTATGGATAAATATCAGACACCTTCCAATCAAAAGCAGAATATATCGAGCATTGCAATAAGCCCAAACGGCAAAACTCTTGCTGTTGATACCGAACCTGCTGGTATGGTATGGTTTTGGGATATATCTTCGGGCAAAAAAATCGGTCAAATAAGTGCAAGCGCACTGACAGTTTCTGATATTACATTTTCGCCTGACTCAAAATATCTGGCTACAGGCTGTCTGGTCAGTCCGGAAATCAAAATCTGGAAAGTACCGCGCCCCAAATAGCTGATAAAAAAATTATGGCACAAAAAACGGCAATAATAATTGGTGCAGGGCCGGCGGGTTTAACCGCTGCTTTTGAGCTATTGGACAAAACCGATATCAAGCCGATAATCTTTGAGCAAAGTAGTGATATCGGCGGCATATCTAAAACCATAAATTACAAGGGCAACCGTATTGATATCGGCGGCCACCGCTTTTTCTCAAAATCCGACAGAGTAATGAAATTCTGGCTTGATATAATACCTCTGCAAAGCGAGCAGGAAAAAGATGATGATGTTATGCTGCTGCGCAGGAGGATATCAAGAATATTTTTTATGCGGAAATTTTTCGATTACCCAATCTCTCTTACTATCAAAACCGTTTTTAATCTTGGCTTGCTGAAAACCTTTATAATAGGCCTAAGCTATATCAAGGCAAAAGTTTTTAAGATAAAAAAAGAGAAATCACTTGAGGATTTTTTTATTACCCGTTTTGGCAAAGCACTTTATAAAACATTCTTCAAAGACTATACAGAGAAGGTCTGGGGGGTAAGCTGCGATAAAATCCAGCCTGAATGGGGAGCCCAGCGGATAAAGGGGCTTTCCATAGCAAGAGCGATTAAACATGCCGTTAAAGCTGCTGTTCGTAGGGATGCATCGATAGGCCAGAAAGAAATAGAAACGAGCCTTATTTCGCAATTTTTATATCCCAAATTTGGTCCCGGCCAGTTATGGGAAAAGGTTGCAGAGATTGTAAAATCGAAAGGCGGTCAAATTTATTTAAACCATAAGGTGGTAGGCGTAGAGAATCAGGACAATAGAATCGTTTCTTTAAAAGTCAGAAATGAAAAAGGCAAAGAGCAGAAAAATTTTGAGGCCGATTTGGTTTTTTCAAGCATGCCCGTAAAAGATTTGATTGAGGCGATGGGGCAAAATGTTCCTCAAAACGTTAAAGAAGTTGGAGCGGGCTTGTGTTATCGGGATTTTATTACTGTCGGCCTGTTGGTTAAAAAATTAAAAATCAAAAATGATACTGATATTAAAACAACAAATGATATTGTGCCTGATAATTGGATTTATATCCAGGAAAAGGACGTCAAAATCGGTAGACTTCAGATTTTCAACAACTGGAGTCCCTTTATGGTTGCTGATGATAATACTGTCTGGCTCGGCCTTGAGTATTTTTGTAACCAGGGCGATGAACTCTGGAATATGCCGGATGAGCAGTTTAAGACAATGGCCGCTTCGGAGCTTGAAAAGATTGGAATAATAGAGCAGAGCGATGTTCTTGATAGTGTAGTGATAAGAATTGAAAAGACCTATCCAGCTTATTTTGGCAGTTTCAGCCGGTTTGATGTTATCAGAAATTACACAGATAGTTTTGATAACCTCTTTTTAATCGGTCGAAATGGTATGCATCGTTATAACAACCAGGACCATTCGATGCTTACAGCGATGACAGCCGTTGAGAATATAGTAAATGGTATTACAGCAAAGGACAATATCTGGCAGGTTAACAGCGAAGAAGACTATCACGAGATGAAGTTGACGGCAATTGAAAATCTCAGTAATGCTTATGCTCAAACAGAGAAAGAAAATCTTGATTACGACCCTGATGTCTACTGGACAGACACAGGTGTAGCATATCCTTATTATCCAACTGTACGCCATCGCAAAAGATTTGTTATAGATGAACTGAAGAAAGAGGGTGTTGATTCTGAGACTTTTATTTTTGATTACGGCTGTGGAGAAGGCGGTATATTAAGCGAGATCAAAACTGTTTTTAGCTTGGCGGACAATCAGCTTGCCGGATGTGATATTTCTGCTAAGGCGGTTGAAATAGCAAAGCAAAAGATAAAAAGCCGGCATTTGTATACGGAAGTATTTCCAAAACTGACGCGAAAGTGTGATTTTATTATCTGTAGCGAAGTGATCGAGCATACAAAGGATTATTTTCATATTCTCAACTGGATAGAAGATAATTTGACTGATGATGGCCGACTTATTCTTACTACACAAGCAGGCAAAGTTCATGCTTCTGATAGATATACCGGCCATACACAGCATTTTGAAATCGCCCATTTGAATGCTGTATTAAAACACTTGGGCTTTGAAATCGAAGAATCAAGACTTTGGGGTTTCCCGTTCTTTACTTTGCAAAAATATCTCACAAACATGAGATTTGAAAAAATACGGCAAAATTATCTTGAGGGCGAGCTTACGCTTCGCAAAAAAATTGTCTTTGAGATTGCAAATATCCTTTTTTATCTTCATGATTTTATAAAATCGGGACCTCAGATTTATATAGTTGCACGGAAAAAATGATTAAATTCTTGTATAAATTGTTACCTCAAAATAGTCGGCAGGCATTTTTTATTACTTTTGTTCTTTGTTTGTTTGGAACTTGCTTTATTCTTTTTGTTGTTTCACCGATTACAGGTTTGAGCAAAAATTTTGGTGCCGGCAACGACGGTTATATCCAGCTTGCCAGGAGTCTTGTCAAGGGTGATGGCTATGTTTTCGAGCCGGGTGGATCCGAAGTTTTTCATCGTCCGCCATTGTATCCTTTGTTCCTTGTGCCGGTAGTGTTGTTTCCCGAAGGTCTGCAGCGGTATGTTATTGTAATTCCACAGAGTATTCTTGTCGCCTTTATAGGAATGATGATATTCAAGATAGCAAAGCAATTGTATAATCAGAATGTTGCGATAACAGCCTTGTTGTTTTTTCTGGTAAACCCCTGGGTATATTGGAATGCTAAAAATCCTATGACGTCGATTTTACAGGCGTTTTTATATTTGATTTTTGCTTATTTCTCAGCACAGGAACTATTTAATAAGTCCGGTTTCAAATCATGGCAAATTGGATTGATTATAGGTACTGCTGGGGCGGGTCTTGCTCTGACGCACGCTGCTATGCTGCCGGTAGTTTTGCTGCTGATTGGAACTTTGTTTATAACGACTTTGATTAAGAACAGAAACAGAATATCAACGCCTCTTTTCGCAGGATTGGCTGTAATTTGTTTTATTGCTCCGTGGACTTACAGAAATTGGGTTGTCTTTCACAAATTTTTACCGATATCTGGAGGTGGCGGGCTGGCGTATTTTAACGGCAATGTACACTGGTCGGGCATTGAGCCTGAGCCGCAAAGGCCCAGTGAAAGTTATATCGATGCTGCTTTACGAGTTATGGAGATTGGGGGGACGGAAAAAACCATTACGCACTGGAAGGGTTTTAAAGATATCAGAAATGAAGAACTTGCCAACAGGAAAATGGCTGAACACATAAAAAATCATCCAGGCCTGTTTATAAAGAAATTTGCATTAAATGCGATAGAATATTATTTTCCAGCCTTCACAAAGCCTTTTCTTGCTATAAAGTCAGTAACGGCGGAACAATGGGCATTAAGCATTTTTCACCTGATTTTATGGGTGCTGGCTATAGTAGGTATTTTTTATTGTCCTCGTAAAGGATTGCTGCTGTTGGCTGGTATCGTTTTTTATTCGGTTTGGTATTTTCCATTTGCCACCGGCTTTATCGGGCATTCGCTTTATACATTGGGAACAATTCCTTTTCTTTCAATTCTTGCTGCCGTTGGAATTAGCTGTTTTTTCCAATCCAGTCTTTTTCACCGCTCCTCTTAATCCTTCCATTTTCAAAAAGCCTTTTTTCCAGACAACTACCGCCGAAATTATAACGGTAACAGCCAATATAATTGCCGCGTATCGGTGTCTTAGCGGACACATAATTAAGCCTGTCGCGGCATATACCCCGGCAAGAATATAGCAAATACCTACGGTCTTTTTCAATGGTATTCCACGATCCATCATCTGGTCGTATATATGTCCGCGGTCTGAAACGAATAAAGGTCTTTTATTTAATAATCTTCTTACCAATGCTACTGCTGTATCAAGTATAGGCAGTCCGAATATCATCAGTGACGCCATCCACCAAAGCGGCTGCCTTTCTGCAAACAATATCATCATTGCCGCTACAACAAACCCAAGCAGCATACTGCCTGCGTCTCCCATAAATATTTTTGCCGGCGCCTTATTGAATGGCAAAAATCCCAATGTAGCGCCAACAAGTCCAAGCCCGATTATCGCGCGGACAGGATCCCCGGCGCTTGATACGTTCCACGTCCCAATATGCACCGCCAGAGCCAGCATGCCAATAGTAATAATAGAAGTTACCCCCGCACACAAACCGTCAAGGCCGTCGATAAGATTAAGAGAGTTTGTAGCTCCTAACACAAAGATTATCACCACGGGTACTCCTAAAATCGCTTCTAATGTTGCTGGCAACTCTATTCCAAGCTGAGTGGAAATAACACTAAGGTTTGGCCTGATTCCAACTGTTAGCAGAATGACTGCTGCCAGCATCTGTCCGATTATTTTCTGAGAGGGTCGAATATCAAAAAGGTCATCGACAAGGCCGACAAAACACGCTACAGATGCTCCGGCTAATATACCTATAAGCAATTTGAGATATAATCTAAACATCTCGGTCTGTTCGAGTAAAGTTATCCCTGCAACAATACCAGAGGCAAACCCTAAAAGAATTCCCAACCCTCCAAGATAGGCTATAGGTTGCTTATGTGTTTTGACTGTACCGTCCGGCTTATCTACCGCACCGAATTTAATAGCGAGTTTCTTACAGGGCCACGTTCCAGGCAGTGCCGCAACGAATGAGAATACGAGCACCGGCCAGAATGGTATTATCCAGCTGATTTCCTTGTATGGCCCTATGATAGTAAAAGTTGCAAGCACTTTTTAGTCTCCAGGCGGCTTTAGCCAGACTTCTGCATCATATCGCAGCATGGTCAGGTTATTTTTAAAGCCGTCAAATTTAATTCGTGGTTTTTTCCCGATAAGCCGCGACAGAATCCACTTTGGAAAATCTGCACCAGCTTTTATGCTCAAAGGTACCCCTCCACCAAAACGCGGATTTATTTCAATGAATTCTATCCTTCGTTCCTTTGCAAGAATAAGTTGTATGGTAATAACTCCGGGGCCGGCTTTCAGAGTTTTAGCCAGTTTTGCCGCCTGGGCCATTATTACCCTGTTCTTGATAATTTGCCCTTTACTTACTTCGCCTGAACGAACTTCGATTCGTTTTCTGGGAACTACGCAACGAACTTGATATTCGAAATCAACAAAACAATCACAAGTGTATTCATGACCTTGAGCAAATTCCTGTACAATGCAGTTAGGTATTTTTTTTGCATAGAAAGCAAGTTCTTGCCGATTTTTGACGATGGCGTTTCCTCTGCTGGCATAACCGTCCCAGGGCTTGAGAAAACAGGGGTATTTAAGAGATTTTTTCGCCATTGCCTGGCGAGCCGTTAAAGTTTCAGGAGTGTCAAAGTTATTCTGCTTTAAAAATTTGAAAGTCTTGCGTTTGTCCTGGCAAATATCGACAACCTCCGGCGAAGAAACCAGAACGGTACACCCGAGTTTGGCGAATTTGTCTTTGTTCAGAGCCAGGTCTTTTAGATCAAGGTCAATTGTCGGCACGAGCAGCTTGACATTATTTTGACGGACAATCTGCAAAAGCTGCTCTATGTACTTTTTATGACTGACGGATTTGACTAAAAACCCATCATCGCAAAGCTGAAGGGCTGAACTTAGCTCGGTTTTTTCAGTCCCGAGAAAACGGCAGTTAAGTTTCAATTTTTTGGAGGCCTCTTTGAAACTGTTTAAAAGAGATACCCGTCTGCCGATACAGGTAAACAAAATATTAAATTTCTTGCAATTTGACTTTTTGTGACTTACCATAACTTATAGTACCAAAAAAGGTTAGTAGAAGTTTAACTAATTATAGGACTTTTGTCCAGACAATTGCAGCAACAGTCGCACACATATATTTTCGGCATTTTTGGCAGGGTTTTTAAGTGATAAATTGTATAACTTTTGACATGGACGACACGCTCTACGACGAGATAGACTATTACAAAAGTGGTTTTATGGCGGTTGCTCAAAAGGTAGGCGGCGATTTCGGATTGAAAACCGGGATTGTACTTGACTGTTTATGGCAGATTTTTAACTCCGGCAATCACAAAACAACTTTTGACGCTGCTGCCGAGAAGCTCGGTATTGCTTTTGACGCTGAATACATAAAAAAACTGGTGAACGTACTTCGTAATCATACCCCTGATATAACCCTTCCTTCTCCAAGCAGGGCTGTCCTTGAGGAATTAAAAGGCCGCTATAAGCTGGGCCTTATTACCGATGGCTATCTGCCCGCTCAGGAACTGAAAGTAAAGGCTCTTGGGCTTGAAGAGTTTTTTGATTGTATCGTATATACAGAAAAACTCGGCCCAGAGTACTGGAAACCATCGCCGGCAGGTTTCCAGAAACTATTGGCCGAACTTGGTGCTGTTGCAAGCCAATGTGTTTATATTGGTGATAATCTTAAAAAGGATTTTCTATCACCCAATAAAATGGGCTTTAAGACTGTAAGAATTATTCGCAAAAACAGAATTCATATCGACCCGGCCCCGTGTAGCGAAGCTCAGGCTCATTATGAAATTGATTTGATTACAAAACTGCCCCAATTATTAGAGGCGATCGATGGTATATAGAATTACAAAGAGACTGCTCGATATTCTGCTTGTTTTGCCGGCGACTTTGGTATTACTGCCGGTGTTTGTCATAATAACCATAGCGATAAAACTTGGCGGCAAGGGCCCGGCGATTTTCAAACAAACCAGAGCCGGCAGAGACGGGAAACCTTTCGTGTTTTACAAATTTCGCACTATGAGCCTCGATGCGGACCCTTTCGGGGCCAGCCCTAAATCTGGTAAGGACCCGAGATTAACTAAAACAGGTGTTTTCCTGCGGGAATACTCATTGGATGAACTGCCGCAGCTTTTTAACGTATTAAAAGGCGATATGAGTCTTGTAGGCCCCAGGCCCTTGTATATGTCTCAAATGGCAGAGTGGAACGACGAGCAGAAAAAAAGACTTCTTGTAAAACCCGGCTTGAGCGGTTTGGCTCAGATTAGCGGCAGAGGCGAACTTACAAGGGAAGAAAAACTGGCATTTGATGTTGAGTATGTTCGCAATGCTTCACTGTTGCTGGATATTAAAATAATTTTTCTGACGCTCTGCCGGGTATTCACTCACAAGAGCATTTACGAAAAGAAATACTCACAAACAGAAGAAACAAGAGGTCAAAACGACAAGAGCAATTTAGATTTGGAGAAATAATTGAATATAGAGTCAACTCAAAATTACGTGACGGATGTTAAAGAGCTTAAAAACTTAAGCCCGGTTGAACTTTCTGAGATTGCAAAGGTTGCTGCTAAATATCCCTTTTATTGCAGTGAATATTATCTGTCGCTTATAGACTTCGACGACCCTGACGACCCAATCAGGCAGGTTGTTATTCCTCACCCAAGAGAGCTTGATGAATGGGGCAGGCTCGACCCGTCTGATGAACAAAGCTATACTATAATGCCGGGATTGGAACACAAATATAATTCTACTGCGCTTTTGCTTGTGAGCAAAACCTGCGCCGGAATTTGCAGATATTGTTTTAGAAAAAGAGTCTTTCTTGGTTCTAAAGGTGATTGTATCAGGAACTTACCCGCCGCATTGGATTATATATCTGGCCATGAGGAAATAACTAATATCCTGCTTACCGGCGGTGACCCGCTTACCCTTTCGACGAGTCAACTTGAAGAGATAATAAGCAAGCT
>CAYTQR010000002.1:26784-43227 GCA_964440045.1 uncultured Planctomycetaceae bacterium | reverse complement strand
GGATTACAGCGATGCCAATCAGCCGTTGCTGAAGAAACTTGCGATGGAGGCTCCCGGGACATTCAGTCATAGTCTGCTTATAGGCTCGATTTCTGAGGCTGCTGCCGAAGCTATTGGGGCAAATGGCCTTTTGTGCAGGGTGGGCGCTTATTATCACGATATCGGCAAAATCGGCAAACCCCGTTATTTTATTGAAAATCAGATGGGCACGGCAAGTCGGCACGAACAGCTTTCTCCGGCTATGAGTCAGTTGATAATCGTTGGTCATGTCAAGGACGGTATCGAGATGGCCAGGGAATACGGGCTGCCTGCTGTGATAAGACAGTTCGTTGAGACTCATCACGGTACGACGCTTATAGAATATTTTTACGAAGAAGCAAAGAAGAAGCAAGCCGACGACCAGGCTTCGCCGCCGACGGAAGCGGAATTTAGATACCCAGGCCCACGACCGCAAACCAAAGTAGCTGCAATAGTTATGCTTGCCGATGCGGTCGAGGGAGCAGTTCGTTCTCTCACGGAAGTAACACCGACGAAGATAGAGACGGTGGTTCACAATATGGCTATGAAACGGCTGCAGGACGGCCAGTTTGACGAGTGTGAACTTACGCTTCGTGAGTTAAGCCGAATAGAAGATGCAATTTCAAAAAGTCTTGCAGCTCATCATCACGGCCGAATCGCCTATCCTAAATCCCCCGAACAGCCGCGACAGACTACGGAAAATGAAAAACAAGATGCCTGACAAAAAAGATGCATCCGATATTACCATAAATATAAATGTTAGCTGTGATGGTGTTTGTTTTGACCGGCAGAAGATGATTGATATGATTCGCAGTGTCACCGGGCAGTTCGAAATAGAAAAAGCTAATATAAATTTTGCCGTTCTGGGTGATGAGGAAATAGTAAAGCTGAATCAAAAATTTCTCGACAAGACGGATGTTACTGATGTTCTCAGTTTTGATATTTCGGATGCGGGCGATTTAAGGATTTTTGATATTGCTGTAAATGCCGAAATGGCGCAACGGCAGGCACAGGCCGCAGGTCACAGCGCACAATCAGAACTTGCGCTTTATTTTTTGCACGGCCTGCTTCATAATATCGGATTTAACGATCTCTCTGATGATGAGGCAGCAAAGATGCATAGAACTGAAGATGACATTCTTGAGAAGTTCGGCTATGGTGTCGTATATGATAAAGGACATACCGAACAGCTGGAAAATTGATATTTTTTGAAAGGGTATGAAAAAGTGGGCAGTCTTGGATGGCAGATTTTCTGGATTATTGTCCTTCTGGCAGCAGGAACATTTTTTTCATTGAACAGCATCGCTGCGAGGATATTTTCACATGTGAAAATACAGGAGATTTTCAGGAATCTGAAAAAGGACAAGCATACTGAAAAGTTTTTTGCGGACAGTCAGACGATAATTTTGCTCTGTTCGCTGATAGTTGTCTTTATTGATATCTGTATAGTTCTTCTTTTGTTCAGGGTGTTTAGTATTTCGACAGCGTTGTCTCCGGCAGGGGTTGTTACTTGTACCATTGTTACGGCTTTTCTGCTGATAGGATTTTTTGAAGTGGTTGTTGCCGGCGCATGGGCTGTATATGCCGGCGAAGGCGTTCTTGCCGGAACTTACCCGATTTTACGTCTTGCTATTCTGGTCTTTTCGCCGTTTGAATCGCTTTTTAAACTTCACGATGTTATAGTCCGCCGTCTTGCCGGCGTCTCCCAGGGCAGTGAGGCACAGCAGCAGGAGGAGAAACAGGAAGAGTTTTTGAACGTGGTCGAGCAGGGTAAAATGGAAGGTGTCGTAGATGAGGTTGAGCAGGAAATGATAGAACATATTCTTGAATTGAGCGATACCACCGTCGAAGAAATTATGACGCCCCGAACCGATATTATAGCATTGAAGGTTGACAGTGTTCTGCCGAAGGTTCTTGAGACGATCACTTCTGAGGGTCATTCGAGGATACCCGTATACGAGGAGAATATCGATACTATAATCGGGCTTGTCTATGCGAAAGACCTTCTCGGCCAGTTTGGCAAGGCTTCGGCAGAATTTAAGCTAAGAGATAAGCTCAGGGATGCGTATTTTGTGCCCGAGACAAAAACCCTTCGTCGATTGCTGCGTGAATTTCAGGAGCAGAAGCTGCATATAGCGATTGTTTTGGACGAGTATGGCGGCACGGCTGGGATTGTGACCATAGAAGATATAATTGAAGAGGTGGTGGGCGAAATTACCGATGAATATGAGCAGCAGCCTCCGCAGAGCACCAAACGAATCGACGAATCTACTGTGGAAGTTGATGCACGGATGTATATAGACGATTTCAATGAGGAATTTGAAGCAGAGTTACCTGAGGAAGAAGATTTCGATACCCTCGGTGGTTTTGTCTTTTCTCATCTTGGCTATATACCTCGTAAAGACGAAACTTTTGAGTACGCAAATCTGAAATTTACGATAACCTCTTCGGAAAGGCGGAAAATCAACCGGATAAGAATTAAAAAACTTCTGCTTGATGAAGGTTCGGCCTGATGCTGAGGAAAGATAAGGGAATTTGTATTCGCACGACGGATTATTCTGAAACTTCTCAGATACTGACCTTTTTTACCGCCGATACCGGCAAGTTAAGCCTGATAGCCAAAGGCGCAAAAAGACCGAAATCATCTTTCGGCGGCCCTGTCCAGCTTTTAACGGCAGGAGATATGGTTTTCTCCGTCAAGGACGGCGAAAAACTTGGTACGCTTACCGAATTTAATCCGACTTTTTTCGGTTTGGCCCTTCGTAAAAAACTTTTCGCTCTTAATTGTGCCTTGTTTGCCGCTGAACTTTTAAATTTGTTTACAAAGGAACTCGATCCATACCGTGTAATTTTTGACCAAACAATTGTTTTTTTACAAAGGCTCGATGAAGACCCTGATGATAAGGCCTTAGGCGAGCTGATTCTTTTTGAATTTGCGATTCTAAAAGAGACAGGCTCGCTGCCTGTCTTCGACAGGTGTATAAACTGCAAAAGAAAATTTGACCCAAGCTGGAAACAGTGCTACTTCAGCACGTTGGACAACGGCCTTGTCTGTCGCGATTGTGAAGCTGCCTTTGTTGACAAAAGGACGATAAATACTGAAACCGCAAAATGTCTAAATCAGCCCCAAAACATCCCACAAGCTGATAAGCCTGTGCTTGTATCGATACAGAATCTTCTTATTGAGTATATTACACATATTCTTGAAAGACCGCCGAGAACAGCGATAACAATTTTAAAGCTTATAAACTCAAGAAAACAGATATAGCTACAGAGAAAAGCGGAATGGTATAATATAACGACAAAAAGATAATCGATAAAAAAGCCCCTTCTGCTTTTTGCAAATAAAGAGAAGGGGCTTTTGTTTTTTTTACTCTATAAAACCGAACTGTGTATCCCAGGTTGACGAAACCACTTCAAGCCCAACGGCATTTCTGATATGGACCTGGTAGGCAGCACGATTTTCGCCGATGTATGGCCCTGCGTTGTAAATCGGGCTTTCGCTCGTGAAGTCGGTACCGCCACCGTCGACGCAATCGAAGTAGTACGTAACCGGCGGGCTTTCTGCATCAGTTGCGGTGACTGCCACCATATTATGGTAGTAATATGGGTATTCTTCGTAAACATTAGGCGGCGTAACCCACAGACCATAAGCGGTTGGAGTGTATGTCGGCGGAGTGATGTCCCCTGTTGGTTCGTTGGGTTCGTTGGGTTCCACGCCTTCCTCCGGCGTGATGGCAAAAGCCGAAACAGAATATTGTGTTTCATAATGAGCAGCAGTGTTATCGCGAGCCTTAACCCTAAATGTATATTGGGTTTCAGGACTTAGGCCCGTAGCTGTATAATTCGGGTCCGTTTGCCAGCCGCTGTTGGCATCGCCGTCAGTGGTGCATTCAAAGTAATAGTACACAGGAGGCGTATCATCGGTAGCAGTTTTCGCGGTCATACGGATAGAGCTTGATGATATTGCGTGAGGCTTTTCAAGCTCTGAGGCCCATTTCATCGGGGACGGGTCCGGCGGAGAAGTATCTTTGCCCGGAGTTGCATAAGCGAGAGTGCTCCATCCAGTTTCATTGAAGCGTTCATCTCGAGCCTTGACCTGATAGCCATATCGCTCTCCCTCGATAAGGCCGGTATTGATATAAGTTGAACTTGATATCCAACCGGAATGATGGTCATTGCAATCTCCGTCGTTACAGTCGAAACAATCGAAGTAGTATTTGATTGATGAACCTGAAAGGTCCACTGCTTTGGTCGCGGTCATTGTAATTGAATGTAGTCCTACCGCCGATTGTGGGACTTTTTCCCATGTCATCGGGTCCGGCTTCGGCGGAGTAGTTTCAGTTTCACCGTAGTTTGCAGCAAACATCGCGAAGTCTTCATAGTCAACTTCGCCGTCTTCGGTCATATCACGCTCGTGACAGAAATACGGGAAAGTACAATTACTCTGCATCCACCAGGGGTCCATAAACATATCAAGGTCAGCCATATCAACAACACCGTCAAAGTTGAAATCGCCGAGGATATCAGCAATGAGCGTGTAATGGTATCCCATATCTACGTAGGAGTTGGCAATATCAATAACGGAGTCAGTTCTTGTGGTATGTCTGTACATATCATTGTTGATTGCTGTCTCGAAGCCCGAATCGACGCATGGGCTATCGGCTGTTTGTAGAGGCTCGTTGGTATCAATCTGGCTGAGGTAGAAACCACCCCAGGGACCTGTAACAAACAGCGGGCTTGCAAGGCTTGTACCTTCCAGATTTGTATTGTAAACCCAGTTGAGCAGACAGCCGTTGTCGGCGTCAACATATACGTTTGCTGCCCCGCCTTTTATGTCGCTGTAGGAAACGGTTACTTCAGCTCTTAGTTTATCTGAGGCGTCAAAGTTGTTTCCTATCGAGATTTCCGGGCCATATGTTGCGTTATTGTTCCAGAATATGCTGTTAATAATTTTTGTGTTGGCTTCGTAGGCGCAGCTCAAACCGCCGCCAAAGGCTCCTTGGAAACCGCTGCCTGTTGCGGTATTCTTTGTTACGGTGCAGTTTGAAAGACCAAGCTGAACGTCCCAATTGGATGATATTCCACCACCGTCACGGCCGGCAATATTGTCGGTTACAAGACAGTTGTGCATATTTGGTTCTAACTCACCTGTAAAGTAAGCTCCGCCGCCGGAAGCCAAAGCTTCGTTGTCGGTAATTTTGCAGTCATAGAATTTTGCTGCGCTTGAGGCACAATAAATTGCGCCGCCCTGGCCTGCCGGTTCAATAGCCTGATTGTTACTGAAGTTGCATTCAAAGAGAATAGAATTGCTGTCAATCAGCAATACGCCTCCGCCGAGCATAGAAACGTTGCCATTAAAGTTACTTCTGCTTATGTGGGCTATTGAATCTTCCCAGTACGTACCACCGCCTGCACAGGCAATGTTGTCCGTGAATGTACAGTTCTTGAAGACGGGTATCGCGGTGCCTTCAGCACAGACAGCGCCGCCATAGCTTACTACCGGGTCATGCAGAACAAACTCGTTGTTTATGCCTTCGTAAGTAATATTCGCGTCGCCAATCTGGTTGCGAGTATCAGCTAAGTTGTCGGTGAAATTACAATCCGTAAATGTCGCCTGACTTCCTGCGGCCAGATATACGGCGCCGCCGAATGAGTCAATGGCATAATTCTCCATTGGATAACCGGCAATATTATCAGAACCGCTTATACCGCAGACACCGCCATAAGCACGGTTGCCCTGGAAGAGGCATTTCTCGAATTCGGGTTTACTGCCGCCCATACAGTAGATAGCGCCGCCGTAGCCGCTGTAGTACCAATATGGTTCGTAAGGACCAAAATCCCATGTAACATATCCGCCATCTGGGTCTCCCCAGTTTCCACCATGGCCACGCGGGTCAGAACCATCCATTCCGTTGCTGGGCTGAACAAAACAGTCCATAAATTGACAATTTTTAAATATTGGATTGCTTGTTGTATCGATATTTACGGCGCCACCCCTCGCCCAGCCGGCCCAGCCGCCGTCGCCTTCTTCGCCTGAACCCTCACATCCTTCTTGGCCAGTGGCTGAGCAATCAATGAATCGGCAGTTACGGACTGTCGGCGAGGCATTGATTAGATTTATAGCACCGCCAGAATAACCTACGCCGTTGCGACCGTCACCTGATGAACTATGGGCCTCTGGGTCACCACAATCGATATCCACGCCTGGCCAATAGTGAGCGCTCTCAATAGTTATTCCATCAAGAATCATGTTACGGCCGACATCCCTAAACCGAAAGCCATTGCCTAACAGAACAGTCTGTGCAACTACGCAGGGGTCGTCCGGATTTGTGCTGGTAATCGTAAAGTTCCTTCCGGTAATCATTATTTTTGAGGGGTCATAATTGGCCTCTGACCCGTAATATGTCCCCTGGGCAAGAATGATTTTATCATTATCTTTAGCGTCGTTGACTGCCTCCTGCAGGCTACTGTATTCACTGGGCACGTAGAGATTTCTTGGCTGCCCGAATGATACCGTAACATTTCTTTTGCTTATCATAACTACATAGTTTGTGGCGCTGGTTGAGCTGTCGTCATCGGTACCGGTCCATTTGTCCACTCGCCAGCCTGGTTCCGGCAGTGCGGTAATCTCAACTGTTGTACCGGCATAATAGAGGCCACTTGACGGCTCAATAGTTCCATACCCGCCGACGACATTTGTTGTAAGCATGAATTTTTTCGGCCAGTCGCTATCTGGATCAACATAGTGGAAGCCGATATCAAGCCGACCTGCATCGCCTGCATCAATGTTTGGGTCGTCGCTGTCAATTCTGGTCGTATAATCAGCCATATTTGCATCCGGCAGAACAGGAATTTTGTTGGCATCATTACTGCCCATATCGACAGCAGGACTTTTGACAATATTTGGATTGGCAGCAAGCGGTTGGCTGAGATAATATTTGCCTAAAGGCCCTGGTACTGCTGCAAACAATGGTGTCAACGAACTATCTGTGCCTGCCACATTATTTCCGTCAGTTGCATTGTTTAGCGCTGCAAGGTTGACATCCGGATTGTTTACATCAAGCGTTTTATATGTAATACCGGAATCACGGTCGTAGAAATCGCCGTCAAAGTTATCATAGAACAAACAGTATGAGATACTTGGGTTGCTGTTTAGATTGTTTTCATAGACGGCGACTCGTCTTGTCTGGTCAAAAATGCAGTCCTGTATTATTGGAGAGCTGTTATAATCGCATAATACTCCACCACCCATACCGCCGGGTCCGGCTCCATTTTTGCTGAAAGTACAGCTTGTTATTGTTGGTGAAGTGTTAAGAGAGGTAAACAGAGCGCCGCCTCTCGTATTGGCAAAATTGTCGGCGAACAAACAGTTATGTATCAATGAAGTATTAGTCTCAGGACCTTTGAGCATAAGCCCTGCAGCGTTGTACAATGATGTATTTCCTGTTATCTGACAGTTGATGATTTCAATGGGCATCTTCGATATGTAAGCTCCGCCGCCCTCGGCGTTTTCACCGATAGCCTTATTTTGCATAATTGTACCGCCGTGAATCTTCGCGGTTGATTGAGCGACAAGGTGCAACCCGCCGCCGGATGATGCTGTATTTCTGTTTATATAACAGTCAACGAAATTAGCATCGAAGTTTCTGGCCATAATTGCACCGCCTATTTTACCGGCAGTGTTGTCGGTAAAGACACATCTGGTAAAGTCCAGAGTACACGTTTCAGTGTCATCTTGGTCACCTATTGCCAGAGCGCCGCCGTCACCATTTGCGGTATTGCCGCCAAAGAAGCAATCCGTTAAGGTGACATGATTATCTGCACCGAATACGATGGCGCCGCCGCTGCCCCGAGTAGTACTGTTATTAGAGAAATTGGTTTTAAATATGGTTGTACCGGCGCAATTCGGCTCGCAGTAAATAGCGCCGCCGCCGGTATCGTATGTGCCGGTGTTATCTGCAGCTACGGTATTGTCAATAAAGTTGCAGTCATTAATATCAACAATTGCATTTGTTTCGTAGTAGATTACACCACCAAAACCAGCGCCGTTTGATAAGCCGTTACGGCCGTCATAAGCATGCGGCGGATCGTCTGTTATCTGACCTGTGCCCCTTAGGCCGCCGATACCGCCAAGTCCCATTGAAGCGGTGCTGTCAGAGAAGTTACAGTGGATGATTTTTGGTTCTGCATCGGCTTTGCAGTAGATAGCTCCGCCATAACCCCGGCCTGAGCCGATTCCGCCGTTACCGCCGTCACCTGCGATTTTACTGGTTGTGCCGTCACCGCCGTCACCGCCGTTACCGCCGATGCCGCCGCGGGCATTGCAGTTACTAATTATACAGTTAAGTATTGTTGGGCTGCTTTCCTGGTTACAAAAGATAAAACTACCATAACCGTTACCGTAGCCGTTTCCGCCGTTTCCGCCGTTTCCGCCGCGCAGTCTTGGGTCAATTTGGCTAAGGTCGTAACCATTATGACCATCGCTGCCGCGACCGCCGGTAACTTCACAATTAATGAAGACACAATTGCGAATGAGGGGGCTTGTATTTGTGTCGCAGTATATTGCGCCGCCAAAACCGTCGCCCGATGCGTCAATACCGTGGAAAACGTTGGGGTCAATTGGGTCTGGCTGTACACCCATAGCAATAGCGCCTGCAACGGAGCAGTTAATTATCGTAAGACCGTCTATAATGTTATTTGCATCTTCGTTGTTCTGGAAAATAAAGGCCCTGCCTTGATTATTGCAGTCAATAACCGTTGCTGCTACGATATTAGGGTCATCAGGGTTTTCGGAACGTATTGTTATAGACTTGCCCTGGAAGTCCAGCCCATCGGGATTAGCTGTATAGTTTATATTGTGAGGCTTGCCGTCGGGTTTTCTATAAACATAGATAGTATCGCCATCCCCTGCAGCGTTAATTGCTTCCTGAATGGTTCCATATTCGTCCGGGACAATTATGGTTTTCGGCACATAAAACTCAAAGTCAACCTTTATGCTGTGAGGTCCATCCATCAGCACAAGATAGTTACGGTCATGTGTTGGATCTTTTTCGCCGTCGAGAGTCCACATAGCTACCCTGTAATCAGGGCCGGGAAGTGCGTGGAGTTTTACTATGGTATTTGCATATGGGTAGCGAGTTCCACCCGCCCCCCAGCCTTCGATAATACCTGTACCTGAATTTACATCTACCTGCAATTCATAACTCAGCAAACCTTCGGTATAATGATAACCGAGGTCAACTATATTTACATCATTTACACCATCAACTCTTGTTGTGTAGGTATCGAGACCGAGATTAGCCGCGGTGTCAGAGCCTATATCAAAGCATGGACTATTGTAATCCTGATAGGCTTCTATATGGCTTAAGTAATAATAACCGGGAGCGAAATTCGGGTCTTGAGAGACAAATTTTGGGTTGTCGGAGATATTGTTACGTCCTGTCGAGAGAGTCCAGGTGTCATTTGCATCCTGTTCAAGGCCGGTTATTGTGCAGTCCGCTTCGGTAAAAACAGGCACAGATTTGGCGAGTA
This sequence comes from uncultured Planctomycetaceae bacterium, assembly GCA_964440045.1. Lineage (GTDB taxonomy): Bacteria > Planctomycetota > Phycisphaerae > Sedimentisphaerales > UBA12454 > JAFGGI01. The sequence goes on along the minus strand of CAYTQR010000002.1, from coordinate 33,675 downwards.
AGGCAATGGCAGCGCCAAGATTTACTCTTGGTTTTGTAATTGCAACTTTCGTATCAGTTATAGGGTCGCCGGTAGTGGTTAGAATATTTTTGATCTGAGAAGGACTCAGAGGACCACCTAATATTTGTTTTGCCGCACTTTGCAGCGCTGCTACAGCCCCTGCAGCGTAAGGACAAGCCGCTGATGTTCCGTTAAAATACGGATAATAATCACCGGTACTATACCCATCAGTGCCGGTAATATCTGTGGTGTAAGCCTGTTCGGAGGGAGCCAGTATATCAAGTATATTACCGGTGTTCGAGTAGTTTAGCACCTCATCGGTTATGTCATCTACTGCACCTATGCTAATTACGTCAGACATTGCTGCCGGTACCGCGATACCATCAGTGTAATGCTCATTGCCCGATGCAGCCAGAATAGTTATTTCTGCTGCGACCAGTTTTCTGACAGCTTTTACATAGGCCGGATAGTCTCTGTCTGCGTCTTCTGCACTTGAGTATTTTTCGCCTCCAAGACTATTGCTTATAGTTAGTATCGGGTTTTGAGGGTCATCATTTTTATGGCTTAGGCACCAGTCCCAGGCAGCTAAAATGTCGTCATCAAAGAAATATCCCGAGTCATCAAAACTTGCCTTAAGTGCATAGATTTTAGCGTTGCAAGCGACGCCGCCGATATAGTCTCCGACTGTACCCAGCGAACCTGCAGCGAGACCTGCACAGCAGGTGCCGTGAGCTTCGCCAACCGGCATTGGGTCAGCATCGTTTTCTCCAGTGTCATAACCTCCGATGACCTTGCTGTTTGGGAAACCTCCGCCGCCCAGCATAGGATGAGTATAATCGACTCCTGAATCGACAATGGCGATAGATATACCCTGCCCGTTGAAAGTTGTTCTTGTAGCCAGAGCATTCATTAACGGAAGACCCTGAGCCAGCATTGGATAAAATGTTCTTACCGGCTCGATGTGTGCCACCATTGGATTTGCCAGCAGTTTATTCAGGCCGGCCTGTGTGATTTGCCCGCTGAAAACAGCTATGTTTGCAAGCTGGTTTTTTAATGTAAATTCACCTGCGCTAAGTGTTGAAAGCACCTGAATCTGAAGAGTTGCGATTTCTGACTGCATTGCGCTTACTGAGGCCGGTGAAGACCAATCGACTGGTGTAGTTGGTTCATCAAGGGTTACGATAACCTTTGCCTCCCCTGTTGAGTTAATCTGCTCATAAATTGCCGCCGAGTCAACAAGTATTATGCTGCTGGGAGAAGTTGAGCTTGAGCCCGATTCAGACGGGATTGAATCTAAACCGGAGGTATAGCTCAAATCGATATCGCTGTAAGTAATAATAAGCTCTGCTGGCATATCTGTGAATGGTCCGCCGTCACTTAATGCAATTTGCGAACCGTTAACGCCGCTGTTTGTCCAGAAGATAGTATCTCTTACGGTTGTTTGGCTTGCATAAGAGCCGAATAGTCCGCCGCCGGCGCTGTTTGCATTGGTTGCTAAGTTGTTTGCGATGGTGCAGTTTTGTATTACCGGTTCAGCAAAGTATATTGAGGCAATGCCGCCGCCGGATTCAACCGCTTTGTTTTTGGTAACGAGGCAGTTTTTCATCGTTACTTGCGGCAGTAATGGATCTGTATCACCGTCGAAGCAGATACCGCCTCCTGTAGTTCTTGCGTAGTTTTCTGTTATAATGGTATCATTAATATCTATTACTGTGCCTAATGTATATATGCCGCCTCCGGTACCGAACAGTGCGTAACCTGTATCTGGTAAAGAGCCTGTTACAGTTCCTGCGACGTTTCCATTTATCCGTGAATTATTTACAGTCGCCAGGTTGCTATCCATCACCAGAATACCTCCGCCGGCATAAGCGATATTAGTAGTTAAAGTACTGTCGCTGATATGCAATCCATCACACAGGTCGCTGTATATACCTCCGCCTGCAGGCGCAGAATTGAGTATAAAGTTGCAGTCGTTGACGGTAGCTGTGTTTGCGGACAGCAGACACAGGCCGCCGCCGGCGCCGGTGTGTTCGCCGCCGTAATCGCTTATAGTGTTTATGTCGTTTATGTCAACTATATCTCTATAACCAGGCTCGAAGAAATCCTGATTATATGCAGTTCTGTTATTCTCGAAAAGACAGTCGTCAAAAGCAGATGTAGTATTTGTCGAGCAGAAAACGCCTGCGCCGAAAGACGGCACGAGATAGTTTTCCAGTGGATGTTGCCGGTACTCGTATGGCTGGTCTAATCCACCTTTGCCGCTTATACTGCCGTAAGTCATATTCCCTGCAAATGTGCAGTTGGTAAATGAAACATTAGAATTATCGTTGCAGTCAACACCGCCGCCTCTTGCACTGTATAACCTGATATCGCCCTGGCCTGCGCCGGTCTTCGTTGTAAGTCCGCCGTATCCGGCGTTATGCGAAATCCCACTCTCTACGCCTCCCACGGGCGGAGGTGGTTCTTCACCTATAATGATATCGCCCGCATTTCCGCCGTTTCCGCCGAGGCCGCCATATGCTTTGCAGTTTTCAACCCTGCAATTAGAAGCAACCAGAGTCGAATTAGGTTCATAATATATACCCGCACCTACGGCCTGCCCCGGCACACCGCCGTCAGAGCCGGAAGCGTCTTCAGCTCCATCGGCGCCATTGCCGCCATTGCCTGCTGCTGCAATACAGTTTTTGACCGTAACATCGGTTAAAATCGGGTTGCCGCTTGCGATGTAAATACCTGCACCACGAGCATCGCCGCCATTTCCACCGTAGCCGCTTGTACCCGGTGCAAAATAATCGGCATCAAGGTCGGTCCAATCCTCCTGCTCAGAAAAGCCCTGCGCACCATTGCCGGCATCGCCGGCATAAACGATACAGTCTTCGATAAGAACTTTTTGTATGTTAGGGTTTCCATACCAGACATAAATACCAGCACCGCCGGCATTTCCGCCATTTCCGCCATTTCCGCCATTTTCGTCATTGGCAGGGTCGTCTGGCTCGGAATCCGGATCCACCAGTTCATTCGGGTCGCCGCCTGGAATACCATCGGTTGCATGGTCAATAATAACGGAACAATCTCTCACTATGCAGTTTTTGACTGTGTGATTTCCCATAATTAAGATTGCTGCGCCATAGCGATCTTCACCATCGCGGCCGGGAGTGCCCGGTGCAACTTGTAATGGGTCCGTCGGGTCTTGTGCTACAAATGGTACGGGGGCGTGATTATGGGAATTTATTATGGTAACGCCGTTAAGGGTACAGGGAAGACCACTATCGCCGATAAGGATAAATCCGCGACGAGAGCGGTCGTCCTGCTGGCAGTCAATAACGACATTTTCTGGATGTTCGGGGTCGCCGACGATAGTAATGGCTTTGTCTATGTTAAAGCCTGTTCCCATATAAGTACCGGCATGGATTCTTATTGTATCACCATTAACAGCCTCATCTATTGCGGCCTGGATGCCTGGGACATCTCCATAGACATCTATGAATTTATTATACACGTTTTCTGCAAATGTTACGGTAACGGTTTTGTTATTGGCGTCCATTACAACGGTGGTTGTATTAACATTATTTTGGTCCCCCAGATTCGGGTCTAATCCTGTCCAGCCTTGTACATGATGACCCGGAGCGGGTGTTGCCAGAAGTGTTACGGTAGAATTTACATCGTACCAGCCGCTGGCCGGGGAAATCGAACCGCCGAGATTAGGTTCGTTGACCTCAACGGTGAGATAATATTGTGGGACAGCCTCGAACTCGACTGTAACGGTAGTATCTTGCTCAATGGTTATTTCATATATGGTATTCGGTCCAGGTATAATAGTAGAAACATATGGACTGAAAGTTTCAATTTGCCATTGTTTGACTCTGTATCCTGGATCAGGTGTTGCAGTGAGCTGGACAATCATACCTGCCGGCAGGTAGCCTCGCCTCGGACTGATTAGACCGTTTCCGCCGTCAACCCGTGTCTCGAGCATATATGTTATCGGATTGGTTTTAAATTCGACGGCTGCAGTAGTGTCATTTGCATCAAGCGTTACGGATAAAATATTTGGGTCGCCCAGAGTATTTGGATCAATGGCAATATACGTGCCGGGAGTATTGATGTCGAAGATTCCGGTAGTACCCTGGAGCCATTGTCTTACTACATAGCCCGGATTCGGGTAGGCATTGACATCAACCACAGTATCCTTAACAAAAGGCTGTGCAGTGTATATATCGATTGAGCCGTTGGAGTCGACAGCAAAAGTTGTAAGTTCATATATTATTGTTGAAGTAAACTTGACAGATACATTATGGTTGGCATCCATTACTATAAATCTTATTGTGTTGGCGTCATAGATGTCATTGCCGTCGATAGTCCACTTTTCGATATAGTCGTTCGGGTCGTTTGGCTCTGCTGTAATGAGCACTTCTGAGAACTGTTTGTATAAAGCAAGATTCGGGTCTGGAACTACGGTTCCGGGATTTCCATTAGGGTCAAAAACGGTAATAAGTACACAGTTGGCAACACTGCCGCTCTTGAGATAGTGGTAACCCATATCAACAGTGTCTACATCGTTTACCTCATCAGTTCTTGTTATGAAACTCGGACCAAAGATTGCAGTGTAATTACTGTCTCCGGCATCGATACAGTTGCTGTCGGCAAGCTGGCCGGCGGCCGTCTGGCTCAGATAATAATCGCCCAAAGGTCCTGTTATGAACAGCGGGTTGCTGCTTATGTTCATATTAACGTTCGGGTCACCATATCCGCCCTGGACGCATGAATTTGTAGTTGCAGCTCCATCGATATTGTTGCCATTGTTCCAAAGGATGGAGTTTCTTACTGTCGGGCTGCTCGCGTAGCTGGCATAAACGCCGCCGTAATTTGAGCTGCCGATGTTATTTGCAATAGTACAATTAAGGATTTGTGGCGAGGACGCATCATAGCAATCTATAGCGCCGCCGTAGCCGTTTAGCGAGCTATTATCAGTTATAAGACAATTTATTATATCCGGCGACGATTCACTGCTGCACTCAATGGCTCCGCCGTCATAATAGGAAATATTTCCAGTTATAATACAATTTATGATAACAGGAGACGCGTAAAAACAGTCGATTGCACCGCCATATACTGCATTGCTGTCTGTTATGATACAATTGTCAATGGTAGGTGAGGCATCTTCGCACTCAATAGCTCCGCCGTAGTATCCATAGCCATTTTTGATTGTAATACCCTTTACAACAGAGGCCGTAGTTTCGCCATTATGGAAGTAGAACGCTCTGCCGTTATTCTGGCAATCAATGATACAGTTTTCCGGATTGCCGGAATCACTTTCGACGGTTATGCCTTTTCCGCCGAAGTTCAGATTGCGGTTCATGCTGCCTGTGTAAGTGCCGTCATATATAAAAACCGTATCACCCGGATTTGAAGCGCTAATACCCGACTGTATTGTGGGAAACGGGCCGGTAGGCACATATCGATCCGCTGCGGTTGTTATGTTAGTTAAAAGGAACGTTACGATTAGGCAGAATATAATTTTCTTATTCATAAATTCGCTCCATCCTGAGAAATTTACATAACCCCTGGATTTTTTTAGTTCGGTCATTTTAAAATCCCATAAAAATCTACACTTTATGCGCATTTATAGTTTGTTCAGGCTGAGTCGTTTCAGGTTTGTCCGTAAACCCTGTGCTAAATCCTGCAAGTTCCAAAACCGGCAAAAACCCACCGGTCGGGGCAGCAGAATATTCTTCCTCCTTAAGCCCCAAAAGCAACAGCAATTTTAACACAGTCGCCGATAAAATGCAAGATAAAAACGTTATTCTCATTGTTTTGGCAACCCTTTTTTAATAAAGAACTTCCGTAAAACATTGACAGTTGTTTAATCTGTCTGTAATTTAGTTTTTACTTTTTATAGTTTCGTAGGATATATCGGTTTAATTTTGTCGCTATATAACTTCTACGTTTTAATGAGTTTAATGGGTCAATTATGATTAAGATTAACGAAAACTACTTGAAATTGCAGTCCGGCTACCTTTTTCCGGAAATTTCCCGCAGAGTTGAGGCATTTTTGGCCAAAAAAAGCGATGCTGAGGTCATAAAACTGGGTATTGGCGATGTAACAGAGCCACTACCTGATGCAATTGTCGAGGCAATCCGCCAGGCGGCAGAGCAAATGGGCAGCAGGGCCGGGGTCAAAGGTTATGGCCCTGAGCAGGGTTATAATTTTCTAATCGAGGCGATAATAGCCAATGACTATAAAAGCCGCGGCGTAAGTCTCGAAAATACAGAAGTTTTCGTAAGTGACGGTACGAAATGTGATACCGGCAATTTTCAGGAAATATTCGGGGTAGATAATGTGATAGCGGTAGCAGACCCGGTGTATACTGTTTATGTCGATACAAATGTTATGGCTGGCAGAAGCGGCCAAGCCAATAAAACGGGGCAGTTTAGCGGGATAGTTTATATGCCTTGTACGCCCGATAATAATTTTGTGCCTCAGCTGCCCAAAGAGAAAGTTGACCTTATATACCTTTGTTTTCCCAATAATCCTACAGGCGCTGTCGCGACAAAAGAGCAGCTGAAAAAATGGGTCGATTATGCAAAATCTAATAAAGCAATAATTTTATTTGATGCCGCTTATGAGGCCTTTATTTCCGATAATGTTATACCGCACACGATATATGAGATTGAAGGCGCGAAACAGGTAGCGGTGGAGTTTCGCAGTTTCAGCAAAACAGCCGGTTTTACCGGACTAAGATGTGCATTTACGGTTGTGCCTAAAGAGCTTAAAGCCTGGACAAAAGCCGGCAAAGCTGTGGATGTCAATCCGATATGGCACAGACGGCACTGTACGAAATTTAACGGCGCCAGTTTCATCTCACAGGCAGCGGCGGCAGCGGTTTACAGTGA
>CAYTQR010000002.1:25869-26774 GCA_964440045.1 uncultured Planctomycetaceae bacterium | reverse complement strand
ACTTTATATGTCCAACGCCGCTCTTATCAGAGGCACGCTTGAAAATCTCGGGCTTCAAGTTTACGGCGGCGTTAATGCTCCGTATGTCTGGCTAAAGACACCTGACAAAATAAGCTCGTGGGAGTTTTTTGATGAACTGCTCGAAAAGGCAAATGTTGTCGGCACTCCCGGCAGCGGTTTCGGCGCAGCAGGCGAAGGGTTTTTCAGATTGAGCGCGTTCGGCAATCCCGCAAATATTGCCAAAGCGATGGAACGCTTTAAAATGATGAAGATATGAGCATAAATATGGCAAATGAACTAATATCCACAACTAAAATAGCTGTTTTCAGAAAGAAAGAAATCAGGAAAACCATTCATAACAACAAATGGTGGTTCTCGATAACGGATGTTGTGGCGGCTCTAACGGACAGCACTGATACAAAGCAGTATATCAAGAAAATGAGACAGCGCGACCCCGAATTAAGTTCCTACTGGGGTACAATTTGTACCCCCCCTTGAATTGATAGCGCCGGATGGCAAGATGAGAAAGACAAACTGTGCAAATACCGAAGGCATCTTTCGTATAATTCAGTCGATTCCATCGCCTAAGGCGGAACCTTTTAAACGATGAACGATTCAAATTATTTAACTCTTAAGAAAGCGTTACCCGTCGCTTTCGCTCAGGGCTCTGTTGGGGGTAATGCGCAGGAATTAATTCCAATTGCTATTAAACTCTGATAAGGAATGAAAAATGCCCGGCGAGGTAACAGCATATGTCGGCCTTGGCAGTAATCTCGGCCAAAGAGAAGAAAATATCAAAAAAGCTCTTGAATCGCTTGCCGCTGAGGGGAGTATAAAACTTTGCCGTTCGAGCAGCATAATTGAAAGCGCACCTCTCGCCGCCAAGAAACAACCGAACTATCTAA
>CAYTQR010000002.1:24690-25859 GCA_964440045.1 uncultured Planctomycetaceae bacterium | reverse complement strand
AAACTGCGTTGCTGAGATTACAACGAGTTTGAATGCCGATGAACTTTTGAAAGTTTTAAAAAAGACAGAGCTTTCTGGCGGCAGAAAAGAATCAAACCCATTCGACAAGCTCAGGGCAGGCGAAAAATGGTCTAACAGAACAATAGACCTTGATATTCTACTGTTCGGCAATGAAATTATTCAGAGGAGCGAGCTTGTTGTTCCGCACAGTCAGATGCATTTGAGGTCATTTGTACTCGGCGGACTTTGTGAACTCACGCCGCAGCTTGTACATCCCGTACTTGCAGAAAGCGTATCTGTTCTTTACAACAGACTCGGCGGGAAAGATTTTTATTTTGATACTGACAGAGCCCAGCTCATTTCAATAGCCGGCGTAATCGGAGCAGGCAAGAGCACGCTTGCTGGAGGTCTGAGCGATAAGTTCGGCTTTAAATTGATAAAAGAAGCTTATGAAACCAATCCGTTTATGAAGCGTGTTTACGCCGGGGATAAAACGGTTGCACTTGACAGCCAATTATATTTTTTATTAAGCCGATGCGAACAAATGAAGCTGCAGAGTTTAATGCCCGACCAGGTTGCCGTAAGCGACTATATAATAGATAAGGAACTGATTTACGCAAATCTCTGGCTCGATTCTGTCCAGCTTGAAATGTACGAAAAGATAAACGCAGTGATGGATAAAACGGTTGCCGAGCCATCGCTGGCAGTATATCTTAAACTTGGCCCTGCAAAATGTCTCGAGCGGATAAAGAAACGGCGCAGACCTTATGAACAGGAGATAGAATTACAGTTTCTCGAAGCGCTTTTTGCCGGGTATGAAAAACTTTTTGAAAAATTTAACCGCTGTCCGGTTATAACGATAGATGCTGATGCATTCGATTTTCGCCGGGGTGATGAAGTTGAAAAATTAGGCAAGAAAATTAGTTATTATATTGGGCGGGATTAAAAATGGATGTAAGGAAGTAAAGAAGTAAGGAAGTAGGGAAATGGAAATTGTTAAGGCAATAGAAAAAGTAAGAGAGATTATAGCAAAGGTCAAAGCAAGCGGTGAAAAAATCGGTTTTGTGCCGACGATGGGTGCGCTGCACGAAGGCCATTTTTCTCTTATAAAAGCTGCAAAAGAGCAGACAGATTTTGTAGATGTAAGTATTTTTGTAAATCCGACACAG
>CAYTQR010000002.1:16114-24680 GCA_964440045.1 uncultured Planctomycetaceae bacterium | reverse complement strand
CGAAGATATAGAAAAATATCCTCGCCCCTTTGAAGCGGATGTAAAGGCTTGTAAAGAATTGGGTGTTGATATTGTTTTTGCGCCAACGGTTGAGCAGATGTATCCCGTTAGAGACAATAAATCAGGTAAGTCTGACCTCAAATCAACTGGGGCAGAGTCAAAAGCGGTTGTCTCTAACGGGATGTATCCACAAGAGAATATTACGTGGGTAAATGTCGAAAAACTTACCGAATCCTTATGTGGCAAAAATCGCCCCGGTCATTTCAGAGGTGTTGCGACGGTCTGTATGAAACTTTTTAATATTGTCCGACCTGATACAGCATTTTTCGGCCAGAAGGATGCGCAGCAAGCGGTTGTTATTAAACGAATGGTTGCCGATTTGAATATGCCTTTGGATATCGTCGTCTGTCCTACTATGCGCGAGCAGGATGGACTTGCTATCAGCAGCAGGAACAAATACCTTAACGCTGAACAGAGAAAAGAAGCAGCTCTGCTGTACGCTGCTCTTCAAGAAGCGCAACTTTTTATTAAGGCCGGCAGACGAGAAAGCAGCGAGCTGATAAGCCAGATGAAAGAAATTCTTAAAATCAGCCAACAGATAAAAATCGAATATATAAACATTGTCGATGCACAGACGCTTGAGGAACTTGACGAGGCAAGGGGCAGGGTTCTGATTGCACTTGCCGTTAAAATCGGCAATGCCCGGCTGATAGATAATATTGTTCTGGATGTCGAGTAATTCTTGCAATATGCAAGTTGGCGGTTTAAAATCTAATGAAGGTTTTTATTGTTTTTTCAGGTACAGTTAAGTTATGCAGATTAAGGTATTAAAGAGCAAGATTCATCGGGCGACGGTTACAGATTCACTTGTTGATTATCCCGGAAGCATAGGAATAGATTCGGCATTGATGGAAGCCGGGCGGATAGTTCCTTACGAGCTTGTACTCGTTGCCGATGTGACTAACGGCGCACGTCTTGAGACGTACGTTGTGCCTGAGCCGGCAGGTTCGGGCAAAATAACCATCCTTGGAGCCGCTGCAAAGCTTATGCGTAAAGGGGATATAGTTATAATAATGAGTTTTGCATATCTCACATCTGATGAAGCAAAGGATTTCAAGCCCAAAGTTGTTGTGGCTGACGATAAGAACGGAATTAAAAAGACAGTTTAATTTATGCATCCGGAACTCTTCAGGATTCCCTTTACCGAGCTGACGGTAAAAAGTTATGGCGTGCTGATGGCCCTTGGCTTCATTGCAGCCATATATGTAATCCGCAGACTTTCGCGCGGTATGGGTGAAAATGCCGAGCATATAACCACAGCGGCGTTGTATTCGCTCATTGCAGGGATTGTCGGAGCAAGAATTTTTTACATTGTGCATTACTGGGAGCAATTTCGGGGCAGGGGCATCCTTGAGATGTTTGCCGTCTGGAAGGGTGGGTTGGAACTTTTGGGCGGCGTGTTGCTTGCAATTTTAGTTATCGCTATCTACTTGCGCATGCAAAAGCTGCCTGTTCGGCGGTATCTCGATATACTTGCGGTTGGATTGATGCTGGCGCTTGCCTTTGGCAAAATCGGCTGTTTTTTTAACGGCTGCTGTTTCGGCAGGCCGACAAATTCTCCTCTTTCGATTCGTTTCCCTTATGGTTCTTTGTCTTATCAAAGCCAGGTTCGGCCGGACAAGGCAAGAAATAGAGAAAAACCTTATATTAATTTGCCGGCAGAATTTTTCGAGTATGTAGATGAAGCTGACGAATTTTATTTAAAGCTGAAACCGTTTGATAAATTAACGGCTCAGCAGAGGTTTGAGGTAACCGAAGGGCCTTATCGACCTCTTGCGGTTCATCCAACCCAGATTTACGCATCATTCCTGGCATTGGTTACTTGTATTTTACTTTATCTTCACCGCAAAAAGGGGATTGCGCTGGAAAAGCAGGGTAAATCAATGCCGGTATTTTTTCGCTGTGGTGTTACATTTGCATTGATGTTTACGATTTACGGCTCAGCACGTTTCTTTAATGAATTTTTGCGTGATGATAATCCTTATGAGTTTGATGGTTTGACCATTTCACAAAATTTATGCATCGTACTTGTGATTGGAAGCTTTTTGCTTATCTGGCTCTTCGCCAGGATGTCGCAGATGCCGCAAAGCTTACAGACTTTGCTGAAAGGAAACAAGAAGTAAGAATACAGTAGCTGCATTGCTCGTTTTCCTTGCTTCTTTACTTCCATTTTTTTATCACAGATTACACTGATTAAATTGATTAACCTTTAAAAAAAACATTATAATCTGCGTAATCAGCGATTAAACATATCCCCTGCAATCAGCTAACTTTCTTTTTTTTAGCCACAGAGGAATTGATTGCGGCTTCGCTGCTCCAAGTTCATTCGTGGCTTATTATTCCCGCTATCGCTTTGCATAACGAATTTATCTGCTCTTTTTTGTGGTCGCACTGGACCGAAATTCTCAATCTTGCTGTGCCGGGCGCAACGGTCGGCGGGCGAATCGCAACAACTAAAAAGCCTTTTTCAAAAAGCTGTTTTGAAATTCCCAGTGTCCTTTTATTATCGCCAATAATTACAGGAATTATATGACTGCTGCTTGTGCCTGTGTCAAGGCCGAGCGATTTTAGTTTTCCTCTCAGGTAATCTGCATTTTGCTTGAGCTTTACTCTTTTGTCCTTTGCGTTTTTGATTATTTCAACGGCGCAAAGGGCGGCAGCAGAATTGCTCGGCAAAGGCGCTGTTGTATAAATAAACGGCCTTGCCTTATTAATAAGATAATCAATTACGCATTTATCGCTGGCAACAAACCCGCCCATACAGCCGGCAGATTTGCTTAATGTTGCGATGACAATATCAATCTCATTTAACAGACCAAGTTCTTCGGCAAGTCCTGCGCCCCTGGCGCCCATACAGCCGAAAGCGTGAGCCTCATCGATTATTAAATAGGCATTGTATTTTTTCTTAAGCTCGACGAGCTTTTTTAAATCTGCAAAATCGCCGTCCATAGAAAAGACGCTTTCAGTAACGATGAACTTGCGGTTATATTTATCGGCAGCGAGAAATTTTTCAATCTTTCCGAATTGTGTTCTTTGATATGTCCTGAATTCTGCCTGTGAACCTTTGGCAGCATCAATAATTGAAGCGTGGTCGAGTTTATCGAGTAATATTAAGTCTCCTTTTTGCGGTATGGTTTGCAAAACGGCGAGATTTGTCATATATCCTGTTGGGAAGACAAGAGCGGCCTGTTTGCCGAACAATTCGGCCAATTTTTTTTCCAATTCAATATGCGGCCCTGTTGTGCCGCTGATAAGCCTTGATGCCGCCGAGCCGTAACCGAATTTTTCCATCGTGCCCCTGGCGGCAGCGATAATTTGCGGATTATTTGCCAGATTAAGGTAGTTATTGCTGCAAAAAAGCGTTTTGTCGGCATTTGCGATGCGTATTACAGGCCCTGCCGCAGAATCGATACAGATAGGTTTCCTGAGCAAATCCTTCTGCTCGAGCTTGCGGAGTTCATTTTTGAGGAAGTCAAAATCGCTCATTTTGAGTTTTCTTTTTGAACAAACGGCCTTTTTACCGATATTATAAGAGAAGCATAGATAAAACAATAATTTTGAGAGAATTTATGGGTATTTATGACAGGGATTATCACCGTTCTGACTATGGAGAGCAGCAGATGAGCCATCCGCAGATGCAATTCAGATTTCCACAGCTAACGCCGATGGTTAAGCGTCTTTTGATTATCAATGTCAGTGTGTATCTGGCGTGTATTATTATAAAGCCTTTAGGTGGTTTAATTTATGAATGGTTCAGCGTAGATGCGACTTCTATTAGCCGATCATTTCAATTGTGGCGGTTAATCGGCTATCAGTTTCTGCACGACCCGAATAGTATTAGGCATCTGTTGTGGAATATGCTGGGGCTTTATTTTTTGGGGCCTACTCTTGAGCGGTTCTGGCATAGTAAAAAGTTTCTTTATTTTTATCTTGCCTGCGGCACAGCGGCTGGTGTGTTTTATCTGCTGCTTGCCAATCTCGGTATGGTTCAGGTTGGAGTTTTAGTTGGAGCATCGGGAGCAATACTTGGAATGCTTGCCGCCTGTGCAATACTGTTTCCGCAATTTGTGGTATTTCTCTTTTTGTTCCCTGTTCCAATTCGAGTAGCAGCAATAATTTTCATATTACTCTATGTGGCGAACATTTTTACGGGCGGCCCAAACGCCGGCGGAGACGTGGCTCATCTGGCAGGTATGGCTGTGGGGGCAGGATATGTGTATTTGTGGCCGAAATGGAAAAATAGAAGCAGAATTATTTCGCATACCGATGATTGGGAAAAAAGATTTCAAAAGCACAATGAGCTTCAGAGAGAAGTTGACAGGATTCTGGAAAAAGTGAACAGGCAGGGCATTTCAAGTCTGACAAGAAAAGAGAAGAAAGTACTGTCAGAGGCAACAAAGCTTGAACAAATGAAAACCAAATTGTAGAGTTCTAATCTCCTGTTTTTTGTATCCTTGTGAATTTTTAATTATTTTTACTTGCAACGGCAGAATCAATATGCTATTTTAAAAATCGCAACTATATTGCAATTTCGTAAAAGGTTTATATGACAGGCAGGAATTTAAGAACAAAGGCAAAGGCAAAAGAATTATTAAAAGCTGCCGGTTTTAATCTGACAAAGCCGCAAATGCTTATAATGCGGGAATTACTTGTGGCCAGCAAACCCCTGTCCAGAGAAGGGCTTGCCAAAAAACTGGGTAAAAATTGTCCGGACAGGATAACAGTTTACAGAGTTCTTGAAAAGTTTTGTAGAGTCGGATTAGTTCACAAAGCTTACATTCAAAAACGAGCATGGAATTACGAACTGGCACATCACTGCAGTGACAAGCAGTGTCATCCTCATTTTACCTGCAATAGTTGCGGTGAAACATTTTGCCTGACAGGGTTGTTCCTGCCGCTGGTAAAGGGATTAAAAAAAGGTTTCGTGGTTCACAGGCAACAAGTCAGTATAGAAGGTTTATGCTCTTCGTGTTGTAAGGACTGATATTCGAGAATGAGAAAGAATTGCCGAAAAATATTGTTTGTTTTTGTGTTGCTGTGTTTTATCACGAAAACTGCAAATATAATGCTTGTTTTACATTTGATGGAGCACGATAAAGACGGACATCACGACCATAGGAATTGTCCTATCTGTCAGCAGGCTGTTGTAAATAAAGTTAAAGCTGTCATATTAGAAGCCCCGATTTTTTTTGAACAACGGCAGATTGCTGTTGCAGATATTTATATCATTGAACATGTTGTAAAAAGCTTCAAATTTTGCACTCCGTACCTCCGCGCGCCTCCGGTCGCAGCATAATTTTCAAATCAAGTAAAAGTGTTTTACAAATAACAGTCGTATTGTGCGCAGAGTATCTATTTTTGCGCAGTTAAACGACCCAAAAATTACCGGGAATAAAACGGAGGTATTTTATGTTACGAAGAAGTCTTTGTATAGCTGTCGTTGTAATGTTTTGTAGTGGTTTTGCGGTTGCTGATCATTTACATACTCACGTTGGGTGCAACCCGGACGGCATCTGGGGTAACGGGGACGATAATCAGTTATGGATTTTTGCAACGCCCGACCAGCCGCAATGGGACACGATAGAAATGGCACCGACAGGAGAATATATCGGCGATAAGCAAATTTACGTTGCCACACTGGATTGTTGGCATTCGGCTCATCCCGAAAGTGGGTTGTATCAACTGGATTTCAACGATGAATCGACTCAACCGGACTGGCGTATATCGCTCAAACGCATCAGTTTTCCCGACCCTGTAAATTTCTGGATGGAAGACGAGGCCACAACTCTTGAGATACTGACATCTGACGGCTCAACTTTTGCATTTGAAGAACCTGACTGGGATTCAGAATTGCCAAACGGCATCGGCGGATTGGGCGCATGGCATTTTCACACCCATACCGAGTTTCTTGCTTTTGCTGACGGAGCCGGGCAGATGTTTTCAGCCGCCTTTGCAGTTATTGATACAGGCGCGACAAGTTTTGCAGAATCGGCTCAATACACGCTGAATTTTGTAACTGTTCCTGAACCGGCATCTACGATGCTGTTCGGTTCAGCTTTGATTGCCGTGTTTAAATTCAGAACAGGCAAGAAATGACGAAAAAACGTCTCAGGGCGTTTACACTGGTTGAATTGCTGGTAGTCATATCGATTATCGCTATGCTGCTGGCGATACTTACACCGTCTTTGCAAAGAGCGCGCAACCAGGCTAAAAGGGTGGTCTGTCTTAGCAATATGCGGCAGATGGGCATCGGTCTGAAAACTTACCTGATGGATAATGATGGTCATCTGCCGGACAGCTCCTGCCATATCTCCGACCCAAACCAGTACTGGCTTGTGATACTGTCGAAATATCTCGGCAAGGAGTTGCTGTCCCGCTGTCCTGCCGATACCGCCAAAAATTTTGTCGATTGGAGCAAGCCGCTTGACCGGCAAAAAGCAGATCCGCGATGGTCGAGTTTTGCCCTTAATGCCTTGCTCGATTCCAAATGTCAGCGATATAAAGGCCGTTATAACAACGTCAAGTTTATTTACCAGCCGCAGTATTGTGTCTATGTCAGCGAAAGCCCGTCATCGTGGACATCTGCCGACCATATCCATCCGGAACAGTGGTTTTACAATATTCAACTGGCAAAAGGTCAAGTCGCATGGAACAGACATTCAGGAAAATCAAATTATGTTTTTACGGACGGACATGCCGAGACATTGGAAATAGAAAAAACTTACATCTGGCCGGGAGATTGTTTCTGGTTTCCGGAATCCGCTCCCGACTGGCCGCAGGATGATTGAAGGAGTTTTGATATGTGTAAAAGGTTTTTAATTTTGATTTTATTATCAGCGGCAGGCTTGTGTTTAGCCGATTGTCCGCTTGACCATTTTCTAATAGGCTGTAATCAGGACGGCATAACCGGCACCGGTGATGATAATAAACTCTTTGTCGATTGTACGCAAAAATACAGACATAGCGACCCTGACCATACCGGAGACCCTACCTGGCTCAACTGGCATTACCCTTTATATTACAATATAAGATATGACAGGTATCAAATAGGCGAAACGGGGTTTGATATTATAGCCAATGATCCAAACAGACAACTTGCCGGAACAACTAATGTTGATTACCGGATTATTGTCGAATGTATATCTATCAAGCCTGGGTTTATCGCAAAAAATTCTATACTTGGTATCGAACTGAATGAAGCGGGCGATTGGGTAAATCACAGTGCGATTTCAGACCCGCATTTACATCTGGAATATCGTGCACCAGCACCATCGGGCGAAACGGATTTGCAGTGGATTACTTATATTATTTATGACGAGTTAGGAAAGTATGGACCATCCGAGCTTTTCAGTGTGGTATTTGTAACAGACCCGCCTGCCGGCGATTTGGTTATTGACGACAGCGTTGACATTGATGACCTCACGGAATTCTGTTATTACTGGCTCGGAACCGAGGGCAGCAGAGCAAATGATTATTACGAAAGAGCGGATGTAAACAAAGACGGCTATGTGAATTTTACGGATTTTGCTCTACTTGCCGGCAACTGGTTGACCTGTGGCGATGATTAATGATTAAAAAACAAAAAAGCCCCTTCGTTAGAAAGGGCTTTTTTAATGCACATCTTAACTATTTTTAGTGCCAGTTGAGCTGTTCAGTTTGGTTTATAACTTCTTCCATACGCTTTTTGATATGTTCATTCTTTTTGTTTTTGAAAGTTTCAAGTTCCGACTGGCTCTTGTTTACTTGATTCTGAAGTTCTTCGAGTCTCTTTTTGAGTTCCTCATATTTGATCTGTTTTTTCTGTACAATCAAATCGAATCTTTGGCCGATGACTTCCTTTAGCTGTGCCGTCAGTTCTTCTTTCTGCTTGTCATCGGTTGCAGCTTTGAGTCTGTCGAGCAGTTCATTTCGTTTCTGTTTTAGCCCGAGGTCCTTCTTGAGCAGCTCGGCAAGAGCCGGGTTGGTTTGCTGGGCATCGATAATCTCTCGATACTTTCTCGTTTCGATAGACAATCTTCTCCTGTAGGCCGGTCGGTCCTTTTCCTTCAATTCGGCCAGTGCCTTTGCGGTTTCGGGTTCATTTTTTTCAAGCCAGCTTATAAGTTCTGCTTCCATGGCACGCAGTCCTCCATGCCTTCTGCTCCTCATCCGTTCCATTGGCCCACCTTCTTCGCCTGGCATACCTTCTCTGTGGACGGCTCGGCTTGGCGGGGCGAGGCTTGTTTCTTCAGGCTGTTCTGCCGCATTGGGCGGCGGACCATAAGCGAAAATTGCTGCCAAAAAGGATATCATCGTAATAAGCGACCAGATATACGAAAAGTTCTGCTACGAGGGTCGCTGCGCGAGCATAGCAGCCTATTATCCTAAGACCCTTTTGCTTCGTGGTTTCAGCAAGAGCTATGGTATGCCGGGCTGGCGATTAGGCTTTGCGGCGGGCACCGAGCAGGTAAGGGACATAATCGAGCAGATGACAAAGATTCAGCAGTACACGTTCGTATGTGCGCCG
>CAYTQR010000002.1:4021-16104 GCA_964440045.1 uncultured Planctomycetaceae bacterium | reverse complement strand
TTTTGTGTTGCTTTCTTTTTTTCCTCCTTTCCATAGAGTATTTTTAGTTTCACTTATTTCAAGTTCAGTTTTTTCAATATGGTCAACGAGAGTTCCATTTGTGCCGTTATCCTCGCCGAGATTTATTGTGAGTAATTCATTTTTCAGTAGTTTAAATTCCGCCTCGAAAAACGACACATCAATTCCGGCCTCTGCTTGCTCAATTTGCCGAGAAGATGTTTGCTGTTCATTAGTTGCATATTGATTCAAGTCTTTTCCGGTATGATTTAGAAGTAATACAGCAGAGAAAATAACAACAATCGCCGCGACAGACGCTGTTTTTACGAGAACGGCCGTCCAGCTTATGGGTTTTTGGCTTTCGAGATGTTGGACAATTTTTTGTTTTATCTCTGCAGTAGTTTGGCCAGAAAGGTTTGGCACAGGAAATTTTTCAAAAATTGCGTCAGCGGAGGCAAAGTCATTTTTTATCTGTTCGGCCTGTTCGGACGAATAGAATTTTGACAGGAGATCGTCAATATTTTTGCTTTTAAATTCAGTCATCACAATTTTCCATTAACTGCCGCAGTTTTTTAAGTCCGCGGTGGACTTTTGAAAGGCATGTGCCGACAGGTTCATTTCGGATTTTTGCCAGTTCTTCAAAGCTCAACCCCGAATAATATCGCATAGCAATAATTTCGGCAGTTTCCGCATCGAGCCTTTGCAGCTGCTCGGTTAATTTATCGGCCATATCATCGCTGTTTTGGTCAGGCTGCGTTTGGCTCTGCATCTGTTCTGTTATATGGTCGAGCATTTTTTGCCGGCGTTTTTTTGACCTGATGTAATCAACAAAGAGATTCGAAGCCATTTTAAACAGCCAGGCATCAAATGCTTCCGGCCGGCAGGTGCCGATTTTCTCAACAATTTTTAAAAAGAGCTCACTGAGCAGTTCATTTGCGTCATCCCTGTTGCCTGTTAACCTGTAAAAATAGCCGAATAAACGACTTGAGTAGCCGTCAACCAATCGAAAAAAGCCTTCTTTCTCGCCTTTCTGGCACAGTTTTATTATCTGTGTAACATCGTTTGGACTACTCATTTTTCGTTTCTTTACAAGTAAAGACGCCCGGGCGTCAGGTTTTATTGCGTAATATTTTAAAAACTATAAAAAGCGGCAAAGTTGCCTTTTTTGGCCATTTAAGCCGCTAAATATCAGGACTGCATCGGTCTTGAATCCAAAATAACAATTCTCTTTACATATATCGGCCGAATTCCTATAATACTCCGCTTTCTAAAAGGTTCGATATTTAGGAGTTTAAGAACAGATGTATGCAGTTATAGAGCAGGGCGGTAAGCAATATAAAGTAGCTCAAGGCGATCGTATCAAGATTGAACTGGCGGATGTTGCCGACGATGCCAGGACAATAGAGATGAATAAGGTGCTGTTTGTTGGTGACGGCAAGGAGTTTAAAATAGGTACGCCTTATATCAAAGGTGCCAAAGTTACGGGCAAATTTGCCGATACTGCCGCCGATTCGATAGTAAAGGGCGTCAAATTATATCCCACCGAGTTCAGACGCCGCAAGAACAGCAAAAGGCGCATCGGTCATCGCCAAAAATATATGGAAGTGACTATAGAAGAGATTAAAGCCTAATCTTTTATCTCGTTGATGATTTTTTCGGCCCAATCGCCAAGAGCTTTTGGGCCGTTTTTCTTGAATATCTCAAATGCCTCATCGCCCGCCAGAGCACCGAGTATGGTTTTCCTTTTGTTATCATCACGTATCTGCTCAAACACTTTGGCCCTGAGCTTTTCGAGCTCCATTACAAATTGGCCGTGCTCAGGCGTGATAATCTCCTCGAGCTTTTGCCTTAAATGACCTGCATAAGCGGGAAAGCTGCCCTCAGTGCAGATAGCAATCTGCAAATCATTTCTCTTGACCACGGCAGGGACGAAAAAGTCACAAAGACCGGGGCTGTCGACGACATTGCAGAGCACATCGAGCTGCTGACAGTCTTTGTAAATCTGCTCATTTAGTTTTTGGTTATTAGTTGCGGCAAAGGCAATTGTGGCGCCGACGAGATAGTCTTTCGAATATTTTGCTTGAACGAATTCGATATTTGCATCTTTGCATTTGGCCTTGAGGACATCATCAATTTTCTTAGCAACAACGACAACACGGGCCTTTGCCTCAAGCAGGCCCAATATCTTCCTTGCGGCAACAGAGCCTGCGCCGATGACCACGACGCGTTTAGATTCCAGATTCAGAAAAATGGGGTATTTCATAACAATGTAAATAATAGCATTTTTTGCCCCTGCAACAACAAATTATTTGGTGTGCAAAACAGGCGTTTTTATGTAAAATAGGCCTATATGAATAAAATAACAATACCTTTAACAGATGATATTGTTCGTTCGCTTAAAGCCGGCGACGAAGTTGCCATCAGCGGTATTA
Source organism: uncultured Planctomycetaceae bacterium (assembly GCA_964440045.1). Taxonomy (GTDB): domain Bacteria; phylum Planctomycetota; class Phycisphaerae; order Sedimentisphaerales; family UBA12454; genus JAFGGI01. The sequence continues at coordinate 13,675 of CAYTQR010000002.1, read as the reverse complement.
TTTACACAGCACGCGACGCGGCACATAAAAGGCTTTGTGAGCTTATCGAACAGGATAAGAAACTACCGATACCGATAGAGGGCTCTGTGATTTACTTCGTCGGCCCTACGCCTGCGCCGCTGGGAAAAGTAATTGGCTCGGCAGGACCGACAACATCGGCGAGGATGGACAGATTTAGCCCCATACTTTTAGCGGCAGGTCTTAAAGGAATGATTGGCAAAGGTTATCGTGATAACACTGTAAGAGATGCGTTGAAAAAATATCGTGCGGTTCATTTTGCCGCTCTCGGCGGGGCCGGGGCGCTTTTGAGCCGGTATATAGTTTCTGCCCAGGTTGTTGCATACGAAGATTTGGGTACCGAGGCGATAAGGAAACTTGAGATTAAGGATTTTCCAGCGATAGTAGCGTACGATTCTTATGGCGGTACTGTTTTTAAAGAGGTCAACGAATGAGGGCTGCGTTTCTTGGCACAGTCGGTTCGGGCAAGAGCACATTGCTTGCCACAATCAGCGGCAGAAAACTCGCCCCTGCCGGCACTGTTCAGGTCGAAGAAATAATAGCGCCGGTGCCCGATGAAAGACTCGACTGGCTATTTGAGCACTACAAGCCGAAAAAGAAGGTGTATGCAACGATAGACTGTCTCGATTTGCCTGGCCTGTCTTTTGCCGACGACCATTCACGTGCCGCGGCAAGGAGACTTCTTAGTCAGGTAAGAACCGCTGAGCTGCTGGTGCTTGTTATAAGAGCATTTGACAATGCGGGGATTAAGGCAGAGCCTTTGAAAGAGCTTTCCGGCCTGATGACCGAGATTCTGCTGGCAGACCTTGAGCTTGTTGAGAGGCGAATAGAAAAACTTGAAAAGCAAGTCAAGAAACCCTCGAAAGACCAGGCGAAACAAAAAGCAGAACTTGCGATTCAGTTAAAACTTCGCCAGACTATAGAAGCTGAAAAGCCGTTGAAAACCACTATCGAAAATGCTGAAGAGCTTGAGTTTGTAAAGCCGCTTGGCTTTTTGACGTTAAAGCCGATAGTGGTTGTTTTTAATACCGCAGAAAGCAATCCCGCACAGGTTTTTGATACGGCCGGCATTATCGATTCGACAGTTCCTTCAATTAGTGTCTGTATCGAACTTGAATATGAAATAAGTCAGCTTGATAAAGAGAGCAGAGTTGATTTTATGAAGGATCTGGGTATCACCGAGCCTGTGGTAAATAAATTTGTACAAAGCTGTTATTCGGCGCTTGGCCTGATTAACTTTTTTACGGTTGGCGACGACGAGACGAGAGCCTGGCCGATAAAGGCCGGCACAATCGCCCACGATGCTGCGGGCAAGGTCCACAGCGATATAAAACGCGGCTTTATCAGGGCAGAGACGATTAGCTTTGCGGATTTGAAAGAGCTTGGCGATGAAAAGGCGGTAAAAGCCGCCGGCAAAGTCCGTCTTGAAGGCAAAAGCTATATTGTTCAGGACGGCGATATAATATGCTTCAGGTTTAATGTATAAAATTAACAGAGGTTTAATATGAAAGCTTTGGCACTGACGGGTTTGAAAAAACTGGAATTCGTTGAAGTTCCACAGCCTAAGATAGTAAATGATATCGATGTATTGCTCAAGATTGCCTATGTCGGAATATGCGGCAGCGATATTCATTATTACGAAGAGGGCAAAGTCGGTACACAGGTTGCGATATATCCGTATCTAATCGGACACGAATGTTCGGCAACAGTTGCGCAGGTAGGCAAAGCGGTAAAAGATATAAAAGTCGGCGATAAAGTTGTCGTCGAACCTGCGGTTTGGTGTAATAAATGTGACCAGTGCAAAATGGGCAGGGAAAATACCTGCAGAAACTTGCAGTTTCTCGGCACGCCCGGCCAAAGCGCCGGCTGCCTGTGCGAATATATAGTTATGCCTGAAGAGAGTTGTTTGGTAGTCAACGATAGATTAACGCTTGTCCAGGCAGCGCTGGTTGAGCCTTTTACGATAGGCCTCTATTCGGCAAGACAGGGCTGGGGGCCTTATACTGAAAAAATCGCGATACTCGGCTCAGGGCCGATAGGTTTAAGCTGTATGACGGCAGCTCGCCTGATGGGTGCAAAGAAAATCTATATGACAGATAAAATAAATTCAAGATGTGCTGTCGCCAAGGAGCACGGGGCAGACTGGACGGGAAATCCTGACGAAGGTGATATTGTCAAACAGATAAGCGAACTCCAGCCGGCGGGCATAGATGTAGTTTATGAATGCGCAGGCCGGCAGAGTACGATTGATGAGGGTATTGGTATTTTACGGCCGGGCGGAAAACTTGTTCTTGTCGGCATCCCTCGTGGTAACCGGATTTCTGTAAGTATCGACCAGGCCCGCAGAAAGGAAATTACAATTGTAAATATCCGAAGGCAGAATCGTTCGACCAAAGATGCGATTGAGCTTCTTGCGACGAAAAAAGCAAATGTTGATTTTATGGTTACACATAAGTTTGCGTTTGCAGATGGGATAAAGGCTTTCGAACTTGCGGCAGGCTACAAGGACGGCATCATCAAAGCTGTGATTGAGTTTTAAAAATAGGTGGTCGTCCTTAATTTCCCCAAAATATTCGTTAGTCATAATTTCTACGGAGCAGTATAAATCATATATAGTCCGCCGACAAGGACGAGTACGCCGCAGATTCTTTTGAGGATTACAGCGCCTTTGGATTTTTCGTTCCAGTTGAGATAATGCTGAACGACCTCGGTAAACGTGCCTGCAAGAACAATTACGGAACAATGGCCGATGCCATAGGAAACCAAAAGTAAAATGCCGTAAAAGATATTTGTCGAGGCGACTTTAAATGTAATGGCGAGTATAGGGGCCATATAGGCAAATGTACAGGGGCCGATTGCTATGCCAAAGACAAGGCCCAACAGAAATGCTGCCAAAAGACCTTTGCGTTTCATACCGACCTTCGAAGGGCCTGAAAAAGGTATAGGGATCACATCGAGCAGATGCAGACCGACGAGAAAGAAAATCGCAGCGACGAAATAATTGCCCCATTTTCCGACATCGCCCATCATTCGGCCTGCTGCTGCGGTAGCTGCGCCGACGAGGCCGATAGTTATGAGTATTCCTGCGGCAAAAAGTGTAGAAATCCAAAATGCTCGTTTGGTTGAGATTCTGCCTTGCTCGTCGATGAAGCCGACAATCAAAGGAATGCTTGCCAGATGACAGGGACTGAGCAAAATGCTCAAAACACCCCAGATAAACGAGGCGATGATTGCAATGGCAGGTGTTCCCTCGACTGCGCGGGTCAATATTGTAAAAAGTTCCTGCATATTATTTGACACCTATTTTGCTCAACTTGTCAATTATATCTTTTTCTGAGAAAAAGCCGCTGTGCCGATAAAACTCTTTGCCTTTGCCATCGAAAAATACCTGCGAAGGAATCGAACGAATTCCATACCGAGCGGCAAGAATCTGCTCTTTCCTTGGCTCGATATACAAAATGTTGATTTTAGTATCGTACTTTTTAAGCAGAGCTTCTTTTATGGGAATCATTTTATCCGGCCCGCAGCAACTTGCGGCACTGAAAATTGCAAGTGTCGGTTTACCGCTGGCTCTGGCTTTGTCCAGCAGATTGTCTTTAGCATTTGCGGCTTTCTGTTTTGTCCACGAATCAGACACGATAATTTCAATTTTTTGTCCAAGGGTCTGGATATACTGGTCAACAAAGCGCTGCTGCTTATCCTGCAATACATAAGATACTATCTGTTTTCGAACGCTATCCAATGGCGTGCCGCAGAAAACGCTTTCATTTTCTTTGTAGAAAGTTTCAATATCCTGATTAGTAACATTGATATCTTTTACAAGATTATCAAAAAGTGTCTTTACAAGCTCGTTGTCCGGTATTGCGGCAATATCTTTATTCTGTTTGCTCAACTCCTGCTTGGCTATTTTCAGTAATAACTTTCCGGTCGCCTCCTGCTCAAGGACAAAGAATGCATTTTTCTGCAGTTCTTTCCAGGATTGTTCCGGCTGCTGCACGATAATCCCATCGATATCTTTTTTTCCGATTTCTATTCCGTCAGTTTTCAGTAAAATGTCTTTAGGTAACGTCCCAACTTTTGCATATGTCAGTACACTGGTTGCAAGATTGGGATAGAGCTGTTCTACGGTTTTGATGCTGTTTGAAGTGTTTTTCTTAGCAAAACAGGGAGTAAACATAAGGCCTGTAATTATGGTAAAAGCTAAAAAACAACCACTAATTTTTTTCATTACTTGTTCCTTTCTCAAGATTTACGCCGAGGCCTTTCCATTTAGCTAATATATCTTCTTTGGAGAAGAATCCCTGATGGCGGTAAAGCTCTTTACCGTTTGGGTCGAGGAAAATCTGAGTTGGTATCAGTCTTACATTATATTTGTGTGCATGGGCGGGGTATTTCCAGACATCATAAAACTGCACCTGAAATTTGTCGGCGTATTCTTTTTTTAATTCTTCAAGCATTGGCGCCATCATTTTGCAGGGGATGCATTTATCGGCGCCCAAATCAACCAGAATGGGGAGCTTTTTCGGCTTAACAACTTCAATAGTCATAACAATCGAGCCGTTGGAATCGGTTTTAGTTTCTTCGGGCTGAATTTTTTTAAGCGGATGAATAATAATGCCGGTATCCTCTACTGCCGGGGGTTGGATGGGCAGTTGTGTGGGTGGATTTTCTGATTCTTTGAGCCATAGAACAGCAGCTACTGATGCTGCGAGAATTAAAACAATGATTATCTTCCAGATATTTTTCATTTTAGTATTTCCTTTAGCTGTTCAATTGTCGGTACTTTGCCGGCGACTTTAACTTCTCCGTCGAGGGCAAGAGCCGGCGTTACCATTATGCCGAATTTCATTATATCATTAATCTTTGTAACTTTTTCGAGTTCGTATTCTATGCCGAGTTCTTTAGCGGCTGTTTCGGCATTTTCTGCCAGCTTTTTACACTTCGGACAACCTGTTCCGAGTATTTGAATTTTTTTCATCCCGCACCTTCTGCAATTTTAAACCAATTTTGTGTTTTTAAACATATTTTTACGAGCATAAGCATTACAGGCACTTCAATAAGCACACCGACGACCGTCGCAAGAGCAGCACCGCTTGATAATCCAAACAACATCGTAGCGGTAGCGATTGCAACTTCAAAATGGTTCGATGCGCCAATCATAGCCGAAGGGGCAGCGTCTGCGTAATTAAATTTCCAAAGTTTTGCGGTGATATATGTTATCCAGAATATTAAGTTTGTTTGTATGAACAGCGGTATCGCAATCCATAGTATTGTCAGTGGATTTGAAAGAATGACCTCACCTTTGAAAGAGAACAGCAGTACGAGTGTAATGAGCAGTGCGATAATCGTAACGGGAGTAAGGAAGTGCAGAAATTTTTTATCAAACCAGTCTTGTCCCTTGTGGGTGATTATCCACTTTCGAGATATAAAGCCGGCTCCCAACGGCAGGGCGACATAAATAGCGATTGATAATACAAGGGCCTGCCAGGGTACGGGCAGGCGACCTACGCCGAGCAGAAAACCACCCAGCGGTCCATAAAGCAACAGCATTGTAATAGAATTGATAGCAACCATAACGAGGGTATGACCGTCATTTCCTTTTGCAAGATAGCCCCAGACAAGGACCATTGCTGTGCACGGTGCGATACCGAGCAGGATACAACCTGCCAGATAGCTTCGCCACAGCGGAACTTCGAGCACCTTTATGCCGCTTTGTTCGATTACTTTTCCAACGCCGTAAACTGCGCCGAGGGGTAAATCCAATCCGAAGGGCATTTTGACAATATCAACGGCATCTACGCCGATAAAGGTCCTGAACAAAACACCCAGAAACAGCAGCGATATGGCGTACATTGTGAAAGGTTTAATCGCCCAGTTGACAAAAAGCGTCAGTCCGACTGGTCTTATACTTTTGCCGGCTTTTAGAACATCTGCAAAGTCAATCTTAACCATAATCGGATACATCATAAAGAAGAGACAAATCGCTATCGGTATCGAGACAACCGGTGCGCCGTTGACGTAAATAGCCATTGCATCGAGAGACTTAGCGAAGCCTGGCGCGAGTTTGCCCAAAACTATTCCTGCGAGGATACAGAGAATAACCCAAACGGTAAGGTATCGTTCGAATATACCGAGATTTCTTGCTTTTTCCTGGGTCATATTAAAATATTTTTTAGAAAAACGCTCCGAAGATTATTCCTGAAATTGTTGCCATTATTACTACAAGCGAGACAAAAGTAATAGTTTTTTTTGTGCCCATTACAGAACGAATAACGAGCATATTTGGCAGTGAAAGTGCCGGGCCTGCAAGCAATAGTGCAAGAGCAGGGCCTTTGCCCATACCGGCAGAAATCAAGCCCTGGGTTATCGGTACTTCGGTCAGTGTCGCAAAGTACATAAACGCACCGGCGACAGAGGCAAATAAATTTGCCCTTATAGAATTTCCACCGACTGCTGCAGAGACCCATTTAGAAGGAATAATACCTTCGCCGCTCGGTGTGCCAAGCAGGAAGCCTGCAATAAGAACGCCTGCAAAGAGCAAAGGCAATATCTGTTTAGCAAATGTCCATGTTGCACCCGTCCAGTTGGTTAAATCATTTTTGCTGAACCACAACGCCAGGATAATTATTAGTGCGGTTAGAAAGACAGCAGTTATCATCCATTTTGCAGAGTAAATTGCCGACCACAGGCCGACGGATTCGGCCGGTTTGGCCCAGTTTGCAAAGACCAGGACAGCAACCATAGAAGCAAAATATAAACCGTTCTGCCAAAGCGGCCTGCTCTTTTCATCGTCAGGCAGGGCTACCGCATTATCTGCTTTTTGTATTTCTTCTTTGCGGTAAATGAAGTGCATCAGCAGGCCAATTATTACGCTGAACAAAATCGCTCCGATTGCTCTTGCCATGCCTAATTGAAAACCGAGTATTCTTGCGGTAAGGATAATCGCAAGGACATTGATAGCAGGGCCGGAATAGAGAAACGCGCAGGCAGGGCCTAATCCTGCTCCCATTTTATAAATCCCTGCAAACAATGGCAAAACTGTGCAGGAACAGACGGCAAGTATTGTGCCGGAGACGGAAGCTACGCCATAGGCGATGGTCTTATTGGCCTTTGCGCCGAGATATTTCATCACGGAGGCTTGGCTGACAAAAACCGAGATGGCTCCTGCGATGAAAAATGCGGGTATAAGACATAAAAGAACATGCTCTTGTGCATACCATTTTGCCAGGAGCAGCGATTGTATGATAGCGTTATCGAAACGGCCGATGCCTACAGGCAAAAAATAGAGAGCCAAGAAAACAGCGGCAATTAAGAGAAATTTTTTGCTTTCAGTTCTTATGCCCATATCAGATGGCCCTTAGGAGTTTTATATTTTCATCTGCCTGATGTTTGAGACAGGTTGTTACACATTCTAAAAAATCCAGAACGCATTTGGCTTTCAGGCGATATATTACCTTGAGTCCTTCTTTATGGCATTGCAGAACTCCTGCGTTTACCATTACGGCAAGATGCCTTGATACATTTGACCTTTCGGAGCCCACTTTTTTTGCGATATCGCAGACGCATTGTTCGCCGTCCTTTAGAAAGTCGAGAATTGCGACTCGCAGAGGGTGAGCTAAGGCTTTTAAGATATCGGCTTGTCTATTGTAAAGCATTTTTTGTGATTTTTTGCTCATTATCGGCCCTTTTGCTATATTACTATATGATTACATACTCACATAATAACAAATAGGTTCACCAAATGTAAAGGAGATATTAAAAAATTATCCGCCGACCTGTCCTCCGTAGCTTTGGCGAAGGATGGAAAGGCGGCATCATCAATTTTGCATTTTTATTTTTGATTTTTAATTTTTATTGAGGTGTTCCTGGGCCCAGACGGCCAGGGCGGCTCCTGCGAGGAGGATTATTCCGAAAAGCCATTGCGGGGCGGTAAGTTTTTCGGCAAAAATGATTCGTGAAACGACGAGGACACCAAAGGGCTGGGCCAAAGTAACCAGCGAAGGGATAGAGGCGCCTATGCGTTTTATCGCGGCATAATAAAAACTGTGAGCAAGAGCAATACTCGTAACGCCGGAAATAATTACAATTATCCAGCCGAGCGGAGGCATTGAAAGACAATCGGCGGGCTTGCCGAAGAGGGCGGCAATGATTATAAGCGCGACGGTAGTATAGAGCGAAACAACCGCGAAACTTATCCTGCTGTCGTAGTCCGAAAGGAATGCCTTTACGCCTACTGTATAAAGGCTCCATGTAAAAGAGGCAGAAAAGACAAAAATCAGGCCGGTAAGCGTTGCCTTTGCGGCGAAGTTGGAGCCTAAAATTGTTACGCCGGTGAGGCCTATTATCATCGCAGCAGATGCGGTCCAAAAGCGGGAGCTTTTGAGCAGGGCTCTTTCATCGAGAAAGAAAATCATCGAAAAAACAATTGTCCAAAGGATACCACTTTTTGCAATCAGGGTTAAAAGGGCAGGATTGATGTAATAAAATCCCGCTGCCCAGCAGGACTGCATTACGACATTCGGTATTGTCGGGATAAGTGCGTTTTTCCATATCGAATGGTCAACTTTTTTGTGTCTTATTGAAAAGAGCAGAAATGGCAGCAGTAAAATGGCTGCGATTGAATAGCGGAGCATATTTTGTGTCCAGAAATCGAGCCAGCCTGTGAGTTGTTTTATGCATAACGGGCCTATTATCCAACAGCTAAGGGCAGCTAAGGAATATGCCGTTGCAGTTACGTCAAATTTTTGCTTGTTTATGACCATAACTGGATTATAATATATTTTTGTGGTAATACGATTTAAATTTGAAGGGCTCGATAAATGGGCGATGGAAAAAAATCTGATTTGAAAAAGATCGAGGAACTTGTACAGCTTATGCTCGAAAAGGACCTTGTAGAGATCGAGATAGTAGATGGCGACAATAAAATCCATCTCAAGCGTCCCGGTGCAAATGAGCCGCAAGCGGTAGTAGTGCCTGCAGCAAGTCCTGTTGCGCCAGTGGCAAATGGTGTTGGGCAGGGAGCTGCTGCGGCGGTTGTTGATGAGGGACTTGTCGATATAACCTCGCCTATTGTCGGTACGTTTTATGCAGCGCCGAGTCCGGATGCAGAACCTTATGTGAAAACAGGCGACCATGTAACGCATGATACGGTAGTCTGTATTGTAGAGGCGATGAAAGTTGTGAACGAAATAAAGGCGGAAACCACCGGCACAATCGAAAAAATTATGGTCTCTAACGGTCAGGCTGTTGAATTCGGCCATGTGCTTTTCAAAATCAGACCTGATTAACCTGCATGTCAATTTCATTTACCAAGAGCCGATTATGTTCTCAAAAATACTTATAGCTAATAGAGGCGAAATAGCATTGCGAATAATTCGAGCCTGCAGGGAATTGGGCGTCGAGTCAGTCGTTGCTTATTCCGAGGCGGACAGGGATTCTTCGTATATCGAGCTTGCCGATGAAGCTATTTGTATCGGGCCGGCAAGTCCTGCGCAAAGTTATCTCAATATCCCCGCTATAATAAGTGCCGCAGAAGTAACCGATGTCGAAGCGATTCATCCGGGCTATGGGTTTCTGGCGGAAAATGCTCACTTTGCAGAAATATGCGGCGATTGCGGTATAACCTTTATTGGGCCC
>CAYTQR010000002.1:0-4011 GCA_964440045.1 uncultured Planctomycetaceae bacterium | reverse complement strand
CGGAATCGATGAAACTGCTCGGGGATAAAGTTGCGGCAAGAAAACGTGTGAAAAAGGCTCATGTGCCTGTCGTGCCGGGCTCAGACGGCCGGCTTAAGGATGAAAACGAAGCGATAGAACTCGCCAATAAAATCGGCTATCCGGTGATAATAAAGGCAGCGGCAGGCGGGGGAGGCAGAGGGATGCGCGTTGCACATAATGATATCAGCCTGCGAAGCGCGTTTACCACCGCGAAAACTGAAGCGGAAGCGGCGTTCAAGGACGGTTCGATATATCTGGAAAAATATATAGTCGATCCACGGCATGTGGAAGTGCAGGTCATGGCCGACAGGGCCGGTAATACACTGCATTTTTACGAGCGAGACTGCTCGATACAGAGACGTCATCAGAAACTTATAGAAGAATCTCCCTGCCCGGTTATCGATGAACGTGTTCGCGAGGAGTTGTGTAAGGCGGCGATTAAAGTGATAAAGCAGGCTAAATATGAAAATGCCGCGACGGTTGAATTTCTGCTCGATAAGGATAAGAAGTTCTATTTTATCGAAGTCAATACTCGGATACAGGTTGAGCATCCGGTTACTGAAATGGTTACCGGCCGGGATTTGATAAAGATGCAGCTTCAGATCGCAAGCGGGCAGAATATCAAATTAAAGCAAAAAGATATCAAGCATAGGGGTGTCGCGATAGAGTGCCGAATTAATGCCGAAGATACGGAACGCAATTTTGCGCCGTCTCCGGGAAAAATTGAAAAGTTTATCCTGCCCGGCGGGATGGGCGTAAGAGTCGATACACATCTTTTCCAGGGTGCGATAGTCACGCCGTATTACGACTCTATGATTGCGAAACTGATTGTACACAGGCCCACCAGAAGCGAGGCGATTACCACGATGAAAAGGGCGCTCGGAGAATTCAGAATCGAGCCGATAAAGACAACGATAGGCGTCTGCGAAAAGATTCTTTCACATAATATGTATCTTCAGAATAAAGTTGATACGAGTTTCATCGAGCAGCATATCGGCTGATATTTAAAGGCAGATAATATGACAGAAAACCAGCCCCACGAACACCCCGGCCGGATACCGCCGGAAATACTCAAAAGCGCATTCAAGGCGTTCAAGAAACGCCTGAAACTCACCGCCCTCGATGACGATTCACAGCTCGGACGCGGAGCCTTTTCTTCAGGCCCGTCAGGCCTTTTTGCTATCCAGCCGCCAAGGCAGTTCCCACCAGAAGTTTGGCAGGAATTGTGCAAACAGGGAAAACTCCGCGATAGCGGCCATGGCCTGTACGAACTCCCAAAAAAATAATCAAAACAATCCCTGAAAAACTCCCCCTGCCGTTTTTGAGCATTTGTATTTAGTATTTAGAATTTGTTTACACCGTAAGGCGTCCCATAGGGAGGATTTAGGGTTTAGTGCTTAGGATTTTTCTCTCTTCTGTCCTCTGTGGCTAAAATAAATCCGCGTAATCAGCGATAAAAAATTTGTGCCTTAGTGCCTACTGATTTTCCTCTTTCACATCAATTATATTCGCATCAAGCTCGAAAAGAATTGTTTTTATTGCAGGCGTATTGGCCGCCTCATCTATTGTCTTCTGACTGACCCTCGCACCGGCCGGTTTCGGCCTCTGTGCGACTTTGCCACCGTTATCAATTATTTCAAATGCAGGTTTTACCTTTTTACCAAGGCAATTACTTAAAACCGACTCTATTAACTGGGCCCTGCCGTTATCGGCGCAAAGATTCATGGCAAACTCATCGCCTTTTTCAAAACCAATAGAAAGCAAATTACCTTTGAGTTGTAATGGAACTGCCTTTTTTAATAAATCCGCAATCCGCGAATTGGCCTTACCCCGCGCGAAGGCAACAACCTTTTCCCAGCCATTTTTTATTTCTTCAATATCCGCCCCGGCCGAAAATATCGGCCCAGTTTGAATCTCTGTCTGTGTTTCCTCAGTCCGTGTCCCCCCTATCTTTTTTTTTAACCCCGTCTCTCTTTTGCTCTTTTGCCCTTCTGCACCTTTGCCTAATAACTCTGGTATGCTCATAAAATGTTCGCTAAGCGCAAGTCTTAACATCGCCGATTCCAAAAGCGCGCGGGGGTTATCACTATTCTTTATCGGCCAGCGTAACTTTTCCAAAAGCGTAACATCATAAACCAATGCGGGAATATCAAAAGACTCTGCTATGCGCAAAAGCGTATCCTTTTCGCTCTGCGTGAGTATTACAAGCGATTGACTGGCCGTTGCAGATGCTTTTAGCACCATCATATCACGAACAGCCTCAACCAGACTGTCAAGAATACTTACACACCCCATACCGGAATTGAGAAGATTATCGATACAGACAAGGGTTGCTCCCGCATCACAAAGGCCGACCTTTTCGAGAAGTTCGTAAACCTTTTCCCTGTTAGGCTGGCCGAGGAACTCTTCAAGCATGCCGACGGTCAGTTTTTCTGCACCTGTACTGATAAGCTGATCGACCAGGCTGAGCCCATCGCGCATCGAACCGTTGGCTAAACGCGCCAAGGCGACTATACAGTCGCTCTCGAACTTGATTTTCTCTTCGCCTAAGATTTTTTTCAGTTGCCCCATAATGTCGGCGGGACTGATATTGGCAAAATCGAATCTTTGGCAGCGTGACTGAATGGTGGCTAATACTTTATTCGGCTCAGTCGTTGCGAAGATGAATTTCACATGCGAAGGCGGCTCTTCGAGAATCTTTAAAAGTGCGTTGAAGGCTTCGGTCGTGAGCATATGTACTTCATCTATGATATAGATTTTGTATCTTGCCCGTGCAGGCCGGTACGATGCATTTTGTCTAAGTTCGCGAACATTTTCTATGCCTCTATTGGAGGCCCCGTCGATTTCGATAACATCGATATCTTCACCGGTATTTACTGCGGTGCAGCTATCGCATTTCAGGCAGGGTTCTGTGGTGGGTTGGTCGCTGGCCAGGCAATTTAGGCTTTTAGCAAGGATTCGAGCCATTGTGGTCTTACCGACTCCTCTTGTGCCGGTAAAGAGGTATGCGTGAGCTACTTTATCGGTTTTTATAGCGTTTTTGAGGGTATGAGAAATCGCATCTTGGCCGACTACATCATCGAACCTTTGCGAGCGGTATCTTCTTGCAAGGACAGTATACGCCATTGACACTCCGGTTTTGGGTTTTTTATATTTATGATAACTATGATAAATCCACCCAGCCGAATAGTCAAATTCAATTGTTTTCGCACCTTATTTAAAGGCTGAAAACAGCTAATTTACCCTTGCCATTTGCACAATAGCCATTAAAATTAGCCCTTAATTACGGCCGGGTCCCAAGCAATCAAGGCCTATGAACCTGGTGAGGCGTGGAAACGAGCAACCATAAGTAGATGTCTTGCTGTGCCTGGCAAACCCGGCCGCCTATTTTTGTTTAGCCCCGCCAATACTTTGGCGGGGTTTACAGAGCTATGGTAATTTCAGAGCGGTTAAATTTTGCTATTAATGAATAGCAGAGGAAAAAGTTATGAAGGTAAGAATTGATGATAGTTGTACCGCCTGCGGGCTTTGTGTCGAGACCTGTCCAGAGGTTTTCGAGATGGGCGATGAAACCGCCGAAGTCATCACAGAACAAGTGCCGCCGCAATTCGAGGACGCTGTCCAACAGGCAGCAGATGAGTGCCCTGTAGAGGCTATTGAAGTAGAATAAGACGCTTTTTTTACTCAGCGCCCACAGCACCCAATCTGCAGAACGCAGCCAGTCCTTATCAGGCTGCAGCAATCCCGTTTGGCCGTCGCCGGCACGCCCTGAGCAAAGTCGAAGGGCATAGCGACGATATGCCTTAATAAAAGATTGTTTGACAAAGCTCGATAATGTGGGATAATCAATATGAAAGATTAAAAAATCTTTAGGCCGCAGAGGAATACACCTAACCTTTACAGCTTTTTTGTTTGGTGGTTGACCTATAGGAGTACCGATGGCGAAAACGCTGAAAACCTCGGCCGATAGCAGAAAATGCCTGTTTCCGA
>CAYTQR010000001.1:27933-45567 GCA_964440045.1 uncultured Planctomycetaceae bacterium | reverse complement strand
TCGACAAAATCGGCCGGCGACAGGGTCAAAAGCTTGTAACTGTCCTTTAGAACTATCAGATAATCAACGCCTGCCGCTTCGAGTAGAGCGATTTTCATCGGCAGGGGTGTTAAAACCTGAGGCTTTTTTTCGGGATGCAGGATAACTACCGGATGTGGGTCAAAGGTCATAGCGGCAACGGGACAATCGCCAAGATTGGCAGCAGTTCGGCCGGCAGAGGCGATTATTTTCTTATGGCCCAGATGAACGCCGTCAAAGTTACCGATAGTCAGGCAGCAGTTTTTGACTCTGTTATCAATTTTTTCAAGTGTATCTATAATCTGCATATACGAAAATTCAAAAATTAAAAATTAAAATGCAAAATTGTGGAATCCGCCTTCCATCCTTCGTCCCTAAGGGACTACGGAGGACGGGTCGGCGGATAACTATTCTATATTTTTAGATAACTTATTTACCAAAAGACCCTTAAAACATATACAAATCATTTGTCAGTCAATTTGGGTTTTTCAACTTAAACGATACAAAGGTTATTTTACGGCCGATAGGCAATTCGGGCAAGCAATTTAAAGGTAGTTTGACAGGTGGGAAAAAAGAGGAGTTTTCTATCGCAATTACAGAATCTTTCTGATAAATTACCTCTGAGACTATGAAAGTTTAAGTATGACCCTACTAAATCCTGACAAACCGGTATTCAGCGATAACAATCCCCCAGTCCATGAAATTGTACACGCACAGATAGCAGCGATGGGCAGGGAGCTTACAGCTAAACAATTCGAACAGGCTTATCATCGCATTTACGACCTCTATGAACTGAAGACAAGAATCTTTGCCGAGGAAATCGCGGCTATCGCTGACGAACTCCTGCTGCAGCCCGAAATCGGGTGGGACCTTGTCTCGCTTAAAACCACCATCGGACCGAATGTCCTGCCGGCGGCAACTGTAGTGCTGAATTCTCCGGACGGAGAGAGGATAACATCCGAAGCGGCCGGCTACAGTTCCACCGATGCGATATGCTCGGCCATCGGTGAGGCTACAGACATTAGAATATTTTTGAAGGATTTCGAATTCCATACGATAAGCAGCGGTTTAAAATCGCTCGGCCAGGCAATGGTAACCGTCGAATATCACAACAGACAGGTCAGAACTACCGCCTGTTCAATTGATATGCTCGAGGCAACTGCAAAAGCATATCTTATAGCAATAAACATCGTGCTGGATAGAATCGATCAACAGCTCGAATAAACAATGTTGAATCTTGAGTTAATACTATGACTTATCTTGCGGTTCCAATTTCAGGAAAAGACATTCAAAGCTGTAAAGAGCAGATGCAAGCATCTTGTAAGGCCGGGGCCCAAATGCTCGAACTGCGGACAGATTATATCGAGGCTGTGAATACCGAAAAACTGGCCGAATTAGTCGCTCGTGCAAAACAAACCGGCTTGCCTATAATCGTTACATGCAGAGACGGGGCCCAAGGCGGAATGAATAATCTAAATCCTGATATCCGCAAACGAATCCTGACAGAGGCAATAAAACTGGGCGCCGATTTTATTGACTGTGAATACGCAAATTTTGTTAAAAAAGATTTCGGCGATTCGATTAAAAAAACGCTGTCGAAAAACAGCGGAACAAATCTAATACTTTCAGCACACAATTTTAAGGGTCGATTTGAAAACTTAAGCGGAACTTATGAAGAAATATTTACAGCCTGCCCTTCGGCGATTGCCAAAACCGCATATCAGGCCAAACATATAAACGATTGTTTCGAGGCATTCGATATTATTGAAAAATACGGCAAAAAGGCTATCGCGATATGTATGGGACCGGCCGGCGTTATCAGCAGGATTATCGCAAAAAAGCTCAGAGCGTTTCTGACTTTTGCAAGTATTGAGGATAAAGCCGTGACCGCAGCGGGTCAGTTGACAATAGAAGAAATGAAATCGCAATACCGGTTCGATACGATAAATAATAAAACCGAGTTTTTTGGCATAATCGGCGACCCGGTGGGACATTCAATAGGCCCTATCGTTCATAATACCTGCTTTGAGGCCGAAAAAATGAACAGGGTCTATTTGCCCCTACTCATAACTGGCGAGCAAGTGGAATTTAATGAATTTCTCGATAATGTAACTACCAGAGGCCGGCTTGATTTGAAGGGATTTAGCGTAACAATTCCGCACAAAAGAAATGCCCTGGAATACGCAAGGACAAAAGGCGAATATATCGAGCCATTAGCGGTAAAAATCGGTGCGGTCAATACAATGGTAATCGGGGTCAACGAAAGAATAAGCTGTTACAATACTGATTATGCCGGGGCCATGGACGCATTGACGCAGGCTTTAGGAGTAAAAAGAAAAGAGCTTAACTGTAAAACCGTTGCCGTTGTCGGTGCAGGCGGGGCGGCAAGAGCAATTGTCGCAGGCCTTGTTGATGTTGGTGCAAAGGTTACTATATACAACCGCACGGTATCGAAGGCGCATAATCTTGCCCTTGAATTCGGCTGTCACTATACCGGACTTGATAAAATCGAGCAGTTGGATGCGGAAATCGTTATCAACTGCACAAGTATTGGAATGCATCCAGATGTCGATGCAAGTCCGGTGCCAGCTAATTGTCTAAAGTCTTCAATGACTGTGTTCGATACGGTTTATAATCCAATGGAAACACTGCTTTTAAAGCAGGCCAAACAGGCAGGGGCAAAAGTCGTCAACGGCGCCGAAATGTTCATCGGCCAGGCCGCTGAGCAATTTAAATTATTCACCCATAAAAACTGTCCTCTGCAAACCCTTCGCCAAACTACACTTGCAGCACTTGGAAAAAAATAGAAAAACAAGGAGGTGGAATTATGAATTCTAAAAAATGTTTCATTCTGTTAGTAATGTCTGCGATTTTTGTGCTTGGATTACATACCAAATTATTGGGACAAGATACCAACGACATTACAGAGCTAAAAACAATTATTGCTAATCTTGAGGAACAAATAGAGCGGAAAGACCGGATACTTGAGAAAATCAAAGAAGATGTACTGGCCATAAAAAGGGAATTGTCAGCCGAAAGAAAAGAGAAGGAAAGACTTATAAGATTATGCCGTGAAGCTGGAATAAGTTTTGAAAAAACAGAAGACCCGATTGAGGGTGATTATCAGGTTTGTCAAATACCGATAAAACCGGCCGTCCTTTCTGACTCTATGAGGACATTAGGTTTTACAAAAATAGAAGTTGGCGAATTGGGATGGGTGTCTTCTCTTAAAATTGAGCAGATTGTGGATTCCAATAATGCTATCGTGGAAGTACACACTTGGTATAGCGATGGCAGTCAGAATATATCTTGGGGAGTTTTTGATGTTCCGAGTGTAGCTGTACGAGTTAGAGGGGTACAAATGGAGGGTTTTGCTGATGACACAACGCAAAAAATTAATCATTATTTTGCTGTAACTGGCACGAAAACCTATAAAACCGCTATAGGTGGCTCCAAGACCTTATGTGTTATCGAGCCTGTAATACTATCACCGAAACGACTGAAACAGGAAACCCAGCACTATAAAGATTTGAAAAAACAATATCGAGATAGAGTGCGTACTGAAAAGTTTATTCCGGGGCGTCGGTGGCCGAAAGAATTTTCAGAAAACCGTAAGAAAAAAGGCAGGTGATTTATGAATCTTAAAAAAGTTATTTCAGGCTTAAAAAATTGGGAGAATAAAATTTCGGAAAAATACCCACTTAAAACCATTTTGGCTATTTGTATTATCGTAATTTTATATCAGTTTAGCACGATAGGCTCTGACTTACGGTCAATAAAATCTGATGTGTCTTCGATAGAGTCTGATGTGTCTTCAGTAAAGTCTGACTTATGGTTAATAAAAGTTGGTCGATTTCGATAGAGTATGACATATCCTCGATAAAATATCAATAAAAATAAAAGGGTGAAAAAATGAAAATTTATAAAAGCAGTAATAAGTTTTATCTGGATTTTCGGTTTCGGGATAGGCGTTGCAGGCTAACGGCCTTTAAGACTGAAAAGGCAAGCCAAAGTCTTGCCGATATAAACGACCGGCTTTTTAAATCGGGGTGACTGGATTCGAACCAGCGACCTCTGCGTCCCGAACGCAGCGCTCTAGCCAAACTGAGCCACACCCCGCCAAACTATAACCCAAATCATATCATCACAGACCTTATATTACAACCGACTTTTACTTGTCTTAAAACAAATGTAGATTATCTTCCATCAAAATCAGCGACTTTCCCTAAGGGACGCTCTATCCAAACTGAGCCACACCCCGGGAAAAACTTCATTCTACAAAGCTTTTATCCTTTTTGCAATCTACAATAAATTAACCGGGTCAATATCAACCTGCAGTCCAACAGCAGAATTCGGAGGTTTGAGCCGGCGAAACTGACCGAAGAGTACAGCGAAATTATTGATATCTGCCGTCTGTAAGATAATCTGCATCCTTGAAAAGCGCTGAATCCTAACAATAGTCGAAGGCATTGGGCCGGTAAGTTTTATATCCAGCCGATGTGAAGAAATAATATTGTTTAACTGCTGCGCAACAACATTGGCAAAGTCTGTCAGACGGTCATATTTTATATCCCTCATTTTTACAAGAGCTACCCTGCCAAAAGGCGGCAGTAAACAGGCCTGTCGGTGCAGAAGTTCCTCTTTAATAAATCCTTCAAAATCGTCTTTAACCGCAAATTTAATAGCAGGCTGGTTCGGCAAAAAAGTCTGAATGAAAACTGTGCCACCCTTGCTGCTTCTGCCTGCCCTGCCTGTAACCTGACAGATAAGCTGATACGTACGTTCATTCGCACGAAAATCGGGAAGCTGCAACGAAGTATCGGCGCTTATTATCCCGACAAGCGTAACATTTGGAAAATGCAGGCCTTTTGCGAGTATTTGTGTGCCTGCAAGAATATCGATTTTGCCCGCGTCGAAATCCGACAGCAGTCGGTAATAATCGTGCCCCTGCATTGAATCGCTATCGACCCTGACTGTGCGGGCACCGGGCAATTTTCTTTTAAGCTCATCTTCAAGCCGTTGCGAGCCAAGGCCTATCATAGTAACCGTGCTGCCGCAGATAGGACAATTTTTTGGTACAAGTGTTTGCGCCAAACAATAATGGCACATCGCAAAACCGCCTTTGAGTCGGCCTTTCAGGTTTACCGGCTTTTGATGTTTTTCAGTCTTGTGAAACGTCAAAGTTGCATCGCAGTTTCTACACTTGAGCGTATATCTGCAGCTCGGACAATATATAAAATTGCTGTAGCCCCTGCGGTTAAGCAGCAAAATCGCCTGCTCTTTGTTTTTTAATATCTGCTGCAAAGCCAATAAAAGCTCGGAACCGATAAGATTTACGCCAGACCATTCAAAACGCTCTTTGGCCATATCGACAATTTTCATTTCGGGTTTACCCAAGTCCATTACACGATTCGGCAAAGCAAGCCTTGTGAAATGTTTTTTTGTTTTGCAGTTATAAAGGGTTTCAAGACAAGGCGTGGCGCTGCCCAGTATGCAAACGGCATTTGATAATTGAGCGAGTTTTATCGCAGCATCCCTGCCGTTATATCTGGGCGCCGTATCCTGTTTATAGCTCGGCTCGTGCTCTTCATCGACCACGATAATGCCGGGATTTTCAACTGGTGCAAAAACCGCACTTCGGGCGCCAATAACGACTATCGGCGATGTGTTTTTTATCTTCTGCCATTGCGCGTTTCGCTGCGAAGCGGTGAGCTGTGAGTGCATCACAGCTATATTTTTAAATCGGCTGCTGAAACGCTGTACGGTCTGGGCGGTCAGTGCGATTTCAGGCAAAAGTACTATCGCACTTTTGCCCTTTTCTATGCTTTTCTCAATAGCCCTGATATACACCTCAGTTTTGCCGCTGTCGCTTACACCATGCAGAAGCACAACCGAAAAACTATTGTGAGCTATTTTATTTTCAATTTCCGAAAGGGCTTTTTGCTGGTCATTATTCAATACTACAGCGTCTGTTTTTAATAATAATCCTGTTGGAACAATCGGCAGTTCTTTGAGGAAAGTTCGGCTTGTCAGTTTGACAGTTCCCGCCTGGATAAGCCTGTTTAAAGGTGAAGGCCCACTATTCAACCGCTCAAGCAGGCTTTTTGATTCAATTGCAGATTCAGCATTAAAGGCATCAGCGTTTTTCAGAGCCTGGATAATTTGCTTCTGTTTTTTGCCGCGAAGTTTATCGGCCAGTTCATCGAGATTTTCTTTATCCACTGCCAGATAGGCGTGTTTGAGTGTTTTTACGCCCGTGCCCTTTTTCACGGCTGCAGGCACCATCGCACTTAAAACCTGTCCGAGAGGACAAACATAAAAATCGCTGAGCCATTTGCCGAATTGGAGCAGCCTGTCATCGAGCAGCGGTTCGGCATCGAGTATCTTCTTTACAAGTTTCAGTTTTCTTTTCGTCTGTTTGAGCGATTCGGCATCTTTCACTTCCACACAGAATCCTGTTGTAAGCTTATTTGCTCTGCCGAAAGGCGCTTCAAGCCGCCGACCGGGTGTAATCAGTCCCAATTTGTCAGGCAGAAGATAATCAAAAACATTATCAACGCCCGTATCAAGAGCGACAGTTACAGTTTTGCTGCAGGAAATTTTCTTGTCTTCTGAAATGTCAAACAGACTATCTTCTGAAAATGGCATCATTGAATTTTAATCTTCATTCTTCATCGGCCCCGACAATCGGCAAATCGAGCCAGAAAGTGGCGCCTTTGCCGGGCTTGCTCTGAAGGTCTATCTTGCCCGAAAGCAGTTTGGCAAGTTCAGTGCTTATCGCAAGGCCCAAACCTGTGCCGCTCTGGTCTCTGGTTAAAGACCCGTCGGCCTGGCGGAACTTTTTAAATATTTTCTCTTTGTCGGCTTCGGCAATTCCCGGGCCGGTATCCGTGACGGAGATTCTAACGGTCTGTGCGTCGGGCAAGAAAGCTTTTATTTCCACTTTGCCTTTCTCATGCGTAAATTTTACGGCGTTATTAAGAAGATTATAAAGAATTTGCTGAACCTTGCCTGCATCGGTTTTGATTATAGGAATATTTTTGTCGACGGTTAGACGTACCTTTATCTTCTGCTTCTCAGTCAACGGCGAAAAGAACGCTACGAGCCCGCGGCAGAGTTCCGGTATACTGGTTTTTTCTATGTGCAATTCGATTTTACCAGCTTCGGCCTTTGCGAGTTCGAGCAGGTCGGTAATCATATTAAGGAGATTTTTGCCGCTGGTTATGATGTTCTCGGCATATCGCTTATTCTTTGCTGCGTTTTCAGCAGGTTTTTCTCGCATAATCTCAGCAAAGCCGAGAATAGCATTCAACGGCGTTCTAAACTCATGCGACATATTCGCAAGGAATTCACCCTTGAGTTTGTTTGCCTTATACAGCTCTATATTTCTTTCCGAAAGTTCGGTGATTTTGGCGTCGAGCTGTTTATTTGCCTGGCGAAGTTTTTCCTGTCCATCTGTCAGATTATTAAGCATTGTATTGAGTGCATCGCCGAGCTTCTGAAATTCATCTTTTGTTTTTATGCCGCACCGAACGTCGAGATTTCCCTGCGAAACATTGTTGACGATAGCCCTCAATTGCCTGATAGGGCTCAAAATCACACGCTGTACAATTATATAGAAAGCGACTATCGCACCGGCACCGGCAAGAGCGCCGGCAATAATAAGACAGATACGATTTAAAAGCAGTGTCTTGCTCATACCTCTTGGGGGCATCTGCACAAGAATCGCTCCAACAGGCTCTGAAAGACTAAAAGCCGGCGCAGAGCCTTCAGCGCTGTGACAGGTGAGACACCTTTTATTGGCACGGACAAGATTAAGATAAACTGTTTCAAAAGAACCTTCGATTTCCTCTTCCCAGGCAAGCTCGCTTATCCCGCTCTGCTCCTGAAACTGTTTAATCGCTTCGTTCTGTCTTTTTGAAAGCTGTTTTTGCCACTCTTTCTGAGAGGGGCCGAACCTGAGCCATTTGACTCTGCTCAACTGAGCCTCTTTTCTTGCCCCAGTCTCCTCGAGCATAATACGGCCTTTGTCTTTTTCATCGTCAATCTTGAAATGTCTCTCATAGATAGTATTCACCACCGCTCTGCCGGAGTCCAGAACTGCCTTTTCGGTCAATTTCCCCATCCAGAAATATGGTATCAACAGGGCAAGAACAAGAACAAACAGAATTGCTATACCAAAAAGGAGTCTGCACTTGCCGGCAAGAGAGGCCGGCCGTAGATGCAGAGTTTTCAAAAGCTGCCAGAATTTGCTTATTATATCTCTCATAATTCGCTTAACCGGCAACATAAAGTTGGGGGTTAAACAACTTCCTAATGATGCTTTTGCGTTCTGAGATTCAAATCGTCAAGCTGGCTCTGTTCAACCTCGCTCGGGGCGTCAGTTAATAGGCACTGGCCCTTCTGAGTTTTCGGAAATGCAATAACATCACGGATATTGTCTGTCTTCGTTAAAAGCATAATAAGTCTGTCAAGGCCGAAAGCGATACCGCCGTGCGGCGGAGCGCCAAATTTGAGGGCCTGCAGGAAAAACCCGAATCTTTCCTCTGCCTGTTTTTTGGAAATTTTCAGCAGGTCAAAAACTTTAGCCTGTATCTGCGGCTGATGAATACGAATACTGCCGCCGCCGATTTCCGAACCGTTGACAACAATATCGTAAGCCTGTGACCTGATTGAAGCAGGGTCGGTATCGAGCTTTTCAATATCTTCCGCCACAGATGCCGTGAAAGGATGATGCAGTGAATCGTACCTGTTATCCTTCGGGTTCCACTCGAAAAGCGGAAAATCCACAATCCAGACAAATTCGTAAACATTTTCATCAATCAGATTCAATTCCTTAGCCAGTTTTATACGAAGCGGTGCAAGGGCTTTATTTGCAGCGGCCATCGTATCGGCGATAAGCAATAATAAATCGTTTGGCTTCGCCCCAAATTTTTCGATTATTTGCTGTCTCTGTTCAGGCGAGAAGAATTTAGCTATACTGCTCGCTAAATCCGGCCTTTTAGTCTGCTCATCAGCAACAACCTTGAACCAGGCAAGCCCCTTTGCGCCGTAATCAGCGGCGAAATTCGTGAAAGTTTTCTCTATATCGCTGCGGGAAAATTTTCCGCCTCCGGGGGCACAAAAACCTTTAACAACGCCGCCTCGGCCGATGGTATCAATGAAAACCTTAAACTGGCTTTGAGAAACAATATCAGAAATATCCTTCAGCTTCATATCGAATCGTAAATCAGGCCTGTCAACGCCGTAGTCATCCATCGCCTGCTGATAGCTCATTCTTCTGAGCGGCACCTTCACATCAACGCCAAGTATCTCTTTGAATACCTTGGCAACCAGCCTTTCATTTACGTCTATTACATCATCGCTATCAACAAAACTCATCTCAACATCGATTTGTGTAAATTCCGCCTGCCTGTCAGCTCTGGGGTCTTCATCTCTGAAGCAGCGGACAATCTGAAAATACTTATCTGTACCGCTTACCATCAGAACCTGTTTGAAAAGCTGCGGCGATTGCGGCAGAGCATAAAATTCTCCGCTGCACAATCTGCTGGGCACAAGGAAATCTCTCGCTCCTTCCGGGGTGCTCTTGCCCAAAAACGGTGTCTCAATCTCCCAGAAACCTTCACTATCATAAAAATCGCGAGCTATTTTTGTAACCCTGTGACGAACCTTGAGCATATTCTGCATTTCGGGCCGTCTGAGGTCAATATACCGATACTTAAGCCTTAACTCCTCATCTACACCGGCAGCATTATCAAGTTCGAAAGGCGGAGTTTGGGCAGTATTAAGAATCTCAAGCTCATCGATCAAAACTTCAATCTCGCCGGTTGGCAGTTTGGGGTTTGTCAATCCCTCGCCCCTCATTCGAACAGTACCGCCGGCAGCTAATACCCATTCACAACGCAGTTGGCGGGAGAGTTTATGCATCTCGGGCTGCGCCTCCGGATTAAATACGAGCTGAGTTATGCCGTATCTGTCCCGCAAATCGATAAATACAAGATTGCCATGGTCACGATAAGAATTGACCCAGCCGCAAACACTTACCCCGCTGCCATTATCACCGGCTCGCAGTTGTCCGCAATTATGAGTTCTTTTAAGCATAGAATTTCCCTGGAGTTTTTATTTAGCCGCTGTTGGCATAACGGCGATGTTACCCAAGCAGTTCATTAATAGCATCAGCGATATCAGTTTCGCTCACCAACCCCACCCATTTTTTTGCCATCTGGCCTCCGTTAAAGAGAATTACGGTAGGAATAGCGTTAATGCCGAACTCAACAGCCGCTTCATGATGCTCGTCGGTATTCAGTTTGCAGATTTTTGCTTTTCCCGCATACTCGTCGGCAATCTTCTCAATTACAGGCGCCAGCATTTTGCACGGGCCACACCACGGAGCCCAAAAGTCCACTAATACAGGTTCTGCACTACTATGTACAAGACTATCGAATTCCGCATCTGTCAGTTCGGTTACATTCACTGCCATTCTAAATCCTTTCTATACAACATATTCCCGCTGTGGTATCTGGATTTTATTTATATTTGCGGCAAAAGTCAAATTATTTAGCCGGCATTATCCTCGGCCGTCAGATTGCTGTTTTGGCCGTCTAAAACCTGCTTTTGCTCAACCTGCAAAGGGGTATCAACGGTTGTTTTTGGCTCGATTGTCTCTATAGGTATTACATTTTGCTGCTGATAATCGTCGCTGGTTTCGCTTTCTTCTTCAACTTGTGCAAGTATGGCATTTTGAACGGCTTGTTCGGCCGGCTCATCCGTCAAGGCTCGCAGGTAAATAGGCATCTCCGGCTTAACCTGCTCTGCGGTTACAAGTTTCTCCCTTACAAGCTCAAGTATAGCAAGAAACAGGCCTATCATTACCAGTTTGTTTTTCTTGTCCTCGAAAATCCTGACGAAATTCATCGCACCTTCACTCTGGAGACGATGGAGTATCTCAATCTGATAAAGGTCTATCGGGGTATCATCGGTAATATGACTGATATCCATCAGATTGCCGGTAGCCTTCATTAAATTATCAAACGCACCGAGCAAATCCCAGACGCTTAACTGGTCAAGGTCAAGCTCCGGTTCGGTATCAGGCTTCAAGCCGGCGATAATATTATCGCTGCGGGCAAATTTCTGCTCCTGCTCTTCAGCGGAAATCTTGAGCATATTCGCAGCGTCCTTGAACTTCTTATATTCGAGCAGTTGCCGAATAAGTTCGCTTCTTGGGTCGCCGCTTGCTTCATCCGCTAAAGCATCAAGCTCATCGGCAGGCAGCAGCATCGCGGATTTAATCTCCATCAAAGACGCTGCCATCACAAGAAACTCCCCCGCCAGTTCGATATCGAACATTTTTACCATTTCAATATGGCGGATATACTCTTCGGTAATCCGTGATATCGGTATATCATAAATATCGACCTCTTCCTTGCGTACCAGATAGAGCAGCAAATCCAAAGGCCCTGAAAAAATATCGAGATTTATTTTGTATGCCGACATCAATCTAACCCGACAGCCTTTCTTGCACGAGCCAGCGTCTTGACCGCTACCGTTCTGGCCTTGTCGGCACCTTCCTCGAGCACATTGTTCACATAGCCTAAATCTTTTTCAAGCTCCCCGCGTTTTTGTCTGTAAGGTTTGAAATATTCAATCAAAAGTTCGGCAAGCCTCTTTTTGACCTCGCCGTAACCGATACCACTCTTACGATATTTATTTTCCCACTCTTTCAACTCGTCCTGCGAGGCGACAAGTCTCAACAATGCAAAAACATTGCATTTGTCCGGGTCTTTCGGATCCGAGACAGGAGTGGAGTCGGTAACCATTCTCATTACTTTTTTCTTTACGGATTTTTCAGGCTCGAAAATCTCGATGGTATTACCATAGCTTTTGCTCATCTTTCGCCCATCAACGCCCGGCACAACCGCAACAGACTCGATGATATGTGCTTTAGGGATAACAAAAGTTTCGCCGTAAGTATTGTTGAAGTAGCCGGCAATATCTCTTGTAACTTCTATATGCTGTTTCTGGTCGGCGCCGACCGGCACAAGATTGCTGTCGAAAATTAGGATATCGGCTGCCTGCAAAACCGGATAGGCAAACAACGCATGATTTGCACTTATTCCCTGAGCTGTTTTTTCCTTGTAACTCACGCATCTTTGCAAAAGGCCCATCGGCGTAACACAGGACAGAATCCAGCATAACTCGGTAACTTCAGGCACATCTGACTGGCACCAGAAAACGGTTTTATTCGTATCCAGCCCCAGAGCCAGATAATCCATAGCAACCGCTAATTTATACTGCCTTAAGTCCTCCGGCTTTGGCCCGCTTGTCATTGCGTGATAGTCAGCAATAAAATAGAAGCCTTCATTTTCCGTCTGAAGCTGAAGGTGCTGACGCATAGCGCCAAAGTAATTGCCAATGTGCAATCTGCCGGACGGCTGAATACCGGATAGTACTCTCAATATCGGTCTCCCGTTAAACGCAACTGTTTATAAACTAAAGACATAAAGATAACAATGGCAACCGCTAATGTCAAGAAATTCCTTAGGCAGAAAAAGGTGTCAGGAACCTTTTTTCTTACGATATGCAAAACCGTCCCCGGCGGGAGTCGAACCTGCAACCTTTGGCTTCGGAGGCCAACGCTCTATCCAATTGAGCTACGGGGACTTATACAAACAATTTAAAAATCAAAATTTAAAATGCAAAATTATGGAATCCGCCTACGGCGGATATTATCCCACTAAGGCTGAAGTTGTCCAGAAATTTCACTTCTTCAGTATTGAACTTGCACAAATTTGGAGTAAAAAGCCATAGCTTTAAGAAAAACGTTGAAATTTTAACGAAAGTAGCTCAAAATACGAGAAATACGCAGAAATCCAAAATGGAGACAAAATGGAAAACCATCGTACAAGCAGAATTAAGAAGAAACGCAAAAGCGGCTTCAGGGCAAGAATGAAAACCAAAAGTGGAAGAAACATCCTCAGCAGAAAAAGGCGCAGAGGGACATCACTGAAACTGAGATAATCGACTTTTAAAATAGAACTGATTTTTCCCATCCGTAGTGCCAATAAGTCCTGTAAATGAGATTAGAAGGAGTTGTTTATGCAATTTGAACATTTTGGCATTAATGTCCCGGCCGCGAACGAAATGGCCGACTGGTATGTAAAGAACTGCAATATGAAAATTGTTCGTGCTATGCCCGAACCGCACCAGACGCATTTCCTGGCTGATGAAAATGGAAGGGTTTGTATGGAGATATACACAAATCCAGGTGCGGCTATTCCTGATTATCCATCGCAGCATCCGCTTTGCTTTCATATTGCCATTGCCGCAGCCGACCCTGTCGCAGAGAAAGACAAACTGGTTGCCGCCGGCGCCTCGGTTTTTGAGGAGTTGAATCTTGAAGACGGTACTTGTATAATAACGTTTCGCGACCCGTGGGGCGTGCCGTTTCAGTTGTGCAAAAGAGCAAAGCCGATGATTTGATGGGAGAGAAAAATGATTTTGGATGAATTCAAACTCGACGGCAAAGTAGCTATCGTTACCGGCTCTTCCCGGGGTCTGGGCCAGGCAATGGCAATAGGATTGGCTGAGGCCGGCGCTGATATTGCTCTTGTCGGCATAAGTGATATGAAAGAAACCCATCAGCAAGTCGAAAAGCTCGGCAGGCGGTGCATTGCAATCCACGCGGATTTAAGCTCGACAGAATGTGTCGATAAAATAGTAACTACTACTGTCGCAAAGCTCGGTGCAATTGATATTCTCGTAAACAACGCCGGCATAATCCGCAGGGCGCCGTTTGTCGAGTTTACTGAAAAAGACTGGGACGATGTGATGAACATCAATATCCGAACACTTTTCTTTCTGAGCCAGGAGGTTACAAAAGTATTTATCAAGCAAGGTAGAGGCGGAAAAATTATTAACACCGCATCTATGCTGAGTTTTCAGGGCGGCATACTTGTGCCGTCATATACAGCTTCCAAAAGCGCAGTTGCAGGCCTGACAAGACTGATGGCCAATGAATTGGCAGAGCATAATATAAACGTCAACGCTATAGCGCCGGGCTATATGGCTACGGAGAATACAGCTCCTCTTCGCCATGACCCTGTGCGGAGTAAATCTATTCTCAACCGGATTCCAATTGGCCGATGGGGCAATCCTGAAGACCTCAAGGGAGTGGTTGTGTTTCTGGCTTCTGCAGCGTCATCGTATTTATATGGTGCTATAATACCCGTCGACGGCGGCTGGCTGACGCGATAGTAAAATCGGTGAAATTCAGGTATTATTCTGTTACATACTGTGTTTATGCCTGACGGTCGTCAAGGACGAGCTGTCTCTAACGGGGTGAAGCATTAGTTTTTCAAGACGCTGCTGTCTGGTCGGCATATATTTCGAGAGGAAAGCTATACAGCCCCAGGCAATAAGGCAGGAAATTAGACCAACAACAAGACCAACCTTTAACCATTCAAAAAACTTGATGGAACTGCGATATCGTTTCTCAGTCATGCCAAGTGCTACTATATTGGCAGTCGAACCTATCATTGTAATATTGCCGCCAAGGCAGGCGCCCTGGAGCAGAGCCCAGACGAGGGGTGTGTAAACGAGTTTATTCACTACCGGCATAAAAGCAGCTACGAATACAATATTATCTACGAAAGCTGAACCAATTGCAGTAGTGCCGATAACGGCTGGGATTAGAACCGAGAGGCGATTGCCAAATGCCTGCTGAAAATATTCAGCGACTCTCGCAGTAACCTGTGTTTCCTGCAGGGTGCCGGCTTTGGCAAAGAGCATCATAAAGAACAGAAGCGTCCACCAGTCAACATTGGATTCAATATAGTACCGAGCTCGCTGGTGACGCCAGAGCATAAGTAAACCTGCAATTACCAGCGGGGCGATAATTAGAATAGTATTAGGCGCAAGTCTGAGTTTCGTTTCGAGCCAATGATGCATGGCAATGAACGATATCATACCAATCAGGATTGCCAGGCTCCTTTTGTAAGGTATATCTACCAGCGGGCCCAGTCCCAGTCCCATTTTACGACGGGCGGCAAGTTTTTCCGAAAGCAGGTTAATCTCTTTGCGGTACCACCACAGAAGCACAAGCGTTGTGCTTATGAGGGTGACAATCATAATCGGAAATGACCAGGTTAGAAAATCGAGAAAACTAAGGGGTGGTATAGCGTTTTGCCCTATCAGAATCCCGACAGGATTACCAAGCATTGTTCCGCTTGAGCCGATGTTTGTCCCTAAAACCGCAATGATAATGAAAGGTAACGGCCGAACCTTCAGGGTATCGCAGACCTGAAATATCAATGTGGCAATAAATACGATGGAAGTAACCTCGTCAATAGTACAAGCCATAATGGCGCTTAGGAATATGGTTACTATAACGAACCTTCGGCCGGTCATTTTTGGTGTTTTTATTACGCCCTGAATAATCCATGTGAAAAGACCGAGGTCCCTTAGTACGCCGACAGTAATCATCATACCAGCCAGGAAAAGGATTACGTCTAGCTTGCATTCACGGAGAAAAACGGGCAGCGTCAGGACATTGGTACCCATCAGCACACCAATCCCGATAAACGCTATAGCCAGCCGGAGTTTCCAGAAGAGGAGGGTTGCTATTACTATCATAATGAAAATCGAGGAAGAAATTACCTGCTGTTTGTCCATTCCAATATTATGGGTAAGCAGACCGACAGCGAAAGTGATCGCAAGCATAACCAGCACTCTAATCACAGTCTGTTTTAAGTTGGTTTTTTCAAACGAATAGTGCACTTTTGCCTACTCCCGCAGAATTTTGTTCAGAAACATAGCTAATGAAACAACGCCGATGAGTTTTTTGTCTCGTAAGACATAAGCATGATCGACGCCTCGGCGTGCGAATTCCTTTGCTACTTGAGCGGCAGGAGTGTTCTCCATGACGGTTGCATAATCGGTAGTCATTATTTCTGTCAGCCAGGTTTGGCTTTCCTTTCGCAGTATTTCGGCGAAAGGTTCAAAATTTATTATCGGTGTCAGGTCCTCGATCCATAAGATGTAATCGGGCAGACAAATCCGCAGCAATTCGTGAGTGGTAACGACGCCTATGAAATCTCCATCCCTGTCCACGACGGGCACATCTCTGACCCGATGGCGTACAAATAAGTCGATTGCGCGTTCAAGGGTATCGTGTTCCTGGAGCTTGACCGTAACCGGAGTCATAATATCACAGGCGTGCAGGTATTCAGAAAGCACAATGCCTCCGCGGTCGAAAAACCGCCATACTTCTTCAGGTTTTTCAATCTGAGCCACCGTCTCGGCGGTATCGGGGTCCTGGCAGATTTTGGCTAAGGAACTCATAGCCTGGAGATATGCACCGGGCGCAGTTTTCGGCACGAGTGTTAGAATAATAAGTTTGACGTTACCTTTAACGGTAGCGGCATAATTGATGCCTTCTTTTGAGGTGGCGATGCCGACAATAATCTGGTTTACAGCTTCCAGACGGGCGTGAGGCATCGCGATGCCCGGCCCGACTACAGTCGGAATGTCATTTTCCCTTTCGATTACGGCGTTGTAAGCTTCGTCGACGTTTCCTATACCTTTTGCCATTGCCAACCGGCCGAGAAGTTCGGACAAAATTGCGTCACGATCGGTTAGTTTTGTCTGACAGATTATATGCTCCGGCGTGAAAAGTGAAGAAAAGCGAATGCTATTGTTGGTTTTCGTAGACATTAGGTTTTTAAGTATGAATCACTTTCTTAAAAAGGTTAAAAATTAAGCAGGGCAGTATAGCATTTCAGAGTAAATATGGCAAGAAAGTAACTTTTTTGGGGCAGGGTAATAGGCCGAGCTTTAAACAAATAGACAAAAACAGTGGAAACAAAGGGGGGATTTACAGATATACGCCCCTTATCCTTATAGGTTATCTAAAATCAGGGATTATTATAGAGTGATACTCAAAAAATCAGGAGTTTCTCTTTTTTGCGTAACATTCTCTGCAGTAAACCGGTCTGTCTTCTTTCGGCTTGAAGGGAACTTCACATTCCTGTTTACATTCTGCACAGATGGCCTTGTGCATCTCGCGTGGTCCAAAATTCCGTCTGGAACCGGAGTCATTAAAGTTTCTCACGTGTCTTTCTCCAAAATTGGTATGAAAATGTTTTGAAGCATCAATACGAGACAGCAAGTATAACAGGATATATCCTGTTGTCAAGGTAGATTTTTGAAATAACATAACTTTTTCAATCGCAAATTATGCCTATACCATATTATTTGAATTTTTACGTCGGATTTATTATAATAGGTTCATATCGTAACCTTTATGGAGAATTAAACTTAAATTGGAGAAATTTCGAGAGAATATAGCTGTAAGACGTGAAAAAGCTGTGCTTGTCGGGGCTGTATCCAGGAATACCTATACGGATAATCTTGCAGAACTGACGGCGTTGGCGGAATCTGCCGGCGCTGTAATCGTCGATAGATTACAACAAAAAATCAACCGTATTCACCCGGCCACCTATATCGGCAAAGGAAAAGCCGATATGGTTCGCCAAAGGGCAAAGGCAAATAAGGCAGATGTAATTATCTTCGATAACGACCTTTCGCCGGGGCAAATTCGCGGGCTTGAAGACATTATAG
>CAYTQR010000001.1:0-27923 GCA_964440045.1 uncultured Planctomycetaceae bacterium | reverse complement strand
TTATAGAGGTGAAAGTTATCGACCGGAGCGAACTGATTCTTGATATTTTCGCCGGCAGAGCAAGGACGAAACAGTCGCAGTTGCAGGTTGAACTCGCCCAGCTCGAATATACATATCCACGCCTTACCCGGATGTGGTCGCACCTTGACAGCGTTGCAGGCGCCGGAGGCGCAACGACAGCGGGAGCGGTCGGCGGTATCGGGACACGAGGAACAGGTGAAAAGCAGCTCGAAATCGACCGGCGAATAGTCAGTAAAAGAATAACGGAACTGAAAAGAGAACTTGCCGGGATTGATAAGCGAAGGATAAGAGAAATAGAGGCAAGGAGAGGAATGTTTAAAATCTGCCTTGTCGGTTATACAAACGCAGGCAAGAGCACTCTCATAAATACGCTGACCGGCTCAGATGTTTATGTGGAGGACAGGCTCTTTGCGACACTTGATACTCGAACAAGACAATGGGCTATAGAAGGGGGACGCAAGGCATTGCTGAGCGATACGGTGGGGTTTATAAGAAATCTGCCGCACCAGCTTGTCGCATCGTTCAAGGCTACGCTCGAAGAGGCGGTTAACGCGGATTTGCTGCTGCATATCGTCGATGTCTCCAGCGGTGATGCGGAAAGTCAGGCAGAGAATGCAAAAAAAGTACTCGAAGAGATAGGATGCAAAGAAAAAAATATACTTATTGTGCTGAACAAGGCTGATATTGTAAAAAATCGGTCGCAGTTCGAGCTTTTGCAGACGATTTATCCTGAGGCGATATGTATTTCGGCAAAGACAGGAATGAACCTTGATTTACTCAGAGCCAAAGTGCTGGAGATTTATACCGGCGGCGAAGTGGTTTTGAGGGTGACGGCGGATGTCGCTGACGGCAGGATTCAGAGCTTTATCAATTCGAGTACAACGGTACTAAAGCAGAATTTTTCCGACAACACGGTTATTATGGATATAAGACTCGGCAAAAACCAGTTGCCCCAATTGCAGAGATTCAAACCTGTTAAAATCGAAGAAATCAAAGAATAATTAGTAGTATCGTTTTTCCGGGGTTATTTAATTTAATTGAAAAATCCATATCTCTCTGGTTAAATACGAATGATGAAAAATGTATCGATAATAGGTGATGGAGCAATGGGCAGTGTTTGTGCAATGCTGCTCTGCCAAAAGGGATTTGCCGTTCGTATGTGGGGTTACGATGCGGAGCAGTTGGCGCAGATTGAGGAAAAAAGAGAAAATATCAAGTTTCTGCCCGGCTATAAGCTGCCGGCATCTTTGGTTTTTGAGCCGAAGGATTCTGAGATTCTTAAAAATGCCGAGCTTATAGTGTCCGCTGTGCCATGCCAGTATGTGCGCAGCGTCTGGGAGAGGCTGAAAAAATATGTCAATGCAAACGTGCCTATAGTTTCTGTAACAAAAGGTATTGAGAACGGTACATTATTACGGCCGAGCCAAATACTTTCGGATGTAATAAATAAGGATATTAAGTTTGTCACACTTTCCGGGCCGACAATCGCAGATGAGCTTGTACGAGAACTGCCGGCAACTGCGACGGCCGCATCCGTTGATGACAGGCTTGCGGGAGAGGTGCAGGAGATTTTTAGTACGTCTTATCTGAGGGTTTATCGAAACAGTGATATCATAGGCGTTGAACTTGCCGGTGCGATGAAAAATGTTATAGCGATCGCGGCGGGAATTATTGACGGGACAAAAGCGGGAGATAACGCAAAAGCGGCGTTGTTGTGTCGGGGTTTGGCGGAAATCAGCAGACTTGGGCTGAGTCTCGGCGCAATAGAGCAGACCTTTGCGGGCTTGAGCGGACTTGGCGACCTTGTTACAACCTGTATATCACCAATGGGGCGCAACAGGAGTTTCGGGCAGAGAATAGGGACCGGACAGACTGTCAAGCAAGCAATTGAGGCTACCGAATCGATTGTCGAAGGTGTAACTACATGTAAATCGGTCATCGGCCTTGCAGAAAAACACGGTGTGGATATGCCTATAACAGAGGCTGTTTATAAAATTTTATTCGAGCACAAGAGCGTTTCCGCAGCGATAGAAGAGCTGATGACAAGGCAGTTAAAAGCCGAATAGACCCGGATAAAGTCCGAGAAAGTACCATTGTAATCAACAAAACCCCATAAATCTATTAGCATAAGTCGTATCGCAATTTGGCCGATACTTAACGTAAGAGTCATTAGTTGTTGGCGTTTAGTCTTTTAAGGCGATTTTATGAGCAGCAAAGGTGAACATAACATAGCGATAGTAATGGATATGGCTAATGGTAAGTCGCATATCAAGGAACTGCTCGATATCGCTATACAAACAAAGGCCAGCGATTTCCACATCAATGTTGGTATGCCGCCTGTGATGAGAGTAAATACCGAACTTATCAAAATGGAAGCTGAACCGGTCAGTGCAGAAAAGGCCAAAGATATACTGTTCGGGATGATAGGGGCGGAAAAGTTTGAAATTTTTGAACAAAACCACGATTATGATTTTTCGGTAACCGGCAATAATGAAAGCAGATTCAGAGTTAATGCACGTTACCAGCGAGGCTCAATCGCTTTGTCATTCAGGCTAATTTCGAGTCAGATACCGGATTTGGATGATTTGCATCTGCCGAAAATTATTTCAGATTTGACCACAATGGCCAGAGGATTGGTCCTGGTTACGGGACATACAGGAAGCGGAAAAAGCACTACGCTTGCCGCTATGATTAAATCAATCAATAATACATCCAGCAAAAGAATAGTAACTCTTGAGGACCCTGTTGAATACTTATTCGAAAATAATCTGTCAATGATCGAACAGCGGGAAATTGGTTCCGATTGCCTTAATTTTGCTTCAGGACTCAGGCATGCGCTCAGGCAGGACCCTGATGTGATACTTGTGGGAGAAATGCGGGACCTCGAAACAACAAGTGCGACAATTACCGCTGCTGAGACGGGACATCTGATTCTAAGCACATTGCATACGATAAATGCTTCCCAGACTATTGAACGAATAATAGACATCTATCCTCCTGAGCAGCAAAACCAAATTCGAACTATGCTCGCAAACACCTTACAAGCGGTTATTTCTCAGACGCTTTTCAAAAGAATTGACCAGCCGGGTATGATACCGGCAGTCGAAATCCTGCTGTGCAGCTACGCTGTAAGGAGCTGTATAAGAGAGAACAGAATCTTTGAACTTCCAAATATAATAACGATATCACGAAAAATCGGGATGCAGAATATGGATACAAGCATCTCTGAACTATATTTTAAAGGGTTTATCGACAGAGATGAGGCTATAAACGTCTCGGCAATTCCGCAGAGAATGGAAAAATTGCTGACACCTGAAAACCGCGCAGAATTCCTAAGGAATCAGCAACGCCAATAACATCTGAGTGTCAAATATTATCGCACAGATATCCGCCGTCTATCGGCAGTGTAATACCGGTGATAAATTCAGCGGCATCCGAAGCAAGAAATATCGTAGAACCTGCCAGATGTTCGGGTAGGCCGAACCCACCCATTGGCGTTTTGGCAAGAACGTCTTTGCCCCGCTGAGTCGGCGTGCCATCGTCGTTTAACAAGAGCTTTCTGTTCTGGTCGGCTATAAAAAATCCCGGTGCAATTGCATTGACTCTTATGCCGTATTTTGCCAGTTCCTTTGCGTGCCCCATAGTCTGATTCATTACCCCTGCCTTTGCTGCTGAGTATGCCCATACGCCGGAGAGTGGATTAAAGCCCGCCATTGAAGCGATATTGATAATGTTGCCTTTGATTTTGTTGTCTATCCAGTATTTTGCGACGTGCTTGGTCGGCAGGACACAGCCGGCAAGAAGATTGAGCTTCAAAACAAAATCGTAATCTTCAGTCTTTACATCAACCAACGGCCCTTTGCCGCGATTTCCGCCGGCGCCGTTCAAAAGTATCTCGACTGAGCCGAAAATTTTCACGGATTTCTCCAGGGCTTTTGCGATGGAGTCTTCTTCCATAAGATTGACTTCTACAGTGGAGACCCTCGACTTATCGCCGCAGGCCTTGGCGATAATTTCAGATTTGGCCTTGAGTCCTGCCGGGTTAATGTCCCAGAGAATTACGTTAGCTCCTGCCAGGGCAAAGCCCTCGGCAATGGCGCTGCAGAGAGTTCCGCCGCCGCCGGTTACTATCGCTGTTTTACCGTTAAGTCCATATTTTTCGTCGAGATAAGACATTTTTTACTCCTGTTCTTAAATTTATTTTTATCCTAAAGAGATATTAAACTTCTTTTGCCGGAAATTTCAATTGAAATCCGCTGAAAAATTGGTCTTTTTATGATATTGACATAAACTATCTGAACGATTACACTTAAAAAGTATTTCTAAAAAAGAAAGACGAGATAATTAAAATGAGAGTAAATCGCAAATTGGCTAAACTTACAAAACTGGGAGCTGAGGACGATGATTTTGCCGCTTTGTTGCCCCAGGAGCTTGTAGATTTTATGTGGGAATTAACCTGCGAAATATGGTCATTGAGGCTGGGTATAGATGTTGAACAAAGATTACAAAGACATATTACAAATCTTGTTAGACAATAAGGTACAATTTCTTGTTGTCGGCGCTTACGCATTAGGCGCCTACGGTTATCCGCGTGCTACCGGCGATATTGATTTATGGGTGATGGTCTCGCCCGAAAATTCCGAAAAAATATATCAATCTCTGGCTCAGTTTGGCGCACCGATGGAGCAGATAAATGAAAAGACGTTTTGCGAGCAGGGCGTTATTTTCCAGATAGGCGTTGCGCCACGCAGAATTGACGTTATTACGAAAATCAGCGGTGTTGATTTCCAGCAGGC
Source organism: uncultured Planctomycetaceae bacterium (assembly GCA_964440045.1). Classification (GTDB taxonomy): domain Bacteria; phylum Planctomycetota; class Phycisphaerae; order Sedimentisphaerales; family UBA12454; genus JAFGGI01. Next base: position 23,106 of record CAYTQR010000001.1, on the reverse strand, counting down.
CTGGGCCGCAAAACAGGAGATAGCAATTGACGGCCTGAAAGTGCCGTTCATCTCGAAGCAGGATTTGATAAAAAACAAGGAAGCCACCGGCAGAGAAAAAGACAGGCTTGATGCTAAACAACTGAGGAAGAATCAATAGCCGCAAAGTGGCAAAGACTTACTTCATTCCCGTCTGGCCGGAAGAGTATTAATATTTCTAACTAAGCGATAATCGCTGACCAGGCGGCTAACCAGAAGGAGATTGTAATAATACAAGCCAGGTAAGACAAAAACAGTATTGAACCAAGCTCCTGCTCTTTTTCGCCGTAGTGTTTTGCCATAATAATAATTGCTGTGGCAGGCGGAGATGACGCTTGAAGGACAAGAAGAACACAAAGCAGGGGGAAAGTGACGTGGAGATTTGTCAGGGATAAAACAGTAATTACAGCAAGCGGTAAAAAAATCAATTTGACTAATATAACTTTGCCTGCATCGGCCAGATGCGATTTTATATTAAATGATATGCTGCCGAGCAGCGCTCCGAGAAGAAAGGTCGCAACGGGGACGGTCGCTGATCCTACAAGCTCGGCTGAATTTAATACGACTGTGGGCATAAAACGTTTCAGGCCGAACAGTACCAGTGAAACAGCAATAATATTTGCGAAAAAGGGCGGATTGAGGAGCTGGCGAAGGGACGGATTTTCATCCTCTTTAGCGCTTACGAGATATTTACCCACGGACCATAATATGGGGCTTAATCCGAGGACGTAGAGGAAACAATACATTGCAAATTCGTCAAATTTGTCAGGATAAAGCATTTTGCCCAATGGCAGGATAATATAAGCGGCGTTCTGGATTGCTGCGGGGGCGAATAGATGTTTTTTGGCTCTTAAGTTCGGCCGAAACAGGAAAGACGAGACGGCAAGGCCGAATCCGACCATTAAAAACGCCGCAAGGGGTATTAACGGCCAGTATCTGAGCTGGTGCGGGTCGAAATTTTTGATTATGTTTGAAAATATCAGGCACGGCAGAAGAACCCGAATGCATATCGCAGATAGGGCTTTTAGCTGTTCGCCTGTCAAGATGTTTTTTCTGATGAGAAAGCCGGCGACGGCGGCTATGAGCAAAATCGGCAATATGGCTTGGAAAGTAGCGCCGAACGAACTGATAAAAATATCTACCATCTTGCAATAAATCCTTAATGCGTTATATTCTCTGGTCTATGGACTGTTTTTACAAGGACAAAATCTGATGACGACAAATAGAAGTTGTTTATGAAAACGGGAAATTCGTTATCAATTAAGTTAGGCTCTAAAAAAAACAGAGCCGCGAATGTAAATGAGCGGTCAAAAACGCAGTTTTTTGTTTTCGTAAACCTATTTTTAGAGGTGCCATTAAGCCAGGCTGTCACAGGGATCTGCAGGTTGTAAGATCTTTACGGTTTTTGCCAGTCCTTTGGTGACCGATAAAACGTTGGCCAATTCTGAATTAGAAAACGGCTTATCCGCTGGGCGGTAAAGCAAAATCATACCGAGAGCAGGGCCCGTGTTGTTTAGGCCGATTGCCGCCAGTGAAATCCTTTTTAAAACCGCAGGGCTTGCAAAAAAACCCATACTGCAAAGCTCATCTACCGAACAAACCCGGCTGCTCTGACAGACAGCTTTAACCATTTTCGCTGTGAGCTGCGGGCTGATGTTTGAGCTGATATCCTCAAGAGAAGGGTCTTTCGAGTAAAAATTAACCTGTGGTACATCAGAAGCGGTGAAGATTATCACGACACTGCAGCCGGCTATATTTTCGGTGAGAAATTCACCTGCTGCCGAGGCAAGTGAACCGAGATTGGTTGCCTCGAGAAGATTTTCGTAAAAATCCGCTATGAACCTGAAGTTATTCAGATGTTTTATAAAATCGCCATGTGCTGTTAGGATGTCATTGCAGAGAATATCAATCTGCTGTTTTTGGGTCCGTCTGACCGTATTGAGCTTCCTGATAAGCTGACGCATTTTCGAATTCTTCTGTACTGCCAACAGTATCACTCCCGATAGTTTAGTCTTTCCTTTATACCTTTATGCATTTCGACATAAAAAAACAGCAATTTAACCTGAGCGAAAAGGTTTAATTTTTTCACGTTTCGGTCCTATAAAGATGCGCAGGACGACCAAAAAAAGGAGTATTTACCGATTTACGGGAAGCCAAATAGCCAATATCAGGAATTTTCGGACTTGTCAGCCATTGGCAGTGTTATGGTAACTGTCGTTCCTTTGTCGAGCTGGCTTTGTATATCCAGATTACATCCATTGCTCCTGAGAGAACCGGCGGCAAGCGATAAGCCCATACCTCTTTGTCGGCCTGCGCTTTTATCGGAGAAAAACGGCTCAGGTGCTTTTCGAAGGGTCTTTTCGCTCATACCGCAGCCGTTGTCTTTTATGCTGATTTCAATAAGCCTTTGTTCTGTTTGCTCGCTGCCTGTAATCTGTACAGGGCCGTTACCACTTTCATACGATTCGAGTGCATTATAAATTATCTGAGCAATCGCCTCGGCTGCCTGCTCAGCGTCAACTTTGATATCACTGAGGTTTTCTATGTTTTCAAGATTAATATCAAGCGGCTCTGAAAGATAACGAGCGTTTACCTTTTCAAGGCAGTTATTGATAACTATAAAGGGCGAAACTGTTCGAATTTCAGGACGAGGCGGTTTTGCATAACTCATAAGCTGGCCGATGATTTCGCCGACGTTTCCGGTTTTTTCGAGTATTTGATTTAAGATGAGCTTTTTTGTCTCATCGGTTTCACTTTGCATGAGCAATTGTACCCTGCCTGAGATTACCGCAAGAGGATTATTCAATTCATGTGCGGCACCGGCAGCAAGCTCGGCTGCCGTTTGGGTAATATCGCTTTTTCCAGAAACCCCTGGAACAGGAACAGTAGCAGGGGCCTGTGGTTTAGATTGTGACAGACAATCTACCGCCAATTCTGCAATGGATTTTTCATGTTCGCTTTTGCTGCCCATCGCGAAAAATCTGCCTAAAACTGCGGTTATTTTTTCAAGCAGGTTTTCATCAGGCATAGGACCTGAAAAAATTATCCCGGCAATTATTTTTCCGGCATTTTTAATCGGGATAAAATAGCTTTTATCGCTATCGATGCCAATTTGCTTAAAAAGCCAGGGCTGCAAATGACCTTTTGTTGCCTGTGAAATTGCGAAGTACTGCGGACAACTTACCGCCAGCGACCTGGCTGAGCAGCCGTCGATTACAGAAGCTAACAGTACTTTTGGCTGCTGCGGGTCAGGTGTAAAGACACAAATACTTTGTGCTATGAAACAATCAGAAATCGTTTTGGCTGAACTTTCGGCAATGTCTATTAAGTTTGCCTGCGGATTGAGGATGCTGATAAACTTCTGCGTAAATTCTGTGAATTTATCCTCGCATGGCTGGACATTTAGTTGATTAAGGTATATCTGTTTTGTCGTTGCATAGTAAGATTGCCGTGGATTTTCAACTTCAAGACCAAGCAGTTCGTTGATTTGTTCGGCAAAAGTTTGTATCTGTCCTTTAATATCATTTATATCAGCATCTGTGACAGATAACCGTTTAGCCGGGTTTTGGGGGTCTTTTTGATTGTTTGGGTCCGAAAGTATATCGGCAAGTTGGACAATCGCGATGATCCTGCCGTTTGGAAGTTTATCTGTTAAAATATTCGTGGATGACTGATATAACCATACGGCATCAGTGATAGCTGTGCCGAACTGCCATTTTTCCAAAAGCATTCGTGATGCGATATTATCTGTTATTCCGAGATGCTCTTTTTCAAGGTTCCAAAGCAAAGCTTTTTTCTGTTGTGATTCTTCGAGCAGCATTAAAAGGCTTTTGGTGTAAAGCTGTGCGAAAGCAAACTTTCCCGCATCGGCAAAAAGAGCGGCGATAAATACCTCGGATATATTGGGGCAATCTGCTCTTTCTGCGATGAGTTTTGCAGCAAATGCCCTGGCGGCGCTTTGGCGGATGAGGGAACTTATAAAAGACAGAACTGCTGCCTCTTCTATATCATAAACTTTCAGGCTAAGTATTGTCCTGAGGAGTTCGGATTTCGGCAGCTGTTTTAACAGCGATGAAAAATCAAGGTTTTCAAAATCTATCGCTATACTTTTCTGTCTGCATAGGTTGATTACGGCAAGGGCGATGGCAGGGTCGGATTCGAGGAAAAAAGATACATTTTCATAAGAACTATCTTCGGATAGATGCTTAGCACACCCGGCCGCACATAACGGATGCGCAGTCAAATAATTTAGCTGATACACAGACAATCGGGCCCTCTGTGCAGAAGTATTTGTTACCGACTGCGTCATTAACCGTGCTTCTTCCTCCGATATATAGATTTAGATTTCCAGCACAACGGCGATTTTTTCAATAAGCTCGCTAATGCTGAACGGCTTTTTCATAAAAGCCTCTGCCCCGGATTTGAGCAGATCATCTATCTCGGTCTGATTGATTACGCCGCTGATTATTATTATCCTTGTGCTTGCAAATTCCGGGTTGTCCCTGATGGTCTTACACACTATATTGCCGTTTATATCAGGCAGCATATAATCCAGCAGGATAAGGTTTGGCCGAAACTTTTGTGTTATGATGCCGGCGTCATAGCCGGTGGATGCTGTCTCAATGTCGAATCTGCCGTCGCGCTGCAAAACGTCCGTCATCATCTCCACAATCTCGGCATCATCATCCACTATAAGCAGACGCTTCCTTCCTGACTGAAGGTTCTGCATCGGAATGCTGTTTTCCTTCATAAACTTCAGTAGACTGTCATGCGGAATCTTGCGGAACCTGGAACCTGGAATGCGAAAACCACGCAGCCTGCCGGAATCAAAGCAGCGGATAATCGTTTGTTGAGACAGACTGCATATATCAGCAGCCTCACCGGTTGTGTACAATTCTTTCGCTGTGTCCATACTTTGTTCCCTCGGTAGAATTTCCATATTCAGTGCCTCCTAATTTGCCTTATCTGCCCAATTTAACTATCGGACTATTAGTTGTCAAGAATTTAATTTTTGGCAAAAATTATATTGAAAACGCTGATTTTTATTACTTCTGGGGTATATGGGGTTGTATTGTCCGGTATTTTTAGGCTGTAATTGGTGCAAAGTTGTTAGTGCTTCATTAACAGGTAGTTAAATGTCTTAAAATTGACTGCAAGCAAAAAAGTTGAGAAATGTGTGCCGGTCAGTTAGACTCTTGGGCTACTAAGCTGCTCCAAAAATACTGTATATGGCTAAAATTTTTTTAAGGCGGTCTTTTGTGAAAAGAACGAAATACCTGTTAATTTTTATTTTGCCTTTTGTTTTTATCCCCGGCTGTATTGATGGACTTACAGCGTTCAGCATCAATAAAGACGGCAGTGGGATGGTAACTTTTGAAGGACTTTTTGATTACCCAGCCTATTCGGCAATAGTTACAGAAAATAATTTGGCGGTTAGCCCTTTTTTTCTCGAACAGATAAAAACAATGCTGACCAGCGGCGGCTTTGAAGCGTGGGATGATGTAACCTGGAAATTTCTCGATGACGGCAGATGTTATTTCAAGGGCACCGCATATTTCAAGGATATAAACAAAACGGATTTCTTTTTTGGTTCAGCCGAAAGCAATTTTAAAATACTCTTTGACCGCCGGCAGCAGGAAAAACCAACCCTTGAGTTAAAATGTTCAGCACAAGAGACTATCCCGCCTGAACTTTTTGAAACAGTCAGAGTTAGTCTTGTCGTCACATTGCCTGGGAATATCGAAAGAGCGGAAAATTTTGAATTACTTGACCCTCAGACCGCGACATTCGTCTTTGACGGCAAAGATTTGCCCAAAATTCAGCCAGGGAATAATTTAAGCGAATATTTCAGGAACAAAGGAACGATAAAACTGGTCCTGGCTTCGGCTGGAAAGGACTTGTTTGATTACCAGACGCAGGTTCTAAAAGCTCAAAAAGAATATAAGAAAATATTGGAAAATATCCAGATAGCTCAAATGGCTGAAAATACTGTTGAAGAAAATAGTTTGGATTCGGAGCTGAATTTGAGAAAACACCTTAACGCACAGTTGCGGTCGGGACTGTTGGCTCAGGGGCAGAAAAACTTTGAGCGGGCCATTAAAATTTACGAAAATATCATCGATAATGCCATGGCGGATAAGAAGTATAAATCAAGAGCAAGCTATCAAATTGGGATGTGTCTGTTTGAATCGCATCTTAGAGAACAAGCTGTCGAGCAGTTTGAATTTATTTTAGATAATTATCCGCTGCAGCGCGCTGCTGTGTTGAAATCTTTGAAAATGCTGCAGGACATTGACGCAGGAAAGATTGCTAAAGAGAAGCAGGAAAAGGAACCGGACCCAGAACCTTTTGTTGTTGACGAGACCCCGGGGCTTTATGCCGAAGATGTCAATTCTTCGGCAGATTCGATTACAATTGTTTTCAGCGAGCCGATGAAAAAAACAGAGTGGTTCTACTCTTCATTTTCGCCGGCACTAATGCCGAAGGCGACAGGGGCGCCAGTTTTTGACGAGGCAGGTTTAGAATGGACTTTGCCGGTAAAGCTCAAGCCTGGCAAAATTTACGCAATTGCTGTAAACTGCGGCGATGCCGCCAAAAGTATTAAAAATCTTCAAACCAGCTTTCGCAGTGTCTCGGGGCAGAAGTGCGGGAGTTTCATTCTTGTTTTCGCAACCGCTGATGCCCAGCAGGAGCCGACTCTGATAGATGATAAACTTATCGAAAGATGTGAGGAAGTAAACTTCGGACAGGAAAATTAAATAACAGTTTTACGGAGACTATCGTGGCACGAAAGAAAATTACAATAGCCGGAGCCGGCAATGTTGGAGCGACGGCGGCGTTTATCGCTGCCGGGCGAGAGCTTGGCGATATTGTTCTTATAGATATTGTTAAAGGACTTGCCGAAGGAAAGGCTCTTGATATGGCCCATGCCGGTCCTATCGAAGGTTTCAACTGCAAAATCACCGGCACTACGGACTGGGCGGCAACCGGTGATAGCGATGTAGTAATTGTTACGAGCGGCCTGCCGAGGAAGCCGGGTATGAGCAGGGACGATTTGCTCGCAAAAAATACGCAAATCGTCAAAAGCGTTACAGAGCAAATCGTAAAATTTTCGCCCAACAGCTTTATTATAGTTGTCTGCAATCCGCTTGATGCAAAGGTAAATTATAAGCGGTTTTGCTAAAAGCAAGGTAATGGGAATGGCAGGGGCGCTCGACTCGGCAAGATTTGCATATTTCATTAGTGAAAAACTCGGTGTAAACGGCAGCGATATTAAATGTATTCTCCTCGGCGGCCACGGCGACGATATGGTTCCGCTGCCGAGATTCACTACCGTTTCAGGCAAACCGTTGACCGAATTGCTCGATGAAAAAGCAATCGAGGAAATTGTGCAAAGAACAAGAATGGGCGGTATTGAAGTCGTCAATCTTATGGGAACAAGCGCATATTACGCGCCGGCGGCAGGAGCAATCAAGATGGCCCAGGCTATACTCTGTGATAAAAAGCTTGTTATGCCTTGCTGTGCATATTGTGATAAGGAATATGACGTTGGCGGCTGTTTTGTCGGCGTGCCTGTAAGTCTCGGCGCAAAAGGCGTTGAAAAGGTTATCGCACTTGACCTGAACGAAGAAGAAAAAAAGGAATTTGCCGCTTCTGTGCAGCATGTTAAAGAGCTGGTTAATAAAGTACAAAAATTGCTTTAACGCTTTATTCACAATATCTTATGCTAAAATGCTAAAAGCGCATTTTGGTTTTTTCTGTTGACAAAACCTCACAAATCCTATATACTTAATTTTGTGTATCGTTGGCTCCGCTTTTGCAGAAATTTAAGGAGGCAGGAAGTATGAATAACAAATTCACCAAAAAAAGTCTCGTCATTTTAACCATTGCCTTAGCTTCGGTTGCTTTCGGATTTGCGTCACCGACCATGGCAGATGAGATGGATGCAAATGAAGCGCCGCAGCAGACTCGTATAGGCCCGGTACCACCACCAGAGGTCATCACTCGCGATGCTTACAAGCTAATATTAGAAACCCTCTATGTGGGCGCTCTCGGCAGCCAAAATACCCTCCCAGTCCCTGCATACATATGGAGGCATGGTTGTGCACCGACGACAATTGGTATGATAGTAGGTTATTATGACACAATCGGTTGTTTGGATTTGATACCGGGATCGGCTGTTAGTCAAACCTACGCGGTTAACCAGGCGATTACCTCCGGCGGCGATAATACAGATCCTTATCCGCCTGGTTATGAACTACACTATGAGGATTATGCTCGACCTGAAGACCATGAGCCAGACTTACTTGCTGACGACTATATTACTCAGGGCCGCACGCCGCACAATGATGACTGCATAGCTGATTATATGGATACTTCCAAAAGTACACGCAATAATTATTATGGCTGGAGTTGGTCTGAAGACATCGGACCATCATTTGTCGACTACGTCAACCAGCAAAACATAACTTATGAGCCAAGCTTTGAAGAGTATCGTATGAATACTGGCGATCTTTCCTGGACAGTATTGACAGATGAAATTGATGCAGGACGACCAATGGCCTTTATTGTTGATGTGGATGGTGACGATGAGACCGACCACTTGGTTGCAGTAATAGGCTACCGTACAAGTCCTTCAAACCAGTACGGATGCTGGGACACATGGTCACATACCATTCGCTGGGAAAACTTCGCCGCCATAGACGACGGAGTACCATGGGGTATCTGGGCCGGCTGGCAACTGAAGTTGGCTGCAACTCCAACGCTTACAAAGATTGATGATGTCGATGACTGCGATTGTGTGGAGAGAGGTGATGAAATAACGTATACGATTAGTTATCCTCCTGCAGATGCCAATTATGTAGAAATTGTTGACTATCTGCCGGATGAAGTGGATTATGTCTCATCAGATGCTGGTGGATTTTATGACCCCTCTTCTCGTACAGTTACCTGGAATATCGGCTCGCTGGACCCGAGTGAATCATGCACTGTTACACTGACAGTCGATGTGAATTGCCCACAGCCTGGCAGCACAATAAGGAACGAATGTGAAATAAAGAGCAATAATCAGACATTCAGCCGGGCTTACGAAGATACTCCCGTATGTTGGCGTGTCGTTTATGTAGATGCAAATGCTGTCGGAGATAATGACGGTACTTCGTGGGTTGATGCTTATAACTATCTGCAGGATGCGCTACAGGATGCGAGTATATCCCTTGGTTGTGAGGAAATCTGGGTGGCTGAAGGAACGTATAGGCCGGATGAAGGGACCGAAGTCGATGTCAATGACCAAGAAGCCACATTTCAGCTTGTCAACGGAGTGAAAATTAAAGGTGGTTATGCCGGATTTGGTGAGCTTGACCCGAATGCCAGGGGGTACGAAACGATTTTAAGCGGCGACATCGGTATATCTGACGTCAATCCAGACAATAGTTATCACGTGGTGACGGCCAATAGCGTTGATGAAACTGCTGTTTTGGATGGCTTTACTATAACCGCCGGCAACGCTAATGGTTCTTCCCCATATGACGCCGGCGGCGGAATGTACAATATCTCCGGCAGCCCGACTGTAACTAACTGCATATTCACTGAAAATATAGCAAATGCCAACGGCGGCGGAATACACAACAGTAATGACAGTAACCCAAAGATAACCAACTGCATATTCAGTGGAAACTCGGCTGATTATGGAGGTGGTATGTGCAACGATAGCAGCAGCCCGAAAGTGACTAACTGTACGTTCACCGAAAACATAGCAGATGCCAATGGCGGTGGGGTATGCAATAACAACAGCAGCCCGACGATTGTCAACTGTATCCTGTGGGGTAACGTTGCACCAAACGATCCGCAGATTTACAATGATGCTAATAGTTATCCTGCCATTGCCTACAGCGATATCCAGGGCGGCTGGTTACCACCACCGTGGAACCCTGATACTGACGCAGATCGCAAGTTCTATATGAATTTTGAGATTCATAGCGCCAGTCCTTTAACGACCGATGTTTTCATTGGCGCCACACCTGTATCAGACGCAAAAATCGAGGATTATAATGTATCGGCAGATTCTAATTTACCCTGGGACGCCAATCTTTTCTGGGTGGACGACGGCATACGCCGGACCAGCGCCGATTTTCATTACGGCAACGACAAGTACCCATTTGGCGCCCTGCCGGGCAGCGATGCCGCACCGCCTTACCCTGCCGGCATACCAAATGATGTTAGTGTAACTTACGACCCTGGTGGAGCTATATTTGAGCTCGGCGAGCACCCGGCGACAGACGAGCACACCTGGGCATTATGGTTCAATGACACTGACTACAATCAGCCGGGCAAACCATGGTGCGACGACGTAAACTTCCCGCATGACCCAAACAACAGGCCAAGATCTCGGGATCCACGCACACCAGGCTATGTCCCGCAAGAGAATTTTGGCGATAGCACTCTTATCAGGTACGCCAATCGTTTTCTATATCAAGAAACTTATAAAGATTATTGGTGGGAAATACGCATTAACGCCGGTAAGCTTCAGTTTCGCAATGGACAAGGGTATTTGACCGTGACAACCAAACAATCCCTGAAAGACATGGGACTTGCTCCGGGCGAGTGGCATCATGCTGCCTTTGTTCTTGACAGGTCAGCAGAAACGGCCAGCAAAATATATATAGACGGTCTTGAAGCAGAGGTGGAAGTCGGGGCTTTTGATGGCAGCGCATCCTCGATCATGGATGCCAGTGGCAACTCTCCTATACGATTTGGAAGCGGACGCTACGATTTTGATGGTATGCTCGATGAGGTACGGCTTTATAGTAGGGTTTTGACTTCTCAGGAGGTGAGTATTCTTTCGGATGTTAACAATAGTAACATCAATGTTGATCCATGTTTTGTAAATCCTGTTGAAGGCAATTATCGGCTGCTGTCGGATTCGCCCTGCATAGATGCCGGCAATAACTATTCGGTTCCACCGGATTATGCCAACCTTGACGGTGATGGTAACACAGTTGAACCAACACTATTTGATTTAGATGGTCTTGAGCGATTTATAGATGGAGACTGCAACGACAGCGACATCGTGGATATGGGTGCTTATGAATTTCTTAGCAGCGATATCAACCACAACGGTGCTGTGAACTTTGTGGACTTTGCTAAATTTGCATTGCAATGGTTCCAAACCGATTGTGGCGAATGTGACGGAGCGGACCTTACCTGTGATAGCCAGGTCAATTTGGCCGATTTGCGTGAGTTCGCAGAATGGTGGCTCGCGGGTATGTAAGCTCACAAAGACTTTATCTAAATAAAAGGGCTGTAAGGTGATTTCTTGCAGCCCTTTTTTATTTCCCTGGCCGGCCTGGTCCAAGGTATGATTTTGCTTGACCGAAACGCCTAAATTGCTAAAGTGTTTGTCATTACGAGATTAGAAGTTTTAAGCGGATGTGGCGGAACTGGCAGACGCGCAGGCTTCAGGTGCCTGTGGGCTTAGGCTCGTGGAGGTTCAACTCCTCTCATCCGCATTTCCTCATTTTCGTCTTTTTCGGTATTTTTAATGCTGAAATCGCATTTGACGGCAATTTTTTAAGCACTTTACCCTTGCAAGGCCGATAAATAGATTAGTTATTTTAACGGCAAAAACCGAAGCGAATTATGCTTGAAGCATTAGAATACTATCAGAGTCTTGCTCAAAAATTTCAGGGCCAGCTCCTGACAGGGCCGGGTATATTAATTGTTCTGACAGGACTTTGTATCTGGCTGTCCGGGTTGCGCTGGAAAAGACTGCTTGGCGCACTTGCAGGGGCGGCGATTGCCGCGGCAGGTGTTTTCGCTGTCGGCCAATATCCAGCCGGTATAGTTCTGATAGCCTGTGTAATTGGGCTTCTAACAGGGGCGCTTATCAGCGAAATTGTACTTGGCTTATTCGGTGCCGTCATCAGCGTTTTGGTTGTTATGATAATCCTGGCAGGCGGCCTGGCCGCTTCGGAAAACAAGGCGCCTATGGTTGAATTTTACGATGCCAACCAGAACTATAATCCTGATGATATTACAGCAGATGATTTTGTTACAGAATATCCTTATCCGACCTGGCCCCAGTATGAACAGAAGGGTGTGGTCATTCCCGCACCGCAAGCGATAGAGATAACGAATGAAATGGCATCGTATTTTGCCGGCAGGGCTAAAAAAGTAATAGCTGAGGCAGGTACAGGAAGTTATGCCGGGGCGGGTTTTGCTGTTATTATAATCGTGGTATTGGCGATAGCGGCGGGCAGGTTGTTTGTTTCCGTAACTGCCGCGATGTTCGGAGCGGGACTGATTTTCGCCGGTATGATTATCCTGCTGTTTTACAAAGGTTCCCAGCCAATTAGTTATATAGCCCAAAGACCGGGGTTTTATGGGCTTGTTTTTACGGCGATGACAGCGTTTGGAGCGTTTGTGCAGTTGCTTCTTTCGCCGGCAAAGCCGAAAACTATAGAAATTGAAGTTAAAAAGAAAGAAGGTGCGGGATGAATACTCTTTTTATTCTTGCTGAGGTCGGCAAAGAAGTTTCGCAAGCCAGTGTTATTCCAATAGATTTAATCTGGGAGCAGATCAGCACGCTTGATTGGCTGCAGGCATTGATGGCTGTATCTTTCGGTGCTGTTTATATGCTCTATGGCTGGCGAATCTTTAAGGTACTTGCAGTGGTCTGCTTTGGTATGCTCGGGCTTTTTGGCGGTATGCAAGTCGGCGAAATGCTTGGTTCGGTGCTATGGGGCGGAATCATCGGTTTGGTTGTTCTTGCCGTTCTGTCAGTACCGCTTATGAGATGGGCGGTGAGCATCCTTGGCGCTGTGGCGGGCGGAATAATTACCGGCGGCATCTGGTTTGCCTGCGGATTGCCGGAACAATATATCTGGGCCGGCGTCATTGTAGGCATTATTGCAGGCGGTATGATTTCGTTTATAGTCTTCAAGATTTCCGTAATGCTGTTTACAAGCCTTAGCGGCTCTGTGCTGGTTCTGGTTGGCTTGCTTGCACTTTTGCATCTTTATGAACAAAATCAGGCCGAAGCGACTGATTATGTAAATTCTCTTGTCAATGGGCACAACTGGTTTTTGCCGGTTTTGCTTATCTTTACTACCGCTATAGGTATGGTAGTTCAGAACAAGCTTGTAAAAGACGCTTCAAATTGGAAACTATAGTAGAAGTCATCCCACATAGAGAAAGGATAATGTGACAAACCCGATAGGATTAATAGGCGGGTCAGGACTTGGAGATGTATTGGCCGGGCAGCTTGAGAATGTCGATAAAGTTGCGGTGGATACTCCTTTCGGCTCGCCAAGCGGGAAGATTTTGACAGGTACATTTGCCGGCAAACAAATTGCCTTTATAAACCGCCATGGCGATGGACATAAGTTCAACCCATCAACTGTGCCTTACGCGGCAAATATTTTTGCACTTAAAAAGCTCGGCGTAAATACGGTTATTGCAAGCGGCGCCGTTGGCTCGCTTGAGAAGAAAATAAAACCAAAAGACCTGGCAATAGTAGGCCAGGTAATCGACAAAACATTTAAAAGGCAGAATACTTTCTTTGATGATATTGGTGCTGTGCATTGTGAATTTTCTCATCCCTACTGCCAGAGACTGCAAGATGTGTTTTCAAGTGCTGCCGAAGCTGTGAGTTCGACAGTGCATTCAGATGTATCTTATATATGTATGGAAGGGCCCCAATTTTCGACAAGGGCTGAATCGCTTCTGCATCAGAAATGGGGCGGCCAGCTTATAGGAATGACCGCAATGCCGGAAGCAAAACTGGCAAGAGAAGCGCAGATGTGCTTTGTTTTGGTTACGCTTATCAGCGATTACGATTGCTGGCGCCAGCCGAGTGAGAAAAAGGATGCCCAGACGCTCCTGCAGGAAATCATAGGCAATCTCAATCAGGCAACAGCAAATGCGGTAGAATTAATCAAAACTGTTTTACAGTCCGGCCAAACTATCTGTGATGACGACTGCCCGTGCAGAAAAAGTCTTGAACTGGCTGTTTGGACCAGGCCTGAGCAAATTGACCCAAAATATAATGATATTTTTGAAGTATTGAGGAAATAAAGAGTTTTTTCGATTAGTCCCCACCCTGGAGTTTACCCTCGCGAATGCGGGGGGTGGGGGTTTTTACCTTGATTTTCATCTTAAGAAAACGATAATGACTTGTAAATATGGGCGGTTAGCTCAGTTGGTTAGAGCGCCTGCTCGACATGCAGGAGGTCGTTGGTTCAAGTCCAATACCGCCCATTTTTGACTTGTTTAGGCCGACAGGGGAGTTTTTTGCTATGGATATTATCAGTTTAATAAAAAGCAGACGGAGCATAAGACGATTCAGTCAGGAAAAGCTCGACAGGAATTTGCTGATTGAATTGGTCGAAACGGCCCGGTGCGCACCTGCAGGCGCCAATGTCCAGTCGCTTGAATATATTATTGTAGATGAGCCGGGCGTCTGTGAAAAACTTTTCGAGGCATTGGCCTGGGCAGGGCACGTAAAACCCAAGAGAAACCCCACGCCTGACCAAAGGCCGGTAGCCTATATTGTCGTGCTCGGCGATACCAAAATCAAAAAAGACGCTTCGGTTGACGCTGCTGCTGCGATAGAAAATATTTTATTAGCGGTGTGGAGCAAAAATATTGGTTCCTGCTGGCTGGGGTTGATTGACAGAGAGAAGATAGCTCAAGTTTTAGATATAGACGAAAAATACAAAATCGATTCGGTGGTGGCTTTAGGCAAACCTGCCGAAGAGCCTGTTATGGAAGATGCGGCGACAGAGGATACGAAATATTATCTCGATGAAAAAGATGTCCTGCACGTGCCCAAAAGACCGTTGAAAAAAATTGTTCATTTCAATAAGTTCGGTAATAAGTAAAATCAGCCATAGAGGGAAATATATTTAGCCCGCCGTGAAACGGCGGGCTAAATATATGAAATATGCTCTGTGGCTAAATCAGTTGCCTTTGCGGCTAATAAAGGGCCGGGGTAGATTTACCCCCGGCCTTTTTTATTGCCTTGCAACCAAAATCCCTTATAATTTTAGAAACGCAATTTACTGAAAGGGTAAAATTATGGAAAAATTTAAAATCAGTGATGACATTCTTGATTTCGCGATTGAAAATGAGATAAAGGCCTACAAACTCTACACCAACCTTGTGGCAAAGACGAACAATCCCGAGATGGCCAAGGTTTTTGAAGAGTTCGCCGTTGAAGAAAAAGACCATAGAAAACAGCTTGAAGATATCAAGAAAGGCGGTATCTTTCACGTGAGCGATAAAAAGGTTGCTGACTTGAAAATCGCAGACTATGTCGCTGATGTTGAACCTACGGGCGATATGGACTACCAGACTGTACTTGTTTTTGCGATGAAAAAGGAGAAAAAGGCCTTTCAGCTTTACACCACCCTTGCTAATCTCGTCAAGGATGCGACAGCTAAACAGCTTTTTGTCTCTTTAGCCCAGCAGGAAGCAAGACACAAACTCCGCTTTGAGCTTGAATACGACGAAGTAGTTTTGAAAAACGATTAAAAAAATTATCTGTGACCTCTGCGTTCTCTGTGACTATAATAAAAGATATGCTCTGTGGCTGAATTTTAAGGAGGTTTTTAATGGCAAAATCGTCGAATAAAAAGGTTGTTCTCGCCTACAGCGGCGGACTCGATACGAGTGTAATTCTGCCTTGGCTGAAAGAAACCTACGGCTACGACGTTATAGCGTTTGCCGCCGACCTCGGCCAGGCTGAAGAACTCGACGGCATTAAGAAAAAGGCGCTTGCCTCCGGAGCTGTAAAGTGCATCGTAAAGGACCTGCGAAAAGAATTCGTTACCGAATACCTTTGGCCGATGTTAAAGAGCGGGGCGGTTTACGAAAACGGCTATCTGCTCGGCACGAGTATCGCCCGGCCGTTAATCGCAAAACATCAGGTAATGATTGCCAAGGCCGAAGGCGCCATCGGCGTCGCTCACGGAGCTACGGGAAAGGGCAACGACCAGGTGCGTTTCGAGCTTACATATATGGCGCTTGCTCCGAATCTGAAAATCATCGCGCCGTGGAAAGACCCTAAATTTGAACTGACAAGCAGAGAAGCTGCTATCAAGTATGCCAAAAAGCATAAAATACCGATTGAGCAGAGTGTGAAGAAAATATATTCTCGCGACCGCAATCTGTGGCACATAAGTCACGAAGGCGCTGAGCTGGAAGACCCTGCAAACGAACCATTAGACCGTTTGTTTGTTTTGTCGAATCCTGTTTCCAAGGCGCCGAACAAGCCGCAGTATGTTACGATTGGTTTTTCAAAGGGAATCCCCGTCAGTTTGAACGGCAAAAAAACAGGTCCCGTACAGATTATCGAACGGCTTAATAAAATCGGCGGCAAACACGCGGTTGGACAGGCTGATGTTGTTGAAAATCGTCTCGTTGGTATCAAATCACGAGGCGTTTACGAAACGCCCGGCGGTACTATACTTGTCGAGGCTCACAAAGCCCTTGAAACCTTAACTCTCGACCGCCAAATGCTGCATTACAAGCAGCAAATCGCGCTGAAATATGCTGAGATGGTCTATAACGGCCAATGGTTTTGTCAACTTCGCCATGCTCTCGATGCGTTTGTAGATGTAACGCAGCAGAACGTTACCGGCACGGTAAAAATGAAGCTGTATAAAGGCCGCTGCACGCCGGCTGGGATTAAAAGCCCAAAGAGTCTTTACAGTACGAAGCTGGCAAGTTTCACAATGGGCGACGAGTATGACCCGACAGATGCGACAGGATTTATCCGTCTGTTTGGCTTGCAGATGAAAGTCGCCGGTGTAGTAGATAAACAGCTTTAATTAATCACTGATTACACAGATTAAAATGATTTATTTACAATGTAATCAGCGAAATCTGTGATAAAAAAATATGACTATTATTCCGGAATGGCTGACAATATCTTTTCTCTTCGCAATTGGTGCTTGCGTAGGCAGTTTTCTCAATGTCGTAATCTATCGGCTGCCGAAGGATCTGTCAATTGTTCGGCCCGGCTCGGCGTGTCCATCGTGCAAAACTCTGATTCATTTCTACGATAATATTCCGCTTGTTTCCTGGCTGATTTTGTGCGGTAAATGCCGTCAGTGCAAAGCGAAGATTTCGCCCCGATATTTTATTGTTGAACTGCTGACAGCCTTGCTCTTCGTGTTCGTTTATGTAGTTTACTTTATGACGTCCATAAGAAGAGGGGTTGGCGGCTTTATTGAAGGCGGTTTTTTGCTGTACCTTGTGCATATTGTAATGCTGTCAGCTTTTTTGGCGTCTTCGGCAATCGATTTGGAATTACAGGTCATACCGATTACTGTCTGCTGGATTGTTACGGCAGCAGGTTTTATAGCTTCGGCGGCAGGGCCGTTTTTCTATGACCCTGTGATTATACGCAGTTACGATATTTTTCCCACAGCTTCGGCGAAAGTGGCCATAATAGCGGCAGGTGGCTTGGCGGGGTTGGTTATTTCCATGCTGTTGCTCCTGACCGGCAGAATAAAAGGAAGTTATAATGGCGAAAATTCCGATACCGAAAATCCCGATGTTGAAAATTCTCAAACTGAGCAAGCACCGGATAAAAACTACAATCACCGTCTTGAAATGTTAAAAGAGGTAGTTTTTCTGTTGCCGATTTTAGTCGGGGCTTTTGTAAGTTTTAAACTATATAAAAATGTACCTCAATTTAAAAATTGGTGGATAGATTTTTCACAACTACCTGTTATTGCTGGAGTTTGCGGAAGTCTTTGGGGCTATTTCATAGGCTGCGGGATTGTCTGGGCAACTCGAATCTTCGGTACTTTTGCGTTTGGAAGGGAGGCAATGGGCCTTGGAGATGTTCATCTCATGGGTGCTGCAGGTGCTGTGCTGGGTCCATGGCCGGTAGTGGTCGCGTTTTTCGTCGCTCCCTTTTTCGGACTCAGCTGGGCGCTAATTTCTATGTTTTTTAAGAAAATCAGGCAAATTCCTTATGGTCCCTTCTTGTCAATCGCGCTCTTTGTGGTTATGATGCTGCATGATGCGGTAATAAATTGGTTGCAGTTTCTTTGGTACCGCTGAAAAAACGAATTGAATATTCATTTAAATAAAATAAAGGAGTATATTATGAACGCTCTGACCAGGAAAATCGCACTTCTAACAATCGTAATAGTATCGTATAGCCTTATCAGCGGCTGCACAATCCCTACGAGCTATAAGAAAAAATACAAAGCGTTAAATGTTGAACATCAGAACCTTAAGGGTTTGTACGAGAATTGCCGCGATACGCTTGGCAGCAGTGCCGCTGAAAAAGAGGAACTTGCAACAAGGCTCGCAGAAGGCGAACAGACGATTGAGGGACTCAGGCAGCAGATAGAAGAACGCAACCAGAGCCCGGGAGAGGTTACAGGATTTGGAGATTATCAGGTCGATCTTGACTCAACGGCTGGGACGATTACAGTCACCTTGCCGAATACGATTCTGTTTGGTTCTGGAAAGGCATCTCTCAAGTCAAGCGCCAAGGGAGACCTCAACCATATCGTCTCAGTTTTGAATGAAAAATACAGCGGCAGAATGATAGACATCGTCGGCCATACAGATGCTGACCCGATAAAGAAATCCAATTGGAAAGACAACTGGCAACTGTCTTCCGAAAGATCTCTTTCGGTACTGCGTCATCTTAATTCCAACGGTATACCCGACGGCAGCCTTCGAGCTATAGGTTGCGGAGCGGGAAGACCGGTTGCTCCAAATACTACCGCAAGCGGCAAGGCAAGAAACAGAAGAGTTGAAATTGTAGTGCATATGAGATGATTTGCCGAGAAGTCATCCCAAAACCTGCTTTGATGGTGAAAATGAGAAATTTTTGTCCGCCGGCAAGGAAGACAAATCAGCTTTATCCGTAGATAAAGCGGTTTTTGTCTGACGCAGTCCAGCGGCAAAAAGAGCCATTTGCAGCCCGAATGAGGTTTTGGGGTGGCTTCTAAATAGCCGTTTGACGAACGGACTTGTTCAGACGGATTTGCAGCCCCGATTTCATCGGGGCTGTTTTTTATGAATAACAAACCATCAAAAACCGTAAAACTTTTTAAGGAATGCGAAATGTCTGACCTTTATATCGACCCGCAGTATAAATCAATGCTCTCGATAAGGGAGACTGAAAAAGCTGTTAAACAGATAAAAGACTATTTTCAACAGACGCTTGGGCGGAATTTGAATCTTCAGCGGGTCTCTGCCCCTCTCTTTGTCCGCAAAGGCTCAGGCATTAACGATGACCTTAACGGCATCGAACGAAAGGTAACTTTTCAGATAAAAGACGACAATGAAGCGGATGCCGAGGTGGTATTTTCTCTGGCCAAGTGGAAACGAATGGTTCTTGCCGATTACGATTTCCGGCCGGGCGAAGGGCTCTATACCGATATGAATGCTATAAGGCCTGACGAAGAATCGCTCGATAACCTTCATTCTCTTTATGTTGACCAGTGGGACTGGGAAAGGGTCGTTACCGCAGAACAGCGGAATCTGGATTTTCTCAAAGATATAGTGCGGAAAATTTATAGCGCAATATCTGAAACCCAAAAACATATCTATAGTCTCTATCCGCAAATAAAACCGATTCTGCCGAAAGAAATACAGTTCGTTCATACCGAAGAATTGCTCCAAATGTATCCGGACCTCGCCCCAAGAGAGCGGGAAGATAAAATCGCCCAAAAACACGGAGCAGTATTTATCATCGGTATCGGAGGCGAACTTGCCGACGGCACAGTCCACGATGGCAGGGCCCCGGACTATGATGACTGGACAACGCCGACAGGGCAGGGCAGGAAAGGTCTTAACGGCGATATCTTTCTGTGGTATCCGGTTCTCAAAAGAGGCTTTGAAATAAGCTCGATGGGTATCAGGGTCGATAAAGATGCTATGCTGAAACAGCTCGAAATCAGAAATGAAACAGCTCGAAAAGAATTCAAATGGCACAAAAGACTGCTCAATGGCGAACTTCCCCTGAGCATCGGCGGCGGTATCGGACAGTCAAGATTGTGTATGTTCCTGCTGAGCAAACTGCATATCGGCGAAGTGCACGCCAGTATCTGGCCTGAAGATATTATTGAGAAATGCTCCAAAGCAGGAATTAAACTATTGTAATTGCAGGACATAAAAAAAGCGGCCTTTAGTGCTCTAAAGGCCGCCACGACTTATATGATTCTTAGGAGGATGAGAAGAAGATCATATTCCCTTATTTTTCTTTTATTCACTTTTTCTATTAAATGATACGACAGGCGTTAAAGCCTTGTTCAGTAATTTTTTATTTTTCATAACCTGCTTATCTTGAAAGATTTACCCCCCGGCCGAAAAACCGCTCGAACCTTAATTCGCCGGTTAATTAAAATTTAAAAATGCAAATTCGCCATATAGCTCTTTTGCCGACTCGTCATATCTCTTTGCCGCCTCTATTTCGTCATCGAAATAACCTAAAAACTTCTTTATTCCTTTATAACGGATAAGCGCCTGCCATCTGCCTTCTCTTCCAACCCAGCTGACTCCCTTATATTTTGAACTGCACCGCCTCGATATTTTCCTCCTGTTGTAGCTATTTTGCTCCGCCGTAACAACTCGCAGATTGGCCCTTCTGTTATCGAGCCCGTCCCCGTTTATATGGTCCACAAGCAACGGCCCATCATATCTCATAACTGCCCGGTGCATTTGCACGAATCTTTTCCTGCCGTTTTTGCGTTCTCCGCACCGCAAGGCATAAAAGGTATTGCCGTGATTGTCTCTCGCGTGCCATTTGTATTTGTTCAGCTCGTCAAAATCCTCCGCACTGACGATAGCGCATTTGCCCTGCGTAAGTTTTATCTTGCGGAATGCAAAGCCGAAGTGCCTCTTTCGATAGCGCAGCAGAAACCATACGCAAATATATTCAATAATATTAGGTACTTTAATGCGAAGGTTTAAATACATTTTATCTCCTTATTTTTCATCACAGATCTCGCAGATTTACCGGATTATTTTTTAATTACTTCCACGCAATCAGCGTAATCAGCGATTAACAATTTTGCGTTTCAGAGGGCACATAAGTCCCTCTATATTACACAAAAACTTGCGCGTTTTTACCGATATTTGGGCGATTATTTTTGGGGCCAAAATCGTAAGTGGTTGTTTGGTAGGGGGATAGAAATTTGAAAAAAATTTCATTTCGGCAGTTTGCGCAAGTTTTTACTTGCGCGTTCTGCCGAAATGTTTAGCCGTCGCCGGCACGGCGACGATATTTAGCCCGCCGTTTTACGGCGGGTTTGGTTAGGTTTAATGTCCGTTTAGAATCTCCCAGACCCCCCAAAAACAGGGGGTTTTTGCTTCAGGAATCGACGAACGGGAGCAAAGGGGTATAAAACCATAGGCCACCACAAAAAGTCCTCAATTCAAACCGAAAAATAACATAATAACACTTTGTGCCTTGGTGTCTTAGTGGCTATTTTTCTTGCTTTTTAACCCCTTAAAAATCGATTGAATTCGTAGGGAAAGGGCGTACAATTACGACAGATTAAACACCGAGGAAACAACCGCAGGATAAAGACTATTTTTTGAAAGGATTTAAAAATGGCGAATTTAATACAACTTATCATTGTCGTTCTTATACTTGTCTCTTTGTGGAAGGTTTTTGAAAAAGCAGGTCGGCCAGGCTGGGCTGCGATCATCCCATTCTATAACTTTTATATTATGTTGGAAGTCGTCTCAAAACCAGGCTGGTGGCTGATACTTATGTTTATTCCGGTAGTCAACTTTGTTGTCGGATTCATAGTTTGTTTAGCTCTTGCCGAAAAATTTGGTAAAGGCACAGCCTTTGCCGTAGGCCTGTTTTTCCTTGCCTTTATTTTTCTGCCCATACTCGCCTTTAGCGATGCAGTATATACTGCCTGAAAATTGTTTACCTGTTTTTATTGGCCGGTAGGATTTTAGAAGATAACGAAATAAGGAAGTGAAAAATGCCATATCAAGCTGCCATTTACAAAGTTATGATTGCTTTTCCTAGTGATGCAGTCAACGAACGGCAAATAGCTCGAAATGTTATTCATAAATGGAACGGTCTTCACTCAGAAGACAAAAAAATAGTATTATTGCCTATAGCTTGGGACACACATACTGCGCCGGAAATGGGGAATCACCCACAACGAATTATAGATAAAAGAATTTTAGAAAGATGTGATTTATTAGTTGGAATTTTTTTGCATCGCTTAGGCACCCCAACATTAGACGCTCAGAGCGGCACCGCTCATGAAATAGACTCCCATACTATCTCAGGGAAGCCCGCTATGGTTTATTTTTTGAAGGAAAATATTAAACCCACAGAATTTAATAAAGACCAATATGATAAATTAGTCGCTTTCAAGAAAGACATGCAAACTAAAGGTTTATTGCATGAATGCGATAGGAAAAATTTTGAGAATAGTTTTTTAGACCATTTGATAATTACTATCAATAACAACGAATATTTCCAAACAAACAAAATAGAATCACTGCCTGCGAATTTAGGTGATTATGATAGCATAGATGAAATAAAAATAAGTGATGAGGCAAAAGAATTACTAACTGAGGCGTCAAAAGATAAAAGTGGGTACGTTCTTAAAATTTCTCATTCTGATGGGGTCATCATTAAAACTAATAGCAAGAATATGGTTCCATCTCAGGAGGCACGAATTGTCGCAAAATGGGAGTATGCATTAAATGAACTTATTGAAAACAATCTTGTCGAGGAAAAGGGTTACGAAGGAACCTCTTTTAAAATTACACATAGAGGCTATGAATATGTAGATAAGCTGAAAAAAGAAGTTGATAGAAAAAATGCTTCCTCTGTGGATAGTGTTGCATCATTACAAAAAGATGATTTAGACTTTGATACAAATACAGGGACTTATATTTCTAAGAAAGATTATACTAGTAGATACTGTGGTAAGTGTTTAGACTCATCTCCGCCAACGAGAGTACCATTAACAGTAAAAGATAATGGCTGGCGTTGTAATGTCTGTGATAAATTTTATCCGAATCCAAATTACACTCGACCAACACGCACGAAAAATGATTATGAACCATTCAGATAAGTAA